>CAJWZE010000001.1 GCA_913049845.1 uncultured Cryomorphaceae bacterium
ACAAAAAAAGCCCCTTCCTAAGAAGCGGCTCTATGAGTTAGGTATCAGACTAATTATTCTGCAGATAATGTTCTTTTGGTTTGATGCCAAGAAATTAATTTACCATCAGCAATTTGATACCACTCTTCATAAACCCCTGAAGAACCAGTGAATCTTGCATTGACATATTCCCCTCTATCGGAGTTGGTTGGCTTTACAGCGAAAGCATAATTAATTGTCCATCCCCACTCTTGCCCTTCATTTAATGATTCTTGATAGTCCTTCTCGATATAATCAGCAAAAGCTTCAGCACCAATAAGAACTTCTCCTTTTTCAGTTACTAATTCGGCATCATCACTAACTAGTAATTTGATAGCATCGTAATCTCTTTCATTCCAAGCTTTATCGATTGATAGAAAAATATCAACGCTTTCTTGGCTTCCCATAGTAACTTTTTCTCCTTCTGTTGAGGTAAATCCATTAGCAATAGTTTCACATTGCGGATTTTGGTTAGCACAAGAGATAAATAATCCTGTTAAGCTTAATACTAATAATACTTTTTTCATTGTTTATTTCTTTTATTTATCAATCAAGATAATGCTTCCGCAGTAATATTCCGAATCATCTGAACTTCACAATTCTGGCAAATCTTCCGTATTTAACTGCTTCACTTCTTTTCCATTCTTCTCCACGAATAAACAATTTATAAGTAAATTTGAATTCCATTTAATTTGAAGATTATGAACGCATATAAGGCTAATCTGATTAATTCCATAACACTAATCACTATTGGTTTATGGGGATATTTTGAGTCATCCTCTGTCACCGCATTAATCCCAGTTGTGTTTGGTTTTATTTTGATTGTTTGTTCTAAAGGGGTAAAGAGTCAAAATAAATTAGTTGCGCATATAGCTGTTTTATTGACGCTAATAATTTTATCGGCACTTGTTGGAATGAGATTGCCAAAATCAATTAATTCTGGAGGCTTAGGCCTAATCAGAGTTTTGGCTATGATTGCAACATCAGCTTCGGCTATGATTTTCTTTGTGAAAAGTTTTATTGACGCTAGAAAAAAGAAACCTTAACTCATTCATATTAATCAGACCAGTAATCAAACTGTACTAAAAAAATGAAAAAATTAATTACTCTTTTTTTTATTTCAATAACATTCAATTGTATTTCACAGAATTCAACGCAGTTGATTCCAATTGAACCATTGAATCTTAAAGAACTTAGATTTTGTTCCAATAAAGATTACATAGACGGTCCAAGGGGTAGGCAATACGATTCTCAAAACTTTATTAAGTATTCATACATACAGAATGAAGATTTTAATAAAGAAGAAATAGAAACGCTTTTTACAAACTGTTATGATAGTTTGAACGATAATTTAAAGTATTGCAAGCCTGTAAATAAAATTTCTAGAAAAAAAATATCATTAGATACCACCACCACAACTAGTATAAGATTTCAACCTAGTTGGGATTATAACAGCGTTTATTTTGTAAATATAGAGGGGTTAGGTGATGTGTTTTTAATTCAGTCATACGACCGTAACCCTTTTGGGTTTGCCGTTACTGTGGTTGAAAAGGAAAAACTCATTTTAATTGATAAGTCTATAAAAGCTAAAATAAGATATGAAGATAGTTTAGAAGTCATAAAAATCGTAGGAGCAGAAAGAGGTAATGAAATTTTATCTAAAAATGATGACTCCAAAACAGCGCTTATTTTGGCCAAAACTTTAAAAAAGAGGTTAGATTACGAAAAATTTCAGTCAAAACTCAACGAGTTTTTAAGTTTCAAAATATCGTTTCCAGAGTTTAAGAAACAATACCGGAATGCAAGAGATTCGGTATCCGAAAAACAGTTTCAAGGTCTTCGTCAACAGGTTACTGATGCAATAGATCTTGCTGAGAAAAACTTCATTTCGGATCATCATATTGTTATAGAAACTGACTTTGAAAATGAAAAATCCAAAGTATTTGTTTATTCAGACGACAATTGGAGTAGTGCTTTTGATGAAGAAGGAAGACATTTAGCAACAGATTCAATTTATGGAAGTGGTATTCCACAAAATATAATTCAATTTATTCCAAAGCATAAAAGTTATTATAAACCGCTCGAAAGCGACATATTACAAATCAAATGTAACAACGTACAAGTGCAAGTAGTTATAAATGACACACTGTATAAAGTAAATAATTATATCAATTACAGGTCCGATACTGCGTTTAGTAAAAAAAGATTCAGAGATAACTTCATACACACATATTATGGAGATAAAAGTTCAAAGGCGGAAGATATTGCTTTCTACAGTTATTTAAAGCGATTACTTATTTGGGATAATAAATTTCAATTAAATTCTAAGAATGGAGTGGAATTTGAAATAAGCAGTGAGCGAATAAGCGAAGAGTACTCCTATGCAATCTCATATAGTTTGGATCAACTCTATGATTCTTACTTAAAAATGCACAAAGTGGCAAAGAAAGAGCAAGCTATTCGGAAAGCTCAAAGAGAAGAAGAAGAAAAACTTGCAGAAGCCGAGAGGTTGGCGCAAAAGCAGAAACTTTATTCAAAGTATGGAAAAAAATATGTGGATGCAGCCTATGACTTTGAGTTCATAGTAGGTATGCACGAAGATTTAGCAAATATTATTGTACAACAACTTTGGGATGTTCATAGTAAGGATCAATTGGGTGATGGTTCAATAAGATATTGGCTAATACCTAATAGTTCTGTGGGTACGAAAAGAGTCATTATCACAATAAAAAATAAAAAGATAACTAGAGTGTCTTCTTGGTAATTTATTAAAGAATCCATTTATAATTAAAGTTTAGAAAGTAGCATAGGTTATATCCAATAACTTGTGTTTCTGGCTCTCTATAAAGTGTTTAATTATTAATAGGATTTCTTGCCTCCAATGAGTCTTCTCAAATCAGATTGTAAAGTTTTTAAAATCTTTTCTTTGGACTCCCCGCTTGAAGCACTTGTTAGAAATAGCAGGTGTTTTTTTTATTGTAACTTCTAGAAAATAATATCTTATGAATAAGTCGCTTGCTATTTTTACCGCCCTTACTTTTCTCTTTTCAAATTGTTCTAGTAACCCTTGTCAGGATGTTACTTGTCTGAATGACGGTATCTGTATAGAAGGTATTTGTGACTGTGCAAGTTGGTATGAAGGGATTAATTGCGAAGATGAGAAAAGGCAAAAGTACTTTGGAGACTACTTTGGAGTGATGACGAGGGTAGAAGGCCAAGACACTTTCACAGATACGGTGACCGTTAAAATCTCAACTAACGTTCAAGGAGTGAATTTTATGATGCTAGAGGACTTTTTGTCTATTGAGCTCATCAAGGAGATGCAGATTGAATTAGACGGAAGGGCAGAATTTAATGTACCACTTGTACTCATAAGTGATCCAGACAATGGTGATGAAAACTATTTTACTGGATCAGGATTATTCGTGGGCACTTCTACCATAGAATTTAATGTCAATGTCAGTAACATTGATGGAACTCCAGCATTTAGCCTCAGCTTTGAAGGTTCGAGATGATTCTCTTTACGAAATGACCTTTTTGAATTTAGAAATTAACGGTTCTTGTTAAAGTCTTGTTTTACAGTTATGACTAGGATAAAATCAATACTTCTTGTTTATGTATTATTATCACAATCTGCTTTTGCACAGGTTGTGGATTACAAGCGCGAGTATAACAAGATCAACGAGAATTTAATGTTGACTTTAGGATCTTACGCAGTAGGAAATTTTGCAGTGAGTGGCGCATGTTATTTCGCCAGCGAAGACGAATACTTTAAGCGCTTTCATGAAATGAACGTTATTTGGAATACTGTCAATTTTGGGCTGGCGCTCCCTGGTTACTCCAAAGCAAAGAGGAATGCAGGGGATTGGGATGCTGCTGAAATGCAACGTCAACAGCAAAAAACACAATCCATTTTTTTGATTAATACCGCATTAGATATCGGGTACATCGCAACAGGAATATACCTGCGTGGCGAAGCTGAAAATCGTCCTGATGAATCTGATATGTTCTGCGGTTACGGCGACAGTATGGTGCTCCAGGGGTCATTTTTATTTCTCTTTGATTTGGTTGCCTATACCATACACAAGCGTCATTATAATCGGGAAGAGAATACCTTCTTGAACAATGTTAGTATTCACTCTTTTGGTCAAGGAATAGGCCTTATTGTGCAGCTTGATTAAGGGTACGATTCTTGTACCTTTTAATAAGTCCCGAAGAATTCCAATTGGTATTTTAGTAGGCTAGAATTCAATTATTATGAAAAGATTTTTATTCCTATCACTTGTCTTTGGTTCACTTTCCTTGGTTGCACAGACTAAACAACTAGTATTGAATTTCCACCACATGATGGATGGACAATATGTAACGGATTCTTTGTTGGGCATAAATAATTTAGGGAACCAATTCAAGTTCAACCGTATTCAATACTATGTGGACGATATTCAAATCATATACAATCAAGCTGATACGTTTACTTACCCTGAAGTTTTGTTAATCAATGGGCTAGAAGAAGAATTGACCAGTGTTGATTTGGGCGCCCTATCGTTTGATAGTATTACCGCAGTGCGTTTTGCGGTAGGTGTTGCTCCTGATGTAAATAATCTAGATCCTTCTACATATCCGGCAGCACACCCTTTGGCGCCGAAGTCACCTTCTATGCACTGGGGATGGGCAGCAGGTTATCGATTCGTTTGTGCGGAGGGTGTAGGTAGTTCAGCTTTCAACCAAATTTTTGAATTGCACGGTCTGGGCAATACGAATTACGCCATGCAGACTATTGCTACTTCAGGTACATTAGTAGGTAGCGATACCGTAGTAGTAGATATAGAAGCAGATTACGCCCAGCTCGTCCGAGATATTGAAGTGGCACAGGGTACGATTTCTCATGGTGAAACAGGGGATGCTTACCAGTCTCTTAAAAACCTAAACAACAAGGTTTTTAAGAGTGTGGAAGGCAATGCTGCAATGACACAAAAGGAATTGATTTTTGCTAATCTTTATGTGTTTCCAAATCCTTCAAATGGACGACTTGTCGTAACGGGTATTGAAGGTGCGGCCATTGAAGTATTTAATGGCTTAGGGTCAAAAATATACTCGCAAAGAGCCACAACTTCGACAAGAATCATTCTCACCGATGCTGGAATTTATCTTATGGTCGTGTCTAAAGATGGGATTACAACAACGAAAAAATTGATCGTTAGATAATGAGAGCTTGGGGATTTGTATGTATTGATTGTTGTGAGCACGGTTTGCAAAATCCATCGACTTTGGACCAAGCTTTAGCTATACAATGGGTGCCGGTTTGATGCTTCCAGAGCAAGACAAAGACCATCTTGAGCCGTTTTTGAATATGTTGACAGATTATGAATTGATATCAGATGAAAGTTATTCTTTACTTTTCTAATCTTGTAGCATTCATTGTGCTTGCTTCATGCACACCCGAGCATTCCCCGGAGCTGTTGAGTGAGTTAGCAACATGGCCGCAGATGGAGTATCCTAGCGATAACCAGCCTGATGCTCTAAAAATTGCCTTAGGCGAAAAGCTGTTTTTTGATCCAATATTGAGTATTGATAGTTCGATTAGCTGTGCGTCTTGCCATAAAGAGAATTATGGACTTGCGGATTACGTAGCTATTAGCCCTGGCGTTGAGGGTAGGTTAGGCAAAAGAAACGCTCCCTCTTTGTGGAATGTTGGTTACCAGCCCTACTTTATGCGCGAAGGCGGCGTGCCAACACTTGAAATGCAGGTGCTCGTGCCTGTTCAAGAACATTCGGAAATGGCCTTTAATGTGGTGCTATTAGCCCAGCGGTTAAATGCCAATACTTCCTATAAAAATGACTTTATTGAAGCATTTGGAGACAGTGCTTCTGCTTATACGATAACTCGTGCTTTGGCGCAATTCGAACGTACGCTGATACAAGACCTAAGCCCTTTTGATGAGTATGTTAGAGGCGAAAATGGGGCGATAAGTGTAGCGGCCAAAATGGGTTTTGAGTTGTTCTATGGTAAAGCAGGATGTGACGGTTGTCACAGTGGTCCACTGATGACGAACTATGGCTTTTACAACAACGGAACACAAGTAAGCCAAGACGATTACGGCAGGGCGGAATTAACCCTAGATTCTGCGGATTTTTATCTCTTTAAAGTTCCCTCATTACGAAAGGTGGCTATGACAGCACCTTATATGCACGATGGAAGCCTTGCGTCAATACGCGCTGTGCTTGAGCAGTACAACGACGGTGGCGTGGGCCATAATTATAAGAGTGACGGTATTGAGCCGTTAAACTTAAGTGAATCGGAACTCGTTGCATTAGAAGCTTTATTAAGTTCCTTCTAATTACATACGTCAAACTAATTAGTACTGAGGTTTCTTTAAATATGGATCGACAGAACCCAAGAATTCGATACTTTCATTTTCGTTAATTTGGGCGTGCTACACAGATAAAAACCACCCTGGGCAATCGTTTTTGGGTGAAACCGTTTGATTTTTTAACATGAAGATTAGTGCTAAAGCAATCTTAGTTTTTAAATCGTAATGCGTTAAAGCTGTATATGGGTAAATAAAAACCCGGCTGATAATCAGACGGGTTTTTGTGTAAACAGGTTGCTTACATTTATTGGTTATCTAAATGTCTATCTTCTGATATGTTTTCAGTAATTAAATATGTAAAAACATATTTGACACACATTTACTATCTTTGGGATATGCGAATTATTTTCATTTTTGTTATTGTCATAACCACCTCATTATCAGCAGAAAATAGGGCATATGTAACCTGGTTATCGCAGGATCACAAATCTATTTATCGTTTGAACGTTGAAACGGGAAAATTGGATATGTTTTTAGAAGATTCAAGAGTAAATCTAGGAGAATTTTCGAGGGATTATACTTCTGATGATCTTTTTTCAGGTGAACAAGGCACATTCCATGACTTAGGAAATAGGTTTTTGGTTTCATTTTCAGGATCTGGCCAGGTCTTCGAGGTTTCATTTACGGACTCTTCTATAACTAGGTTGGACGGTACGTACCAACATGGCTACAACTTCGATGCGTACCAGTTTGTCCGAAAGGGGATCCTCTACAGTTTCGGTGGATACGGCTTTTGGATGGAGAATAATATGCTTAATCGCTATGATGAAAAAGCTAGAGAGTGGTTTTACGCATCGCAAGCACCTTATCCGGTTGAAGTGGCTAATAAAAGCGAGATAAGACATCTACGTTGGTATGATGTGCAACAAGATGTTCTTTATGTATGTCATTACAGAACTATATATGCCTATGATTTTAAGAATGACAACTGGATCATCAAGGGGCGACTTCACAAGGCACTGTACAAGTCAGTTGCTACAGAGTTTGAGGTTGTAAACGACACTACGGGCCTCGCATACAACGAGAACGGCTACTGGCTAATTGACTGGCGTCGAAACAAAATCCATCAATTAGATCTAAGTGCAAATCAGGTATTCTCGGAACTCTCGGGCTTAGATGGTGTGAATTTTATGTATCCGGTAAATGGTGAGTTGATTGTCCTGAGAAAGTCTGATAAGATCAATGCAGGCTTTTTTCGCACTGTCCATAAACCAGCTAGTTGGAAGATTTGGAGTACAACACGATTGTATACACCCCACATTTGGTATAAAGCGACTTTCTATGGAATTTGCGTGCTATGTTTATTGCTCTTAGGCGTATTAGTGCGCCACCATTATTTAAAGCTGGTGAGCAAGACCTCCGATTGGCTTGAATTCTTAACCCCACATGACCGCTTACTCTTTAACTCTTTAAAAATCTCTGATTTGGATACAGAAGAAGTGAACAGAATTTTAGAGCTAGATAATGAAGGATGGGAAGTACAGCGCCGTAAACGAAGTGAAGCAATCAAGTCGATTAATGCTTTTGCGAATAAAGCGTTGGGATTTGATATCATTGAACGCTATAGGAGCGAAAAGGACAAACGGCAGGTGATTTATCGATTAAATTCGATTTTAAAGTAGTATTGGCACGATTGTAGCTTAACTCAAGCACAACTATTCGAGGGGCATTTATGAAAAATCTTTTGCTTGTTTTGGCTGTTGTGGCCACATCGACGATAACCGCACAGAGCAGATGGGGTGTTCGCACTGGATTGAATTACAATTTGAATACAATTGGACTAAGCGATGCGGCGATGTCTGCACAAGAAATTTTTGAGGGACAAACCTCAGATAATGGCTACCATTTAGGAGTTTTTGGCCGTCAATACCTCGGTGATCAATTCTATACATCTGTAAGCTTATTCTATGCGCAAAACACACACTTTTTAGAGGGCACGGATGGCCCAAACAATATCTTTTACGAAAGATTCGATCATGAATTCTTACAATTGGACGCAGGGCTTGGTCTTAGACTGTTAAAATTTGCACGTGCAGAAGGTGGCATTCATTACCAAGGCACCATCTCTGATAATGCTTTCAGTCAAACCTTTAGTTCTCCAACTGCTGGATTTAACTTGGGTTTAGGTTTAGATGTATGGAAACTGAGTCTTGATGTGAGCTATTACGGTAGCTTTGCCGACCATACAGGAAGCTGGAACGATATCCCTTTAAGCTATAATCGCTCGCAGATTTTAGTGAGTCTTGGCGTAAAACTTTAACATTTGAATTTACTCATTTTGCAAACTTTGGCACAGGTTTTGAACCTTCTAAGTAAGCGTCATAAATTGAGTGTAAAATGAGTAATTTCATTGACGTGACATGGTTTTGTTCAGCGAGCCGCTTCGTACCCCGGAGCGGCTCGTTTGTTTAAAGAGCTGTGAAAGCTGCTTTTCCTAATCCATCCACCTCTAGGCTTACTTCTGTAGTCTCTTTGATAAATGACGCAGCCGTGGAGGCACCGGCTAGTACAATCATACCTTTCTTCAGTCCTATACCGTGTTGATTGGCCAGTCTTGTAGCCGCAGCCATCGCTTCAAAAGGGTTATCCAAAATGGCATTGCTCGACCCTCTTGCTTCAACAGTGTTATTAAAGCACATAATCATGTCCAGGCCGTTTAATCCAAGCGGTACTTCGCACCACGGGCCGACCACAAAGGCACATGAACTACAATTATCTGCGACCACATCTTCTAGAGAAAATTTAAAGTTCTCGTATCTCGAATCGATGACTTCAATGGCCGAGGCAACACCGTCAATGTGTTCTAAAATCTCTTGTGCTTTTAGAACACGTCCAATGTCTTTGCTCAGGCGAAAGGCAATTTCAGGTTCAGCGCGAGGATGGCAGCATTTTGAGGTAATAAGCGGGGTATTGGCATCGAGCTGCATATCCGTGGTCAATTGCCCAATAATCATATCCTTCACCCCCATTTGCTTCATCTTGGCGTGGGAGGTAAATCCCATCTTCACGCCAACAATTTTATGTCCCTCATTCACGCGGTGCCCTACGAGTTTATGTTGGACTTTATAGGCCGATTCTAAATCGTATTGCTCTGTCGTTGAAAATTGAGCCGTAGGCTGCTGTGTTCGTGCGCTGTGATGCAGGATCGCAGCTTTTTCGGAAATAGTTGTCATTATAATTTAATGCAGATGTTCTTAGGTTCGGTAAAGAATCGTAGGGCTTCGAAGCCGCCTTCTCGGCCCACGCCGCTTTGTTTTACACCGCCAAAAGGTGTTCTTAGATCGCGAAGCAACCAGCAATTTACCCAAACGATTCCGGCGTGCAATCCCGCACCCATTCTATGTGCTGTTTTCAGGTCCGAAGTCCAAATAGTTGCCGCTAAACCGTAGGCAGTTCCATTTGCCATAGTAAGTGCTTCCTCCTCGGTATCAAACGGAGTGAGCGTTACCACAGGACCGAAAATTTCTTCTTGATTGGTGCGGCAAGTAGCTGGTAGATTTTCAAAAACCGTTGGGGCGATAAAGTAGCCTTTTTTGCAGCGTCCCTCAAGCTTTACACGGTACCCCCCGGTGAGCAATGTACCGCCCTCTTCTTTGGCGAGCTCGATGTATCTCAATACCTTTTCCATGTGTTCTTTACTCACCACAGCACCTATTCGCGCTTCGTTGGAAAGCGGATCAGCAACCGTAAGTCCATTTACGCGTTCCAAGAAGGCTATTTTGAACTTCTCATAAATTCCACGCTGCACATAAATACGAGAGCCGCAGAGGCAAATCTGCCCTTGATTAGCGAATGCTGCGCGTACCGAAGTATTGACGGCATCTTTAAAATCACAATCGTCGAAGATGACATTGGCGTTTTTTCCGCCTAATTCCAAACTTATTTTTTTAAACATAGGTGCGGCCACTGCAGAGATGGATTTACCGGTTTGAGTGCCTCCTGTGAAGGAGATAATATTGATGTCATTATGAGCAACAATGGCCGCTCCTATCTCGGCGCCCAAACCGTGGACTATGTTCAAAACTCCCTTTGGAAAGCCAATTTCATCCAGAATTTCACTAAGTAAATAGGCTGTGGCTGGCGTTACCTCTGAAGGTTTGGCGATGACTGTATTTCCGGCGGCAAGGGCAGGTGCAATCTTCCAACTGAACAAATAAAGCGGTAGATTCCAAGGGCTTATACACCCAGCGACACCGATGGGCTGACGTAGGGTGTAATTGAATCCATTGACCCCCATATCATGTGTTTCGTAGGCATCATGAAGTATGGCGGTCGCATAAAATTTAAAATTGTCACGGGCGCGAGGAATATCCACGGTAGTGGCGAGTTTAAGCGGCTTTCCGTTGTCTTTACTTTCTGCTAGTGCGAGGGTATCTAGTTTTGCATCTATCGCGTTAGAAACTTTCATTAGCCACGACGAACGCTCTGCTGCGCTAAGCGAACTCCATGATGGAAAAGCGGCTTTGGCTGCGGCTGCAGCGAGGTCTACATCGGCTGCTTGGCTTCGAGGAATGAGGCCATAGGCGTTACCGGTTGACGGGTCAATATTATCCAGGAATTGGCCACCTAATGGGTCAGAAAAGGTGCCATCAATGTAATTGCGAATGTTCATTATCTGAGTCTGTGTGTAGCGAAGATAAGGAAGCTTTGTATCCAATTTTAAAAGCCCTCACTTTTGCCCTAAATTGGTACTCAAAAGCAAACAAATCATGTCTGTACTACAACCGTTCAATTTCCAGAAGTGGCTCGATGAAAATCGCGATCTGCTCAAACCACCAGTGGCTAATAAAAACTTGACGCCTGATAGCGATGAATACATCGTTATGGTCGTTGCAGGTCCAAACGCCCGCAAGGATTACCACTACAACGAAACGGAAGAATTCTTCTACCAATTGGAAGGAAATATTACCGTCAATGTGCAGGTGGACGGCGAAGTAAAAAATTTGGATTTAGGTCCTGGGGACATGATGACCGTACCTTCTAAAGTGCCGCATAGTCCTGTTCGCCACCAAGGCAGTATCGGTTTAGTGGTGGAGCGTAAGCGCGAAGGCCGCGGCTACACTGACGGGCTATTGTGGTTTTGCGACAGCTGTAACCACAAATTGCACGAGACTTATTTTGAGTTGAAAAACATCGAAACGGATTTCTTGCCAAGGTTCAAAGAATACTACGCCAGCGAAGAGAAGCGCACTTGTGAGAAGTGCGGGACTACGATGGAATCAGACCCTAGATTCGTTTAAGTATGTGTGAGGTAACTAGTCGAAATTTTACGGTAGACATACATACACACATCTTACCGAGAGACATCCCAAACTTCCGTGAGCGCTTTGGATACGGAGGTTTTATCAGCCTTGATCACCATATGCCATCCTGTGCGAGGATGATTAAGGACGACCACTTTTTCAGAGAGGTGGAAAGCAATTGTTGGGATCCTGGAACGCGGATGAGCGAATGTGACCGTCAATTTGTAGATGTACAGGTGCTTTCGACTGTTCCTGTGATGTTCAGCTATTGGGCCAAACCCAAGGATACGCTTGAGGTAGCGGTTATCTTGAACAATCACATAGCAGAAATTTGTGCGAAGTATTCGAAGCGTTTCGTAGGCCTTGGGACGCTGCCTATGCAGTCACCAGAGTTGGCCATACAGGAGCTAAGACGATGCAAGGAAATAGGCCTTCAAGGCATTCAGATAGGCACACACATTAATGATTGGAACCTCGATGCACCGGAGCTTTTTCCAATCTTCGAGGCGTGCCAAGATCTAGAAATGGCTATCTTCGTTCACCCGTGGGATATGATGGGCAAGGACAAAATGGAAAAGTACTGGCTCCCATGGTTGGTGGGCATGCCGGCAGAGAGTTCATTGGCGATCTGTTCATTGATTTTTGGTGGCGTTTTTGAGCGACTGCCTAAGCTTCGTTTTGCTTTTGCCCACGGTGGTGGTTCGTTTCCTGCGACTTTGGCGCGAATTAAACACGGTTTTGACGTTCGTCCGGATATATGTGCCATTGATAATCAGATTTCACCCGAGAATTACATGGGCAAGTTTTGGCTCGATTCGCTCGTTCACGACCCTAAGATGCTCGACTACATCGTTGGACTAGTAGGAGAAAATAGAGTCGCGTTGGGGACCGATTATCCATTTCCGCTTGGTGAATTGGAGCCTGGAAGACTTATAAATTCAATGCCTTGGAGCGCTGAGCGCAAAGGAGCATTATTGCACGGCGCGGCCCTTGAATGGTTGAATTTAGACCTCACAAAGTTCATTTAATCGCACTTGCCGGTAGACCTCAATTATGGTAGTTTTGTTGTTCAATTGTTCGCTAAATGAGTGATGCCATCAAACACGAATGTGGTCTAGCATTCGTTCGCCTTCGTAAACCGCTAGAATATTACGTTGAGAAATACGGAACGGCTTTTTATGGCCTAAACAAGATGTACCTTCTTATGGAGAAGCAACGCAACCGCGGTCAAGATGGTGCGGGCTTGGCGAACGTCAAGTTGGATATGGAGCCAGGTACGCGCTACATCTCGCGTCACCGTTCGGTAGATACGAATGCCATTGGAGATATTTTTGGAAAAGTTCAGAGGCGCATTGCAGAAGGGGTTGGCGAAGACCCTGTTCTTCTTAAAGATGTGTCTTGGTTGAAGAAGAACTTGCCGTTTACCGGTGAGGTATTTTTGGGCCACTTGCGTTACGGAACCTATGGTGGTAATAGTATTGAGGCGTGTCACCCGTTCTTGCGTCAGAATAACTGGCCAACGAGAAATTTGATCGTAGCAGGGAACTTTAATATGACCAATGTGGATGATCTCTTTGGGGAGTTGGTTGAATTGGGCCAGCATCCAAAAGAAAAAGCAGACACGGTGACAATTATGGAGAAGATCGGTCACTTCTTGGACGAAGAAAACGATCGTCTTTACTATGAGTTAAAAGAGGAAGGCTACACTAAAAAGGAGGCTACTGCGGAGATTGCGAAGCGTCTCGATGTTGCGGGTGTTTTAAAGAGTGCTTCTAAGAAATGGGACGGTGGATACGCTATGGCTGGGATGATGGGCCACGGTGATTCTTTTGTTTTGAGAGATCCTGCTGGAGTTCGTCCAGCCTTTTATTACTACGATGATGAGATCGTGGTGGTTGCCTCCGAGCGTCCTGTGATTCAGACGGCGTTGAATATTAGGACGGACGAGGTGAATGAATTGCCACCGGGGTCGGCAATCATCGTAAAGCACCACGGTGATGTGAATATTGAACAAATCAAAGAGCCGCTGGACTACAAAGCGTGTTCTTTCGAGCGCATTTATTTCTCTCGTGGAAACGATAGAGATATTTACAACGAGCGTATTGAGTTGGGTCGCAGATTGATTCCAAAATTGGTCGAAAAGGTAGAAGGTGATGTAGATAATACCGTCTTCTCTTTTATCCCAAACACTGCAGAGGTAAGTTTTTACGGCGTGGTGAAGGGAATGGAAGACTATTTCAATACGCTGAAGTACAAAGCCATCAAAGATGGGAATTTGAGCGACGAAGAGCTCAAATCTATGCTTGGAAAGCGCCCTCGTGTCGAGAAAGTGGCATGGAAAGATGTGAAGCTCCGAACCTTTATAACAGAAGACAGTTCAAGAGACGAATTGGTCAGTCATGTGTATGATATTACCCACGGTTCAGTGACTCCAAAGGACCATTTGGTTGCTATTGACGATAGTATTGTACGTGGAACTACGTTAAAGCAAAGCATCCTCAGAATTTTTGACCGATTGAATCCCAAGCATATAGTAATTGCTTCTTCTGCACCGCAAATTCGCTACCCGGATTGTTACGGGATTGATATGGCTCGTATGGGTGATTTTATTGCCTTTCGAGCTGCCATAGCACTTTTGAATGAGCACGGGAAGACAGACATCATTAATGCGGTATATCAAAAGTGTAAGGCACAAGAAACCCTTCCCGACGGTGAGGTTCAGAACTACGTAAAGGAGATTTACGAGCCATTTACTATAGAAGAGATTAGCGCTAAGATTGCTGAACTATTGACGCCGCCCGACGTGAAGGCTCGAGTAAGTATTGTCTATCAGGACATTGAAGATTTGCATTTGAGTTGTCCAAATACACCTGGAGATTGGTATTTTACAGGAAATTACCCGACGGCAGGAGGAAACCGAGTGGTGAACAAGAGCTTTATTTTCTACGTTGAAGGTAGAAAAGAAAGAGCATACTAGTGAAAATCTACACCAAAACAGGCGATCAAGGAACTACTTCCTTACTTACCGGTACTCGCGTTTCCAAGGCTGATATGCGTTTGGAAGCCTACGGAACTTTAGATGAATTAAATTCTTGGTTGGGTGTGCTTGCAGCAGAGCTCCCTACCAACAGCTTCCCTTTATTAACTAAAATTCAGAGTGAGCTCTTTTCTATGGGCTCTTATCTTGCTTTGGAGGGCAAAGCGACTTTTCCAATGCCAAAATTAGACCCGGAATTAGTGGATGCATTGGAGCGTCAGATGGATTCTTGGAATGAACAGCTTCCTGAATTGAAAAATTTCATTTTACCGAGCGGTTCAAAGGCTTCATCAATGGCTCAAGTAGCTCGTACAATTACCCGTCGTGCTGAACGTCGTGTGGTGGCCTTGGCCAATGAAGTTGAAGTTCAAAAAGAAATTCCTGTTTTTCTCAATAGACTGTCTGACTTTTTCTTCATTCTAGCACGATTTATTCTGCATAAAGAAGGTCTAGAGGAGCGTATTTGGAATCCTAACTACTAGGAAGTTACGCTTTTTAGCAAAAAAGTTGCTCAAGTGCAGAAATCGATTACATTTGCACGAATTACCAAATCGAGTTATTACGATACATTATGTACTGGACTTTAGAATTAGCTTCTTATTTGAGTGATGCTCCCTGGCCCGCAACCCGTGATGAGTTGATCGATTATGCAATTCGGACTGGTGCACCTCTAGAGGTGGTTGAAAATCTTCAAGCTATCGAAGAAGAAGAGGAAGAAACTTATGAAAGCATCGAGGAAATTTGGCCAGATTATCCGTCGGAAGAAGATTTCCTTTGGAACGAAGAAGAATATTAAGATGAGGCCCTACTACGGGCCTCTTTTTTGGTGCAAAAAGTACAGAATTCGAAGAGTTTGTTAATCGCGATATCATTATTGCCATTAACATAGAAATCCCCGGTTTTTGTGTTGTACTTTAGAGAGAATTTCCAACACACTGAAATGGACAGATTTTCATTTTTAGGCAGCGTACATGCGGAGTTTATCGACGAGCAGTACCGACGTTATCTGAAAGAACCGGATAGTACGGAGCCCAGCTGGAGGGCCTTCTTTCAAGGCTACGACTTTGCCCGTGAAATATATTCCGAGGACGATTTACAGTCCGCCGGTGTACCCGAGGAGGTAATTAAAGAATTTCACGTTCTTAACCTCATCCAAGGGTACAGATCTCGCGGGCACTTATTCACCAAGACCAACCCGGTTCGTGAGCGTCGTGAATACCGTCCTACTCTAGATATCGAAAACTTTGGGTTGTCAAAGGATGACCTTGATATAGAATTTAATGCTGCCACCGAGTTGGGCGCGAGCGGACCACGTACGTTGAGCAAGATTGTAGAGCATCTTGAAGCCATCTACTGTCAGAGCACGGGGGTTGAGTACAACTACATCCGTGACCCGGAGCGTAGAACATGGATCAAGCACTGGATTCATAAGAACGATAACCAGCCGGTATTGTTAATTGAGGAGAAAAAGCACCTCCTTCATAAGTTGAACCAAGCGGTTAGCTTCGAGGCCTTCTTGAACAAAAAGTTCGTAGGTCAGAAGCGTTTCTCTATTGAGGGTGCAGAGTCTTTGATTCCAGGTTTAGATGAAGCGGTAAATCACGGTGCGCGTTACGGGGTAGAGGAGTTTGTGCTTGGAATGGCGCACCGCGGTCGTTTGAATGTATTGACCAATGTTTTTGGGAAGCCGCGCGAGCAAATCTTCTCAGAATTTGAGGGTAAGGCGTTCGACGATATTACTATTGACGGTGATGTGAAATATCACCTTGGTCACACCACATTCCATACCACCTCGGACGGTAAGCAGGTGAAGATGAATATCGCACCGAACCCGTCTCACCTTGAGGCCGTTGACCCCGTAGTAGAAGGTATCGCTAGAGCGAAGATCAACAACGATTACAACCACGACAATAAAAAAGTACTTCCGATACTCATTCACGGTGATGCAGCGATTGCTGCGCAAGGCGTGGTTTATGAAACTGTTCAAATGGAACAGCTCGACGGTTACCAAACCGGGGGAACATTGCATATTGTAATCAACAACCAAGTTGGTTTTACGACGAATTACAAAGACGGACGTTCCTCTACCTACTGTACCGATGTTGCCAAGGTGATTTTGGCACCAGTACTTCATGTGAACGGTGATGATACGGAGGCCTTGGTGCATGCTATGCGATTGGCCATCGAGTACCGCCAGCGATTTAACAGAGACATCTTCATTGATTTGCTGTGTTACCGAAAGTACGGTCACAACGAAGGTGATGAACCTCGTTTCACACAGCCAATTCTTTATAAGGCCATCTCAAAGCATCCTAATTCACGTGAGATATATGCGAAAAAGCTACTCGCCGAAGGGATAGCAAATGAAGAGATGGTGAAAGAGCTACAGGCTGAATTCAAGGCCATGCTCGAGGTGGACTTTGATGAGTCCAAGAAAATTGAGCGCAACATGATTGTTCCATTTATGAATGAAGAATGGATCAATTTCCCACCTGCTGAACCGGGTGAAATGTTGCAGCCAGTGGACACGACCTTTGATTTATCGAAACTTCACGCTATCGCGAAACATATTACCACCCTACCTGAAGGCAAGAAATTCTTACGTAAGACGGAGCGTTTGATGAAAGACCGCGCTGATCAGTGTAGTATCGAACGCAATAGCTTGGATTGGGGTATGGCAGAGCTGCTTGCCTACGGCTCACTTCTAGCAGAAGACTTTAACATTCGCATCTCTGGAGAGGATGTAGAGCGCGGTACCTTCTCGCATAGACATGCTATTTTGAAAGTTGAGGATAGTGGAGAAGAGGTGAGCCTGTTAAACGAATATCCTGGAAAAGAAGGCCGATTCGCCATTTATAATTCGCTGTTGAGTGAATATGCAGTAATGGGCTTCGATTACGGATACGCCATGACTTCACCAAGGACATTGACAATCTGGGAGGCACAGTTTGGTGATTTCGCTAACGGTGCGCAGATTATGATTGACCAGTTCCTCAGCGCTGCCGAAGACAAGTGGAAGGTTCAAAACGGTTTGGTGCTGTTGCTGCCGCACGGCTACGAAGGCCAGGGTGCAGAGCACAGTTCGGCGCGTCTTGAGCGCTTCTTGCAGCTTTGTGCACAGGAGAATATGACTGTGGCGAACTGTACTACTCCAGCAAACTTATTCCACTTACTACGTCGTCAACAAAAGCGTCATTTCCGCCGCCCATTGGTCGTTATGTCACCGAAGAGCTTGTTGCGCCATCCGCGCGTGAAGAGTACCATGAAAGACCTTGCTGAAGGGAGTTTCCAGCATATAATTCCGGATAATGAAGTGGAAGCAGATAAAGTAACCAAGTTGGTATTTTGTTCGGGAAAACTCTACTACGAACTGCTTGAAGAGCGTGAGGCGCAAAACGCATATCATGTGGCGTTAATTCGCATTGAGCAGTTGTATCCATTGGATGACTTGGCAATCAAGCAGGAGGTTGCAAAGTATCCAAATGTGAAATTGCACATTTGGGCACAGGAAGAACCTGCAAACATGGGCGCATGGACGTATATGCTGTGGCAGATGCATCAAAAACTGACGTTGGTAAGTCCAGCGCCAAGTGCATCAACAGCGAGTGGTTCGAGCAAGGTTGCTCACCAACGTCAACGAGAAACAATTGAAAGAGTATTTAGCATCTAAGTTTTGGAGATATGTTAGAAATGAAAGTGCCTTCACCGGGCGAATCGATTACAGAAGTTGAGATTGCAACTTGGTTGGTGAGTGACGGTGATTACGTTGAAAAAGATCAGGCTATTGCCGAGATAGATTCTGATAAGGCAACTTTAGAGTTACCTGCTGAGGAAGCAGGTGTGATTACCCTTAAAGCCGAAGAGGGAGATGTGGTTGAGGTAGGTCAAGTGGTCTGTATTATCAATACGGCCGCCGCTCGTCCAGAGGGGGCTTCTGCTCCAGCTGAGGCACCTAACGCAGAACCGGGAGTAGAAAAGGCTGCACCAGCAGTGCCGCAAGCGGACACCTATGCTACAGGAACAGCGAGTCCTGCAGCGAAGAAGATGATGGCAGAAACGGGTACTAAAGTGAGCAGAGGAACCGGCAAGGACGGCCGTGTCACCAAGGCAGATGTTATTGATGCAGTTGCTTCAATGGGTTCTGTAGGCAACGGAGAGCGCAGTTCTACGAGCAAAAAGATGAGCAGTCTTCGTCGTAAGCTTGCCAGCCGTTTGGTTACTGTTAAGAACGAGACAGCAATGTTGACGACCTTCAATGAGGTCGACATGAAGCCAATTTTTGACTTGCGCAAAAAATACAAGAATAAGTTTATGGATAAGCACGGTGTGAAATTGGGCTTTATGAGCTTCTTTACGCTTGCAGCAACACGTGCACTTCAGTTGTATCCAGCAACGAATAGTATGATCGACGGCGACCACATAGTGAGTTTCGATTATGTGGATGTAAGTATCGCGGTAAGTGGACCTAAAGGATTGATGGTGCCTGTATTGCGCAACGCGGAAACTATGGATTTTGCCAGCGTGGAAAAAGAGATTGGTCGTTTAGCAAAGAAAGTGCGTGACGGCAAGATCACTTTGGACGAGATGACCGGCGGTACATTTACAATTACCAACGGTGGTGTTTTTGGTTCGATGCTATCGACGCCAATTATTAACCCGCCTCAAAGTGCCATCCTAGGAATGCATAACATCATTCAACGCCCAGTTGCGGTGGACGGTGAAATAGTGATTCGTCCTATGATGTATGTAGCCTTGAGCTACGACCACCGAGTTATTGACGGTCGCGAAAGTGTAGGTACATTGGTGGCTATTAAAGAGGCACTAGAAAATCCTGAAGAAATCCTAATGGGCGGTGATCCTCCAAAGGCTTTGGGCCTATAATTGGATACGAATAACGTATATTTGAAAGCTCCACCTGAGTAGGTGGAGCTTTTTTTTATTGAACTAACCCAAACAATTAAGCATGAAAAGATTTATTGCTGGCTTTTTGACGCTATCGTTGGTGTTGAGCACGTCTGTTTCTTCGGCGCACGAAGGAATGTGGTTGCCAATGCTTATCAAGCGTTTAAACATAGCGGAAATGCAGGCCAACGGTCTAAACCTAACAGCAGAAGAATTGTATGATATCAATAATGCGTCTATAAAAGATGCGATTGTTTCTTTGGGCGGATTCTGTACTGGTGAGATTATCTCAAACCAGGGATTGATGCTAACCAACCACCACTGTGGTTATGATGCAATCCGTTCACATTCTACAGTAGAAAACGATTACCTAACAGACGGATTCTGGGCGATGACTCGCGAGGAGGAGCGCACCAACCCAGGGCTTACTGCAGGTATCCTTATACGCATGGAAGATGTTACCGATAAAGTATTGGCGGAATTGACCGACGATATGACGGAAGCTGAGCGTGCAGCCAAAGCGAGAGAAGTGGGTTCGGCACTTGCTAAAGACGCTACAGATGGCACGAAACACAACGCATACGTTCGTAGTTTCTTCCACAACAATGAGTACTACTTGTTCGTATTCAACACGTATAAGGACGTTCGTTTGGTGGGGGCTCCACCAAGTAGTGTGGGTAAGTACGGTGGCGATACGGATAACTGGATGTGGCCTCGTCACACTGGTGATTTCTCTATGTTCCGCATCTATGCAGATGCGGAAGGAAACCCAGCCGATGTCAGCTTTAATAACGTACCCTTGACGCCGAAGCACCACTTACCGGTGAGCTTGAACGGTGTTCAGGAAGGCGACTTCTCTATGGTGTTTGGATTCCCTGGCTCAACAGACCGCGTCTTGACCTCTACAGGTATCGAGCAAGCAATTAACCTATACAACCCAACTGTGGTAGAGATTCGCGCGCAGAAATTGGCTATCATGAAAAAGGCTATGGATGCGGATGATGCAGTTCGTATCGCACTGGCATCGAATTATGCTTCTACGGCCAACTACTGGAAGTACTTCATTGGTCAGACTGAGCAGTTGAAGAAAAACCGTGTTAAAGCGAAGAAAGAAGCCATTGAAGCGACTTACCTCGCTTGGGCTAATGCCGATGAAAACCTTGGGGAATATGCGGGAGCTTTGGATTTATTGGATGAGGCATATGCCGCTACCGACGCTACTGTGAAAGGTCAAGTATACCTAATGGAAGGTGGTATTCGTGGCGCTTCTTTGCCGTTATATGCATTCCGTCTAAACAGAATGCTAGGCGCTTTGGAAAGCTCAGAAGAGTTGGAAGAAGATAAGCAGAACGTACTTGAATATGCAACAGAGCACTTCAGCGAGTACCGAGAAGATGTAGATCGTAAGTTGGCTCAGGCGCTGTGGGGTATGTGGATGGAAAACGTTCCTGCAGACCAGCAGCCGAGCATTTTCGCTGAGGTTCGCGACAGCATGAGCGGCGATTTAAGCGTACTTGTTAATGAAGTCTATGATAACAGTATCTATGCTTCTAAAGAAGCACTACAATCTTGGTTGGAAACTATGGACTTCGATGCTCTAGCAGAAGATCAAGGAGGCAAAGTAGCTTCCTCATTCATTGCAGCGTACTTTGCTTCGCAAGCTGGCAATGTTGAGGTAAGTGAAAAAATGGAAAAGGGTTACCGCCTGTTTACGGACGGTCTCCGTCAAGCGATGCCTGACAAAGTATTCGCGCCGGATGCGAACTCTACTTTACGTATGACTTGGGGTGTTGTAGGTTCTTATGACCCACAAGATGCTGTTCACTACGACTACGCAACAACGTTGGACGGTGTAATGCAGAAGGAAGATCCTACCAACGATGAGTTTATCGTACCTGCTCGCTTGAAAGAGTTGTACAACGCAAAAGACTACGGTCAGTACGCTGATGAGAATGGTGATCTAATCGTAAACTTCATTTCGAACAATGACATCACTGGTGGTAACTCAGGTTCGCCAGTAATCAATGGTGACGGTGAGCTTATTGGTACTGCTTTTGACGGTAACTGGGAAGCAATGTCAGGAGATATCTTCTTCGAAGACCAGCTGCAGCGTACAATCTCGGTAGATATTCGTTACATTTTGTTTATCATCGACAAGTATGCAGGTGCTAGCCACCTCATTGACGAGATGACTATTGTTAAAGGCAAGAAAAAGCGCAAGAAGCGTCGTAAATAAGCCTTTGGAATAGCTAAATATATAAACCCCCCGTTCGCATCGCGAGCGGGGGGTTTATATATTTAGCTTATAACGTACGTACTTTTTTCTGTGGAATGATCTTGTCCGGCTGCGCAGTTAAAACGTTAAACGCGGTACCAAGCGACTCGAACAGTATCTGCAAAATGGAATATGACCTCAGTATTGTGGGTAATGGGGGTACGTTACCGCTATGGAAATCCTGGTATGGTTACTTGTGACGGTTACGGAGAGGACGATTATGTAAGTTGTTCTAAATGATAAAAAAAGCCCCGCACAGCCGGGCTTTATACTTTCTTGGTTTTATTGCTCTAAACTGACTTCGATGTAGTCTAGAACTTTGTTCATCAGGTGGAGCCTGTCTTTACCGCGTACGTTATGTGGGTGCATTGGGTAAGGGAAGAAATCCATTTGTATACCTGCATCGATGAAGGCTTTCACCAAGCTTAGATTGTGTTGCATCACTACTACATCATCCACGGTTCCATGGATGAGCAGGAGGTCACCTTCCAAGTTTTCCACGTGGTTGTGGAGTCTGCTGGCAGCATATCCGTCCACATTTTCCTCCGGACGGTCCATGTAGCGCTCGCCGTACATCACTTCGTAATACTTCCAATCGGTAACTGGTCCACCAGCTACGCCAGCTTTAAAGGTGCCTGGCTGACGAAGCATCAAAGCGGTGGTCATAAATCCTCCGTAGCTCCAGCCGTGAACAGCCATACGATTACCATCGATGTACGGAAGAGATTTGAGGTATGCTACACCGGCCAATTGGTCCTCCATTTCAACGGTTCCAAGCTGTCGGTGAATTTGCTGTTCGAATGCTGTGCCGCGATGTGCTGAGCCTCGGTTGTCAAGTGTAAATACAATGTAACCGCGGTTCGCAAATTCATTCATCCAAAACTGACCTCCACCGTTCCATCGGTTGGTGATCATTTGAGCGTGAGGACCACCGTAGACGTAAACCAGCACAGGATATTTCTTTGCTGGGTCAAAATCGAACGGTTTGTACATTCTTGTGTGGAGTGTAGAACCGTCAGGTCCCGTAATACTCCCGAGTTCTGGCTTGCGAATATTGGTACCTTCGAAAGGATCAGTAGCTTCTGCCAATATCCTCACTGTCTTGCCCGAAACTGAAGATAATTTTGTCGTAGTCGGAGTGTTTACCGACGAATAGCGCGTAATGAAGTAGCTGCCATCTTTTTGAACAGTAGTACTGTGTACGCCGCCTTTTGTAGTGAGTTGCTTTTGCCTGCCTTTGAGGCTTACGCTAAACAGATGTGATTCTCTAGGGTCTTCACCGGTTGCGGTAAATAGAATATCTCCGCTCTTATTACGGCCAACAATCCCTGTGGCTACAAATTCGTTATCGGTCAATTGACGTACTAAAGCACCTTTGGTGTTGTACAGGTATAGGTTCATAAAACCTTCGCGCTCGCTCAACCAGATGAACTCTTTGTTGCTCACCCAATAAGCAGGAAACTCAGGTTCTGCCCATTTTTCATTATTCACGCTGAAGAGCCTTGCAACACGCTTTCCATTTTTCGCATTGAAAGCAACCACATTATAGTTGTTTTGTGCACGATTAACGATGGCCAAGACGATGGTTTTACCGTCCGGCGACCAGCTTAAGTTGGTCAGGTATTGTTCGTGCTCAATGCCGTCAGTCTCCAGATACACTGCTTTTTCCATGCCTTTGTGTAGAACGCCCACTCTTGCGTACTCTGAACCTTGGCCGGCCATAGGGTATTTGATTTCGCGAAGCGACCCTGGGGTAGATTCAATATCTAAAATCGGGTAGTTTGATACAGCCGATTCATCTTTCTCGTAGAACGCAATAGCATCACCGCTCTCGTTCCAGAACAATCCTTCTGTAATACCAAATTCACTGCGAGCGATGGCTTGGCCGGCGACAATATTGGCATTCTCGTGGGAGGTTACTTGTTGCATTCTTCCGTCTTCGCTCCAGTTGACGTAAACGTTGTTATTAATCGTATAGGCAGCATTTAAAGCCGAAGAGAGGTGTACATTTCCAGCTCCTTCAGTCATACTAAAGAGCGAGGAAGCTTTTTTTGATTCTAAATTATAGGTGAACAAGTGGCCATTTTGCGTGAAGTGTAAATTTTGGCCGTCTTCTGACCAATTAAGCATCCAAGTGCCACCAATTTTCGTTTCAAAATCGGCCAAAGCTTCATTGATCTCATCTGCAGATAAACGGCTTGTTTCTTCACCACTTTTTACATCAATAATGGCCAAGCTTTGGTAGCCGTCTACTACATGGGAATAGCTGTCGCTGCCAGGGACCCATTTTGGTGAAATCAATCCTTGTGGGTAGTACTTACGGCCATTGAGAACGGCATCTTCAAGCGTAAGCGTTGTTTGGGAAAAACCGGTCAAAAAGACCAATAACGCCGAAGTTAAAATGTAGTACTTTTTCATTTTTGATTATTTAGTAGTATCTGAATCTATGTTTCCATCCACCAAGCGGATCACGCGCTTGGCGCGCTGAGCGATATCTTCTTCGTGGGTAACGAGCACAACGGTATTGCCGGCGGCTTGGATATCGTCGAAGAGTTTCATGATTTCAATCGAAGTCTTTGAATCAAGGTTACCAGTAGGTTCATCGGCTAGAATGAGGGCAGGGTTATTGACCAAGGCACGGGCAACCGCTACACGCTGGCGTTGACCTCCTGAAAGCTGGTTGGGACGGTGTTTCATACGGTCGGCAAGACCTACCTGCTCCAAAACCTCTGCAGCCCGGGCTAATCGTTCTTCTTTGCTAAGGCCGGCATACACCAACGGTAGGGCAACATTTTCTAACGCTGTCGAGCGTGGGAGGAGGTTAAAAGTTTGAAAGACGAAGCCAATTTCGCTGTTGCGAATTTCTGCTAGAGCATTATCGTTCAAAGAGCTAACATCAGTACCATTCAGCTCGTAGCTTCCGCTCGTTGGGGTATCCAAACAGCCTAATAAATTCATCAAAGTAGACTTACCAGAACCAGAGGGCCCCATCAAGGCGACGTATTCGTTTTTCCCAATATCAAGATTAACGCCCTTCAAGACATGTACGGTTTGCGCACCTAATTTAAAGTCGCGCGTGATGCCGCGCAATTGGAGAATGGCATCTGTGGTTGGCATATGGGTTTATTAGGTTGGTTAGGAGCCTTAAAAATAGCTATTCGTAGTCAAACTCACTGAGTTCGAGCCACCTCATTTCCTTTTCATCCAATTCAGCCAATACTTCCTTAATCTCCTCAGCCGCTGCGGCCACCTCCTCAGCATCCTGCTGTGCTGCTTCAAAAACAGCTTTCAGTTCATCTCTGCGGGCTTCCAATGACTCAATCTGACCGGGCAGTTCGTCCCACTCGCGCTTTTCCATGTAGCTGAGCTTGGTCTTGACCTTCTCCTTCTTTGGTTCTTCCTTCGGTATCTCTTTGGCTACCGATGTGCGTATAGCGTCTACACGCTTTTGCCCTTCACGCCATTCATAGTAGCGACCGTTAAAGTCTTTGATGCGTCCGCCGCCCTCAAATATTAATAGGTGATCACACAACTTATCTAAGAAATAGCGGTCGTGACTGACCACAAGCAAGCAGCCCGAATATTCTTCTAAAAAGCTCTCCAAAGCTTGAAGGGTGAGGATGTCTAAATCATTGGTTGGCTCGTCGAGAATGAGGAAGTTGGGGTTCTTCATCAAGATGGTCAGCAAGAACAACCGGCGACGCTCTCCACCACTTAAAGTGCTGACGTAGGAGTACTGCTGGTGGCTGTCGAAAAGAAAGCGTTCACACAGTTGCGACGCGGTCAATTTTTGACCCTTCTCCAAGGTGATATATTCCCCAATCTCTTGTACCACCTCAATAACTTTGAGGTTGTCCTTATTTACAATGCCGTCCTGGGTATAATGACCAAAAACCACCGTATCGCCAGTAACTATTTTTCCTTTATCCGGGGCCAATTCGCCCATGATTATTTTCAACAACGTAGTCTTTCCACTCCCGTTAGGCCCAACAATTCCAACGCGTTCACCTTTCTTGAAAATGTAATTGAACTGTTCGATCAACAACTTATCTGGGAAACTTTTAGCCACCTTGTGCAGCTCCAAAATCTTCCCGCCCAAGCGCTGCGTATTCAATTTCAGAGTTACTTCTCTATCGTCGATTCGTTTTTTCGCCGCCTCCTTGACATCCTTGAACCGGTCTTTTCTATCCTTTGATTTTCCCGTCCGCGCGCTCGGCGTCCTGCGCATCCAATTCAGCTCTTTCTTAAACAACTGTTTGGTCTTGTGTAGATTCGCCGCTTCGTTGACTTCGCGCGACTCTTTCTGCTCTAAGTAATAGCTGTAATTTCCCTCGTATTTATAGAACTGCAAGTTTTCTAGCTCATAGATGGTCCCGCATACGCGCTCTAAAAAGTAGCGGTCGTGCGTAATCATCAAAAGGGCACCCTTGTAATTGATTAAATATTCTTCAAGCCATTCGATGATATCGAGGTCTAAATGGTTGGTGGGCTCATCCATCAAAATGAGGTCAGGCTCTTCAATAAACAGCTGAGCCATTGCAAGGCGCTTGACCTCTCCACCTGAAAAATTATTTACTGTGCGGTCCATATCTGGCAAATTCATACGGCCGTGCATCTCTTGGATGCGCCCCTCCAGGTGCCATCCCCCTGTGGCCTCAACCTTTTCGAGGGCCGCCTTTAACCTCTCGGTATCGCCAAAGGAGAGGATGCCCTCATAGTCCCTTAAAGCATCGAGCCCGGGGTGTTTACTTTGGTAAAGAATTTCACGAACGGTCTGTCCGTTTTCAAAAGAAGGTTGCTGGCTGAGGGTGCGAATCTTAATGCCCTTACGGAAGGTAACCTCGCCCGTATCTGCAATGGTGGGGTCCACCAGCGTGTTCATCAAGGTACTTTTGCCTGCACCATTTTTGGCGACGATGGCAATTTTATCGCCCGCATGAATACCAAAGGTGATGTCCTTGTACAGGGCCTTAATGCCATATGACTTACTTATTTTATGTACTGAAATAAGGTTTTTCGCGTCCAATTTTGAGTTTACTCTTATTTATCCACCTCCAACGAAGTGATCCAAGTTGCAATAGTAAATAAATCTTCATCAACCACCCAAGTTATGGGGGCCATTGGCGGATAATCTGGCCAATTTTCTTGAACGGGTTGCTTAATAAGGGATATAATTTCTTCCTCGCTGTAGCCGCGTGCAGCAATTTCCTTGTAAGATGGACCAATGAGTTTCTTATCGACCTTGTGGCAGCCCAAACAGGTGCTTTTTGCAAGAAGCGACTTCACTTCCGAAGGAATGTCCGACTTCTTTGCGGTCACTGGCTTTTTCATCACGGGGTAAGATGGCGCCGAAGGTTGCTCAGACTCACTACAACAACTTTCTAACACTGCTACGAACAAAATGCTCAGAAAAGCGTGATAAAAGTAGGTAGATTCACATTTCATCTGCTTAAATTTTGACTATGATAAAGATAAACCTCAAACCAAGCGAATGGTTGAAAATCGGTATACTTATTTCGGTCTTTGTGGTGGGCTCCACCGCGGCGTACCAGATATTACAGCCAAAACCGAGATTACCCATCTATAACCCATCAGATCTGAACCCTGCCGTGGTAGACGATGATCTTGAGCGTATAGGGCGTGGCCATCGCATAGGTAATTTTGACCTTATTGATCAATGGGGCAATAAGGTGGATTCTTCGCTCTTCCAGGGCAAAATCTATGTGGCAGACTTTTTTTTCACGACCTGTCCAACCATCTGTATTGATATGGGCAAGAACTTCCAACGCATACAGGAGGTGTACAAAGACGAGGATCGATTAAATCTTGTAAGTCATACCGTGATGCCCGAAATAGATACTGTTGAAGTGATGCACACCTATGGGGAGCGCATTGGCGCATTAAAGGGGAAATGGCATTTATTGACCGGAGAAAAGGGCGAGTTGTACCGAATGGCACGCAGAGAATATTTCGCTGTGATGGAGCAAGGCACAAGTTTCGACGAGCACGACTTTATTCATACTGAAAATGTCATTCTCGTAGATGAGAAGAAACGCATCCGCGGCTTTTATGACGGAACAAGCGACCTTGACATCGACCGATTGATCAGGGACATTCAAATCCTATTCGATAGAAAATAAGGAATTTTATTCTTAGCGAGCACCCGTAGAATCCTGAGTAAAGACCGGTTCTGGAAGCGCCATCGGATTCTCTCTTGGGGTGTCTTCAAAGGGACTAATTTCCGGTACTGTTGGCGCTACTTTGAGCATCTCTGGAGTCGTTATTTCAGTGCTGTCTAAGTCTGTGCTGTCCGCGTTCAAAATGAAAAAATCATCATAGGCTACAAGTATACTGTCCGGTATATCGAAGAGGGCTGTGAATCCTAGGTAGGAGGTATCGGAAGCAGGCATAGCCAAGTGAACATCGCCACGGTGAAAGTCCCATATTTTATTTGTGCTGTCTTGAGGATGTTTCTGCAAACCGGCCCAGTGCTTTCCTAATATGGTCCCGGATTCACTAATGTAGAATCGGGTATATTTTGTGTTTTCGAATAATGCTGGACGGAAGGTCAAGTAATCTTCCACTATTCCGCGATCTCTCGCATATTCTCCAACTTTGATGTTGCCTTTTTTATAGTATTCAAAGGGTAGTCGGTTCTCATTGTATCGGATGAGTAGATCGTTCTCTGCCCAAACCCCCAAACTGTCCAAGGCTTGCACACGGTACAAGCTTAACCTATTTTTGAGGTAGCGAACGTCGTTGGGAAAATAGCTCAGCAACGCGTCTTGAGTTTTCTGAGCTTTTTTATGGTCTCGCCATATGTGCCATTCCATATCTACCTGTTGCTCGGCAGTCATGCGCCAAAAATCTTTGCCGCGCTCAAAACGCATCATATTCTCGTCGACCCATTCTCTCGCTTTGAAGTAGTTTTCGCGTTCAATAGAAATGCGGGCGAGCATGTAGAACGGCGTTTGTTTGTCGTAGAGTTCAGAGATGGCGTAGTAGGTGTTATAGGCACTTTTTAAGTCACCTAGTTCATACTGAATTCCAGCTTTACGCAGCATGTATTTCAGATGATTGGCCCTAAATTCAAGACACTTCTCAATATTCCCTAGTGCTTTGCGAAGTTGACCTAACTCGTAGAAGGCTGTTGCGCGGAAATAATACAGATCCTCGCTATTCATGTGCTTTGAGATGGCTAGATCATAATGCATCAAGGCCTTAGTGGGTTCCTTCTTTTCGATGGACATGAAAGCACGTCCTATGGTCATGTTGTCTCTTCCGCTTAGCGTGGCGCCTTTGGGCGAATACTCGATGATTTTATCATAGCTCTTGGTGTTCCAAAGCCTTCCGATATAGCTGCTTTGAGCAGCTAAACTGGTAGCAAGGCACGCGAAAAGTATGACTAGGTTACGGCTCAATTTTATCTTCTTTGGAGTTTGGTAGTATGATGGGTTGTTCAAGTTCCCAGTTGGCCTTTACTTCAAAAGTCTGGCCAGAAATAAGCGGTTCGGCGGATGTATTTAATGTCCAAGAGGGACTGTCCCAAAGGCCATTGCCGTTGAGATCTAAATATCCGAACAACTCATACTTTCCTGGCGCATAATAGTGTGCTTCAGTTTTGAGAGTATCCTTACTTGCACCGGTACACAGGTCAAATAGTACATCTCCTGCGCGATGTGCGTAGAGGATAACAGAATCTGCCGATGGGGGTATAGTGAAGCTGATTAGGCCTAGATTTTCGCTCGAGGTGGTATCCACAAAATTGGCCACAGAATCTAAAGCAGCCGTGTCCAAGTTTGGAAATTCAAAGCGCTCTGCCGAATAAGGGATTGCGATTAATGAGGAGTCGGATGAGGTCGGTATACCCTTGAGAAAGCCGAAGGTTTCAACGCCATCGTCCCAGATTTTATTAAAATTGATGTCTTCAAAGACTAAGAAATCAAATGTATCTTTAGGAAGATAGCTGAGGTAAAAAGAACCGTCTTTACCTGGAGTAGTACTGAACTTTGGAAGCCCCACAGTATCGCTGCCTTCAGGTAATAGCCAAATGGTGAGGTCTTCAAAAGCACCTTTACCCGTTTTGTCAATATGACCTCCAACCTGCATACTGTCAATGAAGGAGCCCGTGCTCCAGACGACCTCGAGGTTAGCGTATTTATTATTCTCATTCAGGTCGCCTATTTCATCGCCCATTGAGATCCTATAGGTCGTGTTTTCCAAAAGTTGTTCGTCTTCCCACTTCAATTTTAGTTTTTTGCCTATGATCTCAAATTCCAACCCTTCAAGCGGCGGACTCGTCGCGATATTACCGCGCAATTTTATCCCTTGGATGTATTCATTGAAAACGATTTCCGCTCCATTACCTGTAAAGTTCAATGCACCTAGCGTTGGCGTCATTTTGATCACAGCAGGTGGTGTTTCGTCCTTAGGCCCGCCTTGCGGACGACTTTGAACGGCACACCCTACCAGAAGCAATAGGAAGGAAGGAATGAGGAATCGTTTCATGAGCTAAAGGTCACCAATTATCGGCATACATACTTAGAGGAAACGGACAATTCCCTGTCAATATTTCAACAGTATTCGATTCCGATTAAAAAAGTAAATTAGTGTCTTATTATAATCACACGCTTGTGAAAAAATTTCTACTCCTATTCATGTCAGTTTTTGCTCTGGGAGCAAATGCACAATCTTACTGTTCGCCGACTTACACACTGGGTTGTACTTATGGCGATGACATCAACGATGTTTATATTGGAACTTTCTCTGATACAGCTACAGGCTGTTCGACAGGTAACTACTACGTGGCAACTTCTGATACGATTTATATCCAACAGACGGCGCCTACCTCGGTTGAATTTACTTCAAACTATTCTACGCAGTATTTTGCTATTTGGGGTGATTGGAACAACGACGGTGATTGGGATGATGCTGGAGAGCATCTTTGGTCTTCTTCGACGAACCAGTGGAACGGTAATGTGGAATCAATCACAATTCCTTCTACTGTATCACTAGGCTCTTACCGCATGCGCATCCGTTCAAATTATTCTGCAGCTATTTCAGCTACAGAAAGCTGTTCAAGCATGTCTTACGGTGAGGTTCACGATTATACAGTGACCGTTACTACACCGCCGGCATGTCCGGCACCGACCTTTGCAAGCATCACTGCTTCAGATTCATCGGCTACTCTTACTTGGAATTCGAACGATACAACGTTTGTTGTTGAGTACGGTACATCTGGTTTCGTGAACGGTCTCGGACTTCAAGTAACTGCGAGTGACACGTTTGCTACGATCACTGGTTTGAGCTCAAACACAGCCTACGATTTCTACATTAAAACAGATTGTACAGCGGATACAAACGGTTATAGCACAAACGTTGGACCGTTCTTCGTGAAGACGTTGTGTACTTCGGTAAGCACACCGCTCTATGAGAGCTTTGATACAGATTCAACGGGCGGATTCTCAAATCCAAATGCTCCTTCATGTTGGTACTATGCTGAAAATTCTGGTGCTGCTGGATACGGATACATAGCCGGTTCTTCTTGGAATTTGAGTCCATATTCAGGTACTCAGATGTACTACCTCTACAACAGCTATGATTCAGCGGTTGAGGCATTGATTAGTCCTGCCATTATTGGTTTAGATAGTGGTACGAAGCAGATGGACATCTATATGGCGTGTACAGGCTGGTCTTCAGGCAATGATGTCATTGTGGGAACTGTTAGCAGCCCGACAGATTTGAGCAATTTCAATGCTATTGACACAATCAGTGTACCTAACGGCGCTTCTTGGAACATGTACACGGTGTACTTCGATGCAAGTGCAGGGTACAACATGAGCGACCAACACATTGCCATCATTTCAACCTCGATAAACACCTACACGGCGGTATACTTTGATGAAATCATCATAAAGGACGCACCACAATGTTTACCGCCTTCGGCATTAAGCATTGGTTCGCTAGGTGCAGATTCGGCTGAGGTCAATTTCACTGCAGCAGGTATTGCCACTTATCTAGAATACGGTCCTGTAGGGTTTGTACCGGATTTCCAACAGAGTACAGGAACGCTTGTTACTGCATCGTTGTCACCGCATTGGTTAACAGGTCTTGACACAAACACTTCATACGACGTATACGTATACCAAATGTGTGTGGATAGTACCGTAAGTCCAGCCTTTGGTCCTGCGACATTTAAGACGCTACAGTGTGCCCCGTCGTCAATGTGTACGTTTGACATTGAACTTACAGATACATGGGGCGATGGATGGAACGGTGCTCAAGTTGAAGTCTTGAATTCATCAGGCGGGGTAGAATATACTCTAGGTGCAGGATTTACCACGGGCACTTCGTATACGGAAACTATCATGGTTTGTACAGGTGAAACATTTACCATTCAAGTTAGTGTTGCCGGTTCTTATCCTAGCGAGATCGGTTTAAATGTTCTTTCAAATAGTTCTGTTGTCGATTCTTACACGGCAACTTCAGCTACAACCGTTAGTACTCAAATGGCACAATTCACAGCATCCTGTAACGCAGCTTGCCCACCACCAAAGAGCTTGACTTATGCAGCAGGAAAGAATGATGCGACCTTCACCTTTGATCAGAACGGAGGTTCTGCGACCTACGTTTACGAGTGGGGTCCAGTGGGATTTGCACAGTCAACAGGTATAATCTCTAATAACATTGATTCAACGACAAGTAACACTTTCTCCATCTTTGGTTTGAGCGCAGCCACTTGCTATGATGTATTCCTTATCGGAAATTGCGGTGCTAGCGGAGTGAGTGATACATTGGGGCCGTTGACCTTCTGTACTAATCTTTGTGATACTACAGATTTATGTACTTGGACGATGAGTATGTATGATTCATGGGGCGATGGATGGAACGGTGCTGAAGTACAAGTATTGTATAACGGTGCCTTCGGTCAGTCCTTTACATTCTTAACAGGCGATTCGTCTATTGTAGATTTCCAGGTATGCAGTGGAACGCAGATTTCAGTATTCAACAGCGCTGCCGGATCCTATCCTTCTGAGGTAAGCTATGTGCTTTCGAATTCCTCTGGTACGCAAAGCACTTCTGTGAGTACGGGTAATTTTACAGTAGGTGTCCAAGATACCTTGGTTGCGAATTGTGTCACAGTTTCTTGTCCAATGCCATCGAATTTGACGAATACGAACATTGGCGCTACAACTTCTGATATTTCATGGACAGGTGGTACAGGAACTTTCTTGTACCAATACCGTGCTCAAGGAACCACTACTGGTCCAATGCTCAGCGGTATATCAACTGCAACAACGGCTTCAATGATGGGTCTAACGCCGTCTACCACGTACGACTTCTACGTGAAAGAAGCTTGTGCTCCAGGCGATACATCGATGACCATGTATCACGTGTTTACTACAGATTCCTGTGCAGCAATTACATTAGGTAATCCACAGTTCAACGTGGATAGCGTGAATGCTGCAGCTGCAGCACTGACCTTTAACTGGAACAGTGCAAACACCACTGGATTCAATATTTCTTTTGGTGACGGTAACTTAGCGACGGGTGTTGGGGGTACAGTTTCACACTCGTACACTGCCAACGGTACATACTCCGTAACATTGACCGTATACAGCGATTGTGACACTGTTAGCAAGACGTTTAATGTACAAGTTGGTACTATCGGTATCGAGGATAATGCTGGAATTACTGCCTTGATTATTTATCCCAATCCAACACAAGGGTTGGTGACCATCGATGGTGAGATTTCACACAACGCTGAGGTGAGTATTCGAATAATCAACTACTTGGGTCAGGAGATCCTAGCAGATGAATTTGACCCTACTTCTTCAGTTCTAATGAAAACGTATGATTTGAGCGCGGCTGGGGCGGGAGCTTATCTCATCGAGGTTGCAACGAATCGAGACGTAGTACAGAAATCCATTATTGTTCGTCACTAAACCTCCAAGGCTAGTCCAAGCAAATGCAAGGGTTTCTCTGGGAATTCTTCCTGAATGACTTCTGTAGCATAATGCAACGTCAATGCCATAATTGAGTTTGTGATAAGTGGAACTTATTGATGGGTAATTGATTAATACTGCGCTAATGCTGGCCTCGACTGTTGACAAAATCCTTTGTAGGTACTTACCCTAGAGAACGGAGCACCTAGGTTGCGCAGCTAGACACATTTGGCATACGCTTTGCTCTTGAGGGTGGAAAAGGTCTTTACCAAGGAGGTAATGTTTATGAAAGACGAGGCTTGTTAAAAACTTAGCATCATTGTAAAGTAGATATGCTGGGATTGAGGTAGTTTCGTTCTTATATAAGACAAACTAATTTGGAGCTATGAGTTCAATAGGAAACAAAGGGAGATTAGGATTGGTAATTGGCCTATTGGCTGTTGTTGTACTTGCATTGGGCGTATTGCTCTATTTACGCAGTGAAGAGAAGCATGCAATGGAGTTAGACAAGCAAGAATTGACCTTAGAACTGAGTGGTTTGAAGGAAGATTTGATTAGCCAGATTGGCGAGAACGACAGTCTAAATTCATTTATTGAGACAGAGACAGCACGTTTAGGCTCGTTGATTGATAGCATTAACGCTGTAAATGTTGACAACAAAAAACAATTAACAAACTACCGTTACCGTTTGAGAAGCTTGAAGTATCAGAATGCGGAGTTGGTAGAACAATTGGATAGCATAAACGAAGCATATGCGGCGCTCAAGATCCGTGAGCAGATGATTGCAGACAGCTTGAATTTCGCGATAACTGCAAACCAGGCGCTTTCCGGTCAGAACAGTGTACTTTCAAATACAGTGGCCAAAGGAAAGCAGTTGGTTATTGCTGCATCCTCAGCTAAGGCGGCTCGTATTAGCAATAGTGGCAGGGAGCGCAAGACAATGCGTGCGAAGAAAACGGACCGTGTGAATGTTTGTATCACCATCGCTAAAAACCGTATTGCAGATTCAGGCGAGCGTACATTGTACGTGAAGCTCTTTGCACCAAACGGTAAGGAGGTTGACGCGCCTGAGAACAACAAAGCAGTTGTTGGCGGCGTTAACAGCGGTTACAACGGTATTGCGAAAGTGAATTTCCAAGGAGAAGCAATGGACGTGTGTATTGCTGCGAACAGAGCGACAGATGCACCTGTTATATTAAAACCAGGAATCTACACTGCAGCCGTTATGACGGACTCGTACGTTTTGGGTACAGTAGCAGTAGAATTGAAATAATACCATGAAGAAGCTATTCATTTTTGCACTTTTCGGTGCACTTACCACCTCTTGTGTGAGCACTAAGGTGCACAAAACCTTACAAGAGAAGTACGATATTCTTTCGAACGAAGCAGATCAGCTTCGTCAAAAGAGCGAAATGCGAGCGGCTGAGAACTCAGAACTCGAGCGTACACTAGGAGAGGTACGTCGTGATGTGAATCAGCTTCAAGAGGATACAATTGTAAAGTTTGACGAGCTGCGCGCCTTGCAGACCAAATACGACCGTTTGTCCAAGCAGTACGATTACTTACTCGACAACAACAGTACTTTGATTGCTGCAAGTGCTCGTGAAAACAAAGCTCTGATGGACGAGCTTAGTACGATACAAAGCCGTCTTCAAGCGAAAGAAGACAGTCTAAACACAGAGCGCCGTGCCTTGGAAAATGGGCAACGTCGAGTTTCGGAGCTTGAGGGCGTTATTCGTCGTCAAGACAGCACGGTAAATTATGTTCGTCAGAAAGTGGCGGATGCTTTGCTTGGATTCACGGGCAAAGGACTTACTGTCAACATGCGTGATGGTAAGGTCTACGTAAGCTTAGAGAACAGTCTACTCTTTGCACCAGGATCTTGGAGTGTGGCAGCAAATGGACAAGTCGCTTTGGACAACCTTTCTAAAGTTCTTGCAGATAACGAGGAAATCAGCGTGCTTGTTGAGGGGCATACGGACGACGATCCTTACCGAGGACAGAGCCAAGTTAAGGACAACTGGGACCTCAGTGTGATGCGCGCTACGAATGTGGTAAAGATTTTGACTAAGAATGTGGGTCTTGACCCAAAGCGAATTACAGCAGCCGGTCGCGGTGAGTACGTGCCTTTGGTTGAGAACAGTTCTTCGAGCAACAAAGCCATCAACCGTCGCACGGAGATTATCCTAACACCAGATTTAACAGAGCTTGCTAATTTACTAGATTCAGCGGGGGAGTAATTGCTTTATTTAGAATTGGTCACTGACCAATTCTTCAATTCTTTTCAATCCCACTATGTCAATTTCGTAGTGGGATTTTTCTATTTGGTGGTGAGCACTTACGTAGATGCGTTCAAATCCAAGTTTTTCAGCCTCGCGTATGCGCTGCTCTACCTTGGTCACCGGTCTAACTTCACCGGTCAATCCAACCTCTGCGGCAAAACACACCTTATCCGATATAGGCTTATCGTTATTCGAGCTGAGAATGGCAGCAATCACGGCTAAATCTAAAGCAGGATCATCTACGCGTAGTCCACCAGTGATGTTTAAGAAGACGTCCTTTTGTCCCAATCGGAACCCACAACGCTTCTCTAAAACTGCCAATAGCATATTCAGTCGACGCGTGTCAAAACCCGTCGTAGATCGCTGAGGCGTCCCGTAGACTGCTGTCGAACACAACGATTGGAGTTCCAATAGCATAGGACGAATACCCTCTAACAATACCGCTACAGCATTACCGCTGAGACCATCGTGTTGTTTGGTTAAAAGCAAATCGCTCGGATTTGCTACCCCTTTAAGGCCTTCTTGTTCCATAGTATACAACCCAATCTCATGGGTAGATCCAAATCTGTTTTTATTTGCTCTTAAGATGCGGTACAATAGGTTGGGGTCTCCCTCAAACTGAAGGACAATGTCCACCATATGCTCTAATATCTTCGGTCCCGCGATACTTCCTTCTTTGTTGATATGACCAATCAAGAGAACCGGGGTTCCTGTCTCCTTTGCGTAACGAATAAAACTTGCAGCACTCTCCCGGATTTGAGCTACTGAACCCGGTGTGCTTTCAACATGAGGCACGTGAAGCGTCTGTATAGAATCTATGACCACAAGGTGTGGTCGCATTTTTTTTAAATGGTTGAAAATGACCTCCGTTTTGGTCTCGTTCAAAAGGAACAATTCACTTTCTGTGTGGCCAATTCTTTCCGCTCTAAGCTTGATTTGTGAAGGACTTTCTTCACCGCTTACATAGGCTACGGTTCCACTGAATTTAAGTGCCATCTGTAAGAGCAAGGTGCTCTTACCAATCCCGGGCTCGCCACCCAACAAAACCACCGAGCCTGGTACAATACCGCCTCCTAATACTCGTGAAAATTCGTCGTCGCGAATTGGATAACGTTGTACAGTGGAGTGCTCAACTTCATTAATTTTAAGCGGCCTAATTGAGGGATTATCCCCACTCCAAGCTCGTGGATCAGGCTTGCTTTTAGTCTGCGTTTCCTGCACGAGCGTGTTCCACTCTTTACATCCCTGGCATTGCCCCATCCATTTAGAATGTTCAGTACCACAGTTGTTGCAGATAAAGATGCTCTTACTTTTTGCCATGGAGATTATTTCTTCCTAGTAAAATACAGAATTAGCACACCAATAGCACCTGTTGCAATGAACATTAAACTATTGCCGCTATGGATGATGGTAGCATATGCGGTTCCTAGTTCTGGCGAATAACCAACGACTGTGAGTGCCTTCGATACGAGATAGTGGTAGGCGCCAATACCACCAGGCACAGGAACAACGTACCCTAAACCGGCTGCAACACTGACATAAAATGCTTCAGAAAGCCCTAGGGCTTCTAATCCTGGCACGATTTTAAAACCTACAAATATCGTAGCTATGTAGCACATCCAAATACCTACGCTATATGCCCAGAACAAGAATTTGTTCTCGACATTTTGAACGCTTTTTAAGCCCTCAACAAGCCCTTGAATGAAGCTGATTATTTTCTGAGCAAAACCCCATTGCGACCACATTTTTCGAGTGCTCCAAAGACCAATTAGTAAAAGTATAGTGACGCCAATTAAAGCACTGACTAACAATGGCGATAGCGAAGGAAAACTGGCACCGCTTTGAATTAGGAAGATGGATAGTTGTGTTGCTTGCGTAATGATAGTAATCAAAAAGACAAAACCAAACATAAGGATGTCTACTACCCGCTCAAGTAAGACAGTTCCGAAGAGCTTATCAATAGGGATATCGTCGGTGCGGTTGATTGCAGTGCATCGAGCTACTTCACCAACTCTTGGTGTAACAAGATTGACTAGGTAAGAAAAGGCTACCGCTGCGATGGCATTGAGTGAACTCACATTGTAGCCGAGGGTCCCCAAGAGCTGCACCCATCGGATGCCGCGAATGATAATGGCAATTAATCCAATTCCAATTGCGATAAATAATCCGAACCCATCAACGGACTGAATGTTCTTCGATAATTCTTCAGGGTTGGTATTTTGAAATGTAAAATAGAGTAACAATCCGCCAATGCTCAAGAAGAGCATGTATTGCAACACCTTTTTTACATTTTCCGTCACTATTTCAAGAGATTAGTTGATTCGTCTGGGAATACAATCCGAGGTTTGTGTGTCTTTGCTTCTTCTGGGGTCATTTGCGCATAAGCGATAATGATAATCACATCGCCTTTTTGAACACGACGAGCGGCAGGTCCATTTAAAACAACACTTCCCGTGCCGCTGCCTCCTGAAATGGTGTAGGTGTCGAAACGCTCCCCATTATTGACGTTGACGATGTAAACACGTTCACCAGGAACAATACCAACCGCAGCCATTAAATCATAATCTAAAGTGATAGAACCCACGTAATCAAGGTCCGCTCCTGTGACCTTAACGCGATGAATTTTACTCTTTACAACCTCTATTTGCATGGCGCAAAAGTAGATTAAAAAAGAGGAAGGTTATCGATAAGGCGAACTTTTCCGCACATAACAGCCGCAAAGACTCTTGTCGGAACATTTAATTTGAACCTATCTACCGGAATCAACGTATTTGCCGCACTGAATTCGAGGTATTCCACCTCGAGGTAATCGACACTATTGATTTTTTTAATTAGCGCTCTTTGGGCAGTTTTTGGTGAGGTAGCCCCAAAATCTGTATCCTGAATCCATCGCGAGATAATATGGTAAATTTCTTTGGCTGCTCTTCGCTGGGCGGATGACAAACGGAGGTTTCGGCTGCTCATGGCGAGGCCGTCGTCTTCGCGTAGTGTAGCACAAGGCACGATTTCTACGTGCCAATTTTCCTCATTAACAACGTGCTTGATTATAGCGAGCTGTTGATAGTCTTTTTCACCAAAAAATGCGCGGTGTGGCTCGATGATTTCAAAGAATCGTGTTACAACAGTTGCCATTCCGTCGAAGTGACCAGGTCGTCCAGCTCCTTCCATGAATTTGCTCAACGAACCAAAATCAAAGCTTCTTGATTTCAGCCTATGTGGATAAAGATCTTTTTGAGAGGGCAGGTACACAACTACTTCTCCGGTATCACGCAAGAGGCGTAAATCTTTCTCAAGGGTCGAGGGGTACTTGTCCAAGTCCTCCGCATTGTTGAATTGTGTTGGATTCACGTATATACTCACCAGGGTATAGTCGTCCATTGAAAGACTGCACTTTACTAAACTCAGGTGGCCTTTGTGAAGTGCACCCATCGTAGGCACAAATCCAAGGGTTTGCTCCCCAATGCTAACTCGCCACTCGTTTAATTCTAAAATATTTCTTAAAACGGTCATTTTGGGCTGTAAAAGGGCTCAAAACTAGGCTATTCTTAGGAAAAAGCGTCAAAAAAAGGTATCTTTGCCCCCTAGTTTAAAAACATCTAATCCGTATGGATAGCAAGAGAGTATTGTTTATCTCACAGGAAATTCACCCATACCTACCTGAGAACAAGATTTCAAGCACAACTTTAGCGCTAGCTAAGAAAACGAATAATAGTGGCCATCAGGTACGCGTTTTTATGCCTCGTTTTGGGGTGATTAATGAACGTCGTCACCAGTTGCACGAGGTTATCCGCTTGAGCGGTATGAATGTAGTGATTAATGACATGGACATGCCGTTGATCATTAAGGTTGCTTCGGTTCCTGGAGCACGCATGCAAGTCTATTTCATCGATAACGAGGAATATTTCAAGCGCAAGTTTACCTACACGGACGCTGACGGTAAATACTTTGAGGATAACGATGAACGTACTCTGTTCTTCTCTAAAGGGGCTATTGATACTGTTGAAAAACTAGGGTGGAAGCCAGATGTTATACATGTTCATGGCTGGATGTCGGCCTTAGTACCATTGTATTTAAAGCTCTTCCAAAGTGAGAATCATATTTTTAAGGACGCCAAAGTAATTTTCTCTGCTTACGACAATGGCTTTGAGGGAACTTTAGGTCCAAATTTGAAAGCGGGGATGGAGTTTGATGAAATTGATCCTTCTTTGACTGATAGTTTGGAAAAACCCACGAGTGTTGACCTTCAAAAATTAGCCGCCAAATATTCGGATATACTTATCCTTGGAGAGGAAAATACGGCTGAGGTTGCAGAATATGCAAAATCTATCGGTGTCGAGGTAGTTGATGGTTCGTCATTCATAGATGAGCCAGAAGAAGCCATTAAGGTGTACGAATCTCTCCTTGTTGAAAGCGATGCCGAATAAATTCTGTTTAGCCCTAAGCCTAATTATTGCAGTTGCACTTATCACTTCATGTGAGAAAAGTAACGGCTCTATTGGTTCAGGTAAGTTTATTGATGACCGACCTGAGTTGGGAGAAAAACTTTCTTTTCCAGTAGTATCGTATACCCAAAGTTGGGATAGTATCAGTACTAAAAACCCTGCACAGGTTATTTTGGGAAATTATGAAGATCCTATTTTTGGTCGCACAAACGCCTCTTTTTTTACTCGCATCCTTTTGTCTAAATCGTCCCCAGACTTTGGTGAAGGAACTATCTGTGATTCGGTAAAATTCCGTGTAGCTTACTCTAGCTATTACGGTGTGGAAGGCGATGAAATTGGTCTTAAGGTATATCCTATGCTCGTTGAGCAATATGATTCCATATCCTATTTTTCAAATCGTGTTATGAACTATGGTCCAGCTATAGCGGATTCTAATTTGGTTTTAGGTCCACGAGATACCATAGATAATGGTGTGGACACTTTAGTTGGGTATTTGTCTTTTGATGCGGACCCTTCGTATTTCCAAGCCAACATTTTTGATGCGGCTATAAACGGTGCTAGCCATTTCGCTGATAATGCAGATTTCGTTAAGCAGGTACCTGGACTCTATTTTACAGACGAGGGCGCAGGCTCTACGATTGCAGGTTACTTCAACTTAGAAGCCTCTGGTTCGCTCATTCAACTCTACTACCACACAGGAATAGACGATACCATCGCAAAGGTGTTTAACCTTACATTTGGCCAAAATTTTGGCGACCCTACGTTGAGTTATAACCTATTTTCGAACGATTATGCTAATGCTCAGTTTGATTTAGACATAATTGACACACTCAACGGTGAAGTACTGACTTACATTCAGGGTGGCTCAGGCGTTCGTACGTTTTTGAAGTTCCCGTATTTAGATACGCTTATAGGCAAAGGCTATTCTATAAATAAAGCAGAACTGTCTTTTGACGTGCTTCAGGGTACTGCTGGTCAATACCGCTTCCCGGGTTCGTTGATTATTATTCAAGACCAGGATACCGTACAACGCCTAATAAAAGATTACCTGTCCGACATCACCTCTACAGGCGGTACTGTTGCAAGAACGGATATTAGGGAGTTCAATTACACCTTCAATGTGACCCGTATGGTACACGACTTCGTAAACGATAGAGAAGATATCCTACCTGTGTTCTTAGCACCTTCTTCGAGCAGCAGTAATATTTACCGTGTGGTTTTAGGTGGAGGTATCCACCCGGTTATCCCTGCTCAATTTAACGTCTTCTATACGCGCAGTAATTAAGAAGCGTTACTTTTATGTAGCTAACCAAATAAACCAATTTAATTATGTGTGGTATTGTAGGATACGTGGGAGACCGCAATGCGTTTCCCATTCTAGTCAACGGCCTCAAGCGATTGGAGTATCGTGGTTACGACAGCTCGGGTGTAGCACTAGCGCAGAACGGTGAAATCACCCTATACAAAAAACAAGGCATGGTTAAAGCTATGGAGGAATTTGCCCTTGCCGGTGATACTTCTGGCTCAACAGGTATTGCCCACACTCGCTGGGCGACTCACGGTCAACCTTCGGATAAAAACGCACACCCACACGTAAGCAACTCGGGCAATCTTGTTTTGGTGCACAACGGTATTATCGAGAACTACCAAGCGCTGAAGGAATTACTCCAAGACAATGGTTTTGAATTTCACAGTGAAACGGATACTGAAGTTCTCGTCAACTTTATTCAGTTCATTCAAGATCAAGAACATTGTAAACTTAGAAAGGCTGTCCGTATCGCTTTGACTCAAGTTACCGGAGCCTACGCAATTTGTATTTACGATAAAAACAAGCCCGAAGAAGTAGTAGTTGCCAAGCTAGGGTCCCCGCTAGTAGTGGGTTTGGGTATTAATGAAAAGTTTATCGGTTCTGATGCGACCCCGTTCTTGGAATACACAAAGGATGCTATTTATCTAGAGGACGGAGAAATGGCCACGCTTACGGCCAAAGGCGAAATCGATATTCGATTAATTGAGAGTGATAGGGCTGTAAATACTCAGGCACACAAGCTACAGATGGACCTTGAAAGTATTGAGAAGGGCGGTTATGATTATTTTATGATGAAGGAGATATACGAGCAGCCTCGTGCCATTTATGACAGCTTCCGTGGTCGCCTCTTGGCAGAGCAAGGGATAATCAAGATGAGCGGATTGGAAGAATATGCCGACCGTTTTCGTAATGCTGATCGCATTATCATGACGGCATGTGGTACTTCTTGGCACAGTGCACTAGTTGCTGAGTATTTGTTCGAGGAATTTGCACGTATCCCCGTAGAGGTTGAATACGGATCTGAGTTTAGATACCGTAACCCTATTATACATAAAAATGATGTGGTTATCGCCATTTCCCAAAGTGGGGAAACGGCAGATACGCTCGCTGCAATTAAAATGGCGAAAGAAGCTGGTGCGATGGTCTTTGGTATCTGTAATGTACCTGGTTCAACTATTGCTCGCGAGACGCATGCCGGAGCATATACTCATGCAGGACCTGAGATTGGTGTGGCTTCAACCAAGGCCTTTACCTCTCAAGTAACTGTGCTTACTATGATGGCCCTCGAGCTGGGTAAGATTCGCGGCGAATTTTCAACCTCGCAATACCGTGCGCTGTTGAATGAGTTAAGTGTCATTCCTAAAAAAGTGGAGAAGGTACTAGAGTCGAAAGAACTAGTTAAAGAGATTTCTGCACTTTACAAGGATGCTAGTAATGTCCTCTACTTGGGTCGCGGGGTCAACTTCCCTATTGCCTTAGAAGGCGCATTAAAGCTTAAAGAAATTTCATACATCCACGCAGAGGGTTATCCAGCTGCTGAAATGAAGCACGGCCCGATCGCGCTCATTGATGAAAATATGCCTGTAATCGTAGTTGCTCCTAATGCGGGACATTACGAAAAACTGGTAAGTAACGTTCAAGAGGTAAAAGCGCGTCACGGTAAGGTGATCGCAGTAGTGACTGAAGGCGATACTGAGATTGTTCAGAGTGCCGATCACGTGATTGAAATACCGGAAACACTCGAAGCACTTACGCCACTACTGACTGTGATTCCACTTCAACTCTTGAGCTACTACATCGCTGTGATGAGAGGCTGTGATGTAGATCGTCCACGCAATCTCGCGAAATCGGTTACCGTGGAGTAACAGAATATAATTACCCTGGACGAACTCGACTGAATTGGGACGGGAAAGCAATGAAAATTACAAATTATAAACTCGCCAACGCTTGGGAAATATAACAAACACAATACGTAAGAATATGAAGCTAATGAAGCTCTTTGTCGCAGCAGTATTTGCGGCAATGTGGAATACTTCCTATGCCCAGGAAGAGCCAAAGTCCACCTTAGAACAGGTGATGGAAAAGATGGAACCGCGCAACATCGGTCCAGCAGGGATGAGTGGTCGTGTGACCTGCATCGCTGTGCATCCAGACCGTCCAACAACTATTTACGCGGGAGCCGCGAGTGGTGGATTGTGGGTGAGCGAAAATAACGGCCAAACGTGGTCGCCGATTTTTGAAAACGAAGCTGTTGCTTCTGTAGGTGCCATAGCCATTGACCCAAAACATGCAGACATTATTTATTTGGGTACCGGGGAAGGAAACCCTCGTAACTCTCAAACTAGTGGTTATGGATTGTATAAATCTTACGATGGCGGAGCCAATTGGGAACTCCTAGGCCTCGAAGAAACCCGCACTATTCATCGTATTATCATCAACCCAGAAAATACGGACGAAGTATTTGTAGGTGCTACTGGTGTCGCTTGGGGCGAAGGACCGCGGGGTGTATTCAAATCGACCGATGGTGGTAAGACTTGGGACAAATCATTGTACATCGACGCCAAGACAGGTGCCGGTGACCTAGTAATGGATCCAAGCAATCCTAAAAAGTTGATTGCAGCCATTTGGGAATATCGCAGATGGCCGTGGTTCTTTAAGAGTGGGGGTCCATCTTCAGGATTGTACATCACGTACGACGGAGGTGAAAACTGGAAGAAGATGACCGAAAAGGAAGGTCTTCCGAAAGGCGATTTGGGCCGTATGGGTCTAGCAATCTCACCATCGAACCCAAACAAGCTATACGCACTAATTGAAACGGGTAAGAAGAACGGTTTGTACGCAAGTTCTAACGGCGGTGCAAAGTGGTACAAGGTGAGCGAAGACGAGCAGACGGGTAATCGTCCGTTCTACTACGCAGATCTTCGTGTAGACCCACAAAACGAAGATCGGATTTACTCGTTGTGGACGTATGTCACGCGCAGTGATGACGGTGGTAAGTCTTGGAAGACAATCACGCCATACAGCACAGTGCATCCTGATCACCACGCTATGTGGATAGACCCGGTAAACCCATCTCACGTGATTGAAGGAAATGATGGGGGTATGAACATCTCGTACGACTATGGAGAGACTTGGTATTTTGTAGAGAATCTGCCGCTGGCGCAGTTCTACCACATCAATGTGGACGATCATCTGCCGTACAATGTATACGGTGGTATGCAGGACAACGGTTCATGGATGGGACCAGCGTATAGTTTGACTGTGGACGGTATCCGTAACGAAGAGTGGAGCGAGCTGTTCTTTGGTGACGGCTTTGATGTGGTTCCGGTACCGGGCCGTACGGATGCAGTATATGCCCAGAGCCAGGAAGGGAATGTTGGTCTAGTCAATACCAATACAGGCTACAGCGAGTTGATAAAGCCGGTGCATCCTGAAGGCGAGAAATTGCGTTTTCACTGGAATGCACCTATTGCTCTAGACCCATTCGCGCCAGAGACGTCATTGTACTTTGGTTCTCAGTACATCCATAAAAGTACAGATAATGGAAAGAACTGGACCATTATTAGTCCAGACTTAACGACCAACGATCCTGATAAGCAAAAGCAGTTGGAGAGTGGTGGTCTCACTTATGATGTAACCGGTGCGGAAAATCACACTTGTATCATTGCTATTGCGCCATCACCGCTAGATCAGAATGAGATTTGGAGTGGTTCGGACGACGGTAAATTGCACGTGACCACCGATGGCGGGGCCAATTGGACTGACCTTAGTAAGAAGCTTAAGGGCATACCGCAGGGTGCCTGGATTCCACAAATTCGTGCCTCAGAGTACGAAAAGGGAACTGCTTGGGTAGTGGTGAATGACTACCGCCGCAACAACTGGAGTGCGTACCTCTATAGAGTCGAAGATTACGGTAAGAAAGTAACACGTGTGGTGGACGACAGTGATATTTTCGGTCCAGTCCTGAGCGTCTTACAAGACCCTGTGGAGCCCAATTTACTTTGGGTAGGTGGTGAGTACGGCTTGTATGTAAGTACCAACGATGGCGGCACCTTCCAGAAATGGGATAAGAACATGCCGACGGTACAAGTGATGGACCTGGCCTTCCAAAGGAGAGAAAAGGACCTTGTATTAGGAACCTTTGGTCGTGGCGCATGGGTGTTAGATGATGTTGAGCCATTACGTCAATTAGCCGCCGCAAATGACTTCAGCGAACCGACCTTCTTCAAACCACCTACGGCCTTTCAATGGGAGCGCAAGCAGAGCCCAGGGGTACGCTTCGCAGCAAGTGCCACCTTCCGTGGTGAGAACCGTCCGTTTGGCGCGCGTTTTAAGGCCTATTTGCCAGAAGTTGCAGAGGACAACAAGAAGAAGATGCGTGTCGATTATCAAGACGCATCAGGCGATACCATCTACACGCAGTACGTAAAGGTGAAAGAAGGATTAAACAGCTGGCGCTGGGCTATGTGGCAAAGGGGTCAGCGCTACCCACAGTTCAAGATTCGTCAGGAGAAAGAGCAGCAGAGCGATCCTCGAGGCGCAACCGTAATGCCTGGTACCTTTAAAGTGACCATAAGCTTTGATGATGTCGTAGCTTCTCAAGAATTAGAGATCCGCCAAGACCCACGCATGACTTCATGGGTGAGTATGGAAGATCTTGCTTCGCGCCAAGAATATTTCAAAGGTATTGAGGCGATTGAAGCCGATTTGGATGTTGCTGTGCAGAAATTGGCTCGTGCGAATCAGAATATTGAGAGCCTACAGAAACTGTTGAAAACGGAGGTATACAAGAACGATTCAACTTTAGCTGCCAACGTGAAAGCCACGGCGAAAGCTTTGGAAGAGGTGCGTCACGGTATCTTTGGTAAGAAGGAGACGAAGGGATACTTTGAGCAGCCTGAAGTGTGGTCGAACCAATGGAGTGGCTCATTGTGGCAGTTGGTAAGTTCACAGCGTGCTTGGGAGAGCAACGAAAAAAACTTGTTCAACAACCTTAAGAAGCGCACAGAAGAGGCAAAGGTTTCAGTTAACACTTTCCTTGATAAAGACTACAAAGCCTTGATGGAATACCTCGAGGCCAACCCTGTAGACTTTATGATGCCGTTGGGGGATTAAGTACTAACTAGCGGATATTAAAAAAAACCCTCCGGGCTCAGCCCGCACAGGTTTTTTAAGGATACCTCAGCGCTGCGACGCGGCGCTGAGGCTTTTACTTTCTTTTACTGAATTATGATAGGCTTGCGCACCGTACCTGCCTGGAATATGTAATATCCTGCGGCAGTTTCGATGTCGATAGTATGCTCAGTGTTCAATTGACCCTCCAGAATCAATCGGCCATCAACACTAATAATAGTATAGTCGGTACCCACAGGAAGGCCTTCAACACCAAACGAACCGCTTGAAGGATTAGGGTAAAGGGTGATATTCTTCGCCGTGAATTCCTCAGTATCCAACACAGTGGTCAATTGGAAATCGTCTAAGAAGGCATTATTTCCACCGCCCGAGATGAAGTCTACTTTAATCATAATTGGTGCTGAACCAACGTAATCACTTATGTCAATATTAATGCTTCTCCAGTTGTTTTGTGAACCTGGGTTCCAAGGATTGGCCTTATTCGTAGTTGCATACAGAAGCGGTCCTAAAAGGGTACGAACGCTGCTCCACGTATTTCCACAATCTTGGCTCACACTCACTACAATGCGGTCACCGGCAAACCCTGGTTTACTCGCCACAGCATATTTAAAGCTGAAGTTCATACTCTTTGCACCGCCCACATAAATATTATCTGTAATCAAAGCATCGGTATTGTCTGCTACATTATTGTAGTTGTCCAATTTCACACAATAAGCGCCTTCATAATAATTGAAGTTATTGCGTTGCCACCTGATGTTGTCTCCGTCTGGATTCTCTACGTGCCAAGTCCCATTTGGTACCGTATTAAACTCAAAGCCCGAGTTAAAGCCATTGACCCATATACCTGGGTTGTTGCGACGAACACTCACGTATCCTGTTTGAAGGAGGGTGCTTGTGCCGTTGCTATTGGTCACTTCAAGTTTCACGTTATAGTTCCCGGGGCTGTTGTAAGTCACTGTTGGATTTTCTATAGTAGAACTGTTAGGTGTACCCCCTGGGAAGTTCCATTTCCAAGACGTAGGGTTTCCAAAGGTGCTCTTGTCCGTGAACTGAATGGTTGCACCTGCACAGAATACCGCTTGGTCGGCATCAAAGTTTGCTTCTGGCGCACACGGCAGCACCGCATTCGCAGCAAGACCTGTATTGCTTGCATTTGTGCTCGTCACCAAATACCCTCTTCGATTAGAAATGTTCAGGTTGCTACGCATAATGGTACGCTGATTTTCGGTGAACATATTCGTACAAATATCATCTGCATAGTCCATGTAGTTCTCTATCTGATCTGGCAGGTTGGGGTTGTCGTTCGAACATGTGTTTGCGTTGAGGTTACAACCAAAGCTTGCTTCGCTTACCGGTGGTGTATCTGAACAGTTGTCTCCTGCAAAACATCCGCCTTTAAATGGGTGATCTAGTCCGAGGTAATGCCCTACCTCGTGGGTAAGTGTGCGGCCCGCAGAATTACCTGTGCCTATTCTACCCATACGATCATGACGAATAACTACACCATCAAAAGTGGTGCTTTGCCCTGGGTTAGGCTTGTAGGCATATCCTAAGACTGTTCCTTGACCCGAGCTTCCGATATTGATGCTATTTACTACCCAAATATTAAGGTACTTATTATTCGGCCAGCTCACCAGTCCTTTTACGCTGTTGCTCGCGTTTACGCTGAGCGCACTTTGCTTTCTCGTGATTCCTGAAGTACAATTTCCTTGTGGGTTAATTTTGGCCAATTCAAATTGAATTTCACAATCTGCAGCCACGCCCAAGAATGCAGAACGAGTATCGACCGTATCGGCGTTTAGACGTCTGAAATCTTCGTTAATTACAGCGATGGCATCTTTGACTTGTTTGTCGCTAATATTATCGCCTGCATCGTCGTAAATAATATGGACAACCACAGGGATTTTAAAAACGGTCGCTTCTGGGGCGTTTGCAGCGTCAAAACGAACGCTTTCAATGAACTCTTGTTCTGCACTTTCGTAGTTTGGATAGAGGCGCTTTACTTCACTTTCTAAGTAGTCGTGTCCACATTTTTGTCCGTATACAGCACTAGAAATCAGTACTGAAACAATAATTAGGAGTCTTCTGATGTATTTTTGCATGTCGTGCAATTTCGCAATTAATCTCAATGTTAACAACACAAAAACCGTGCACAGTTCATCGTGTCTATATTTTGTTCTGAGATTTTTGGTTGTTAGGCAAATAAAGATGTATTTTCGCAGCCCTTTTAGGGGGTTGTGAATAGTAAGCACTTTAAACTTTAAAACGCATCAGCGGTGAATACATTAAGTTACAAAACAGTATCAGCCAACGCGGCAACAGTTGAAAAGAACTGGGTAGTAGTAGATGCAGAAGGCCAAACATTAGGTCGTCTTGCTTCTAGAGTTGCATTGCTTCTTAGAGGCAAGCGCAAGCCAAACTACACTCCTCACGTAGATTGTGGCGATAACGTAATAATCCTAAACGCGGAGAAGGTTGTTTTGAGCGGAAACAAAATGACTGATAAGACGTACGTATGGCACACGGGTTACCCAGGTGGTCAGCGCACGACTAACCCAGAAAATATGATTGAGAAGTTCCCAGAACGGGTCGTTGAGAAAGCGGTTAAAGGTATGTTGCCAAAGAACCGTTTGGGTGCACAGTTGTTCCGTAATCTTCACGTTTACGCAGGAGCTGAGCATTCGCACGAGGCTCAAAAGCCAACTGCAATTAATATTAACGAAATCAAATAAGTAATTATAAATGGCAAAGTTTCACGCAATTGGAAGACGTAAAACTTCTGTAGCTCGTGTATACATGGACGAGGGTGCTGGGAGCATCACAGTAAATGGCAAGGATTACAAGGATTACTTCAACACTGCGCCGTTGCACTACAAGTTAGAGCAGCCATTCACTTTGACAGAGACTACAGGTTCTTACGACGTAAAAGTAAACGTTGTAGGCGGTGGTATCACTGGTCAAGCTGAGGCGATTCGCTTGGGTGTTTCTCGTATCCTCTCTGAAATCGATACAGAAAACCGTACAGCATTGAAGCCTGCCGGACTACTTACTCGTGACCCACGTATGGTTGAGCGTAAGAAATTCGGTCAGAAGAAAGCACGTAAGAAATTCCAATTCTCTAAACGTTAATCGAGATTTAGTATCCAAATGAGCCAGACTCTTTACAACAGGCTACTGGCACATTGCTTACTAGGAAAGTAAACTCAAGAAAATGGCAGTAACAGGAAACATTAAAAAACTTATGGATGCAGGTGTTCACTTTGGACACTTGACCCGCAAGTGGAACCCAAATATGGCGCCTTACATCTTTATGGAACGCAACGGTATCCACGTAATCGACTTGCACAAAACGGATGCAAAATTGAAAGAAGCAACTGAGGCTCTTTCAAAAATTGCAGCGTCTGGTCGTAAGATCCTTTTCGTAGCAACGAAAAAACAAGCAAAAGAAATCGTAGCTAAATTCGCTGGCGATGCAAATATGCCTTATGTAACTGAGCGTTGGCCAGGAGGTATGTTGACAAACTTTGTAACTATTCGTAAAGCGATAAAGAAGATGCAGAGCATCGATAAGATGAAAGAAAATGGTACGTTCGAAACTCTATCTAAGCGCGAGCGTCTACAAGTAGACCGTCAACGCGCGAAGCTTGAGAAGGATTTGGGTTCTGTAGCAGATATGAATCGTCTACCGGCTGCACTTTTCATCGTTGATATCAAGCGTGAAAACATTGCTGTAGATGAAGCCATCAAATTAGGTATCCCAACTTTTGCGATGGTAGATACAAATTCAGATCCTCGCCGTGTAGATTACGCAATTCCTGCGAACGATGATGCTTCTAAATCTATTGCTGTTATCATGGAAAGAGTTACAGACGGAGTTAAAGCAGGTCTTTCTCAGCGCAAGAGCGATAAAGCGGCTGCAGAGCAGGCGAAAATTGAAAAGAAGGCTGCAAAAGCGTAAGCGAGGCAGTTCTTAATAAAACTTTATACTTTTCAAGAGAGCCGTGGGGAAAACTTTACGGCTCTCTTTTCAATTAAAATAACAAATTAAATTTCAATGTCATGGCAAAGATTACTGCTGCTGAAGTAAACAAACTCAGAAAGCAAACTGGTGCTGGTATGATGGACTGTAAAAAAGCTTTGGTAGAAGCGGAAGGTGATTTCGAAGCTGCAGTTGACATCCTAAGAAAGAAAGGTCAGAAAGTAGCTGCTAAGCGTGCTGACCGTGATGCTACTGAAGGTGCTGTTATCGCGAGGACGAACAGTGCAGATAAAGGTGTTATCGTGAAGTTGTCTTGTGAGACTGATTTCGTAGCTAAGAACGAAGATTTTGTTGCTTTGGCACACAAATTAGCTGACATCGCTTTGTCTTCTGGTGTTTCTACTTCAGAGGAACTGGGTGCTACAGAGTTTGAAGAAGGTTTGACTGTTGCTGATAAATTGCAAGAGCAGACTGGTGTTATCGGTGAGAAAATCGAGGTAGCAGAAATGGCTACAGTAAATGCCGCTTACGTCGCTTCTTATATCCACATGGGTAACAAGATCGGAACTTTAGTAGGTTTGACTGCTGAGGCTGCTGAGGCTGGTCGCGACGTAGCAATGCAAGCTGCTGCAATGAATCCAGTTGCTTTGAACCGTGGTGCCGTATCTCAAGACGTTATCGATCGTGAGTTGGAAGTTGGTAAAGAGTTGGCGCGTCAAGAAGGCAAGCCAGAAGAAATGCTGGAAAAAATTGCCACTGGTCGTCTAAACAAATTTTTTAAAGAGAATACTTTGGTAGATCAAGCTTTCATCAAAGATAGTAAGATAAGTGTTGCTAAATACCTAACTAGCGTTCAAGCTGGTTTGGAAGTAGTAGACTTCAAACGCGTTTCTTTATAATTGAGAATACTCTAAAAATAGTAAGGCCCTCACTTATAAAGTGGGGGCTTTTTTTATACTATCAACTGTGAGGAGTTGGTGTAAAAGTAACCGCCACACGATGGACAATGGAACTGACTTGACTTATATTTGTGTTCAAATCCTATGTAAGATGAAGTACAACCGAGTGCTGCTAAAATTGAGCGGCGAGGCATTAATGGGGGACAATGATTTTGGAATTGACCCAAAAAGAATCGCAGAATACGCGGAGGAAATTAAAGCCGTAGCTAACAATGGCGTCCAGGTTGGTATCGTGATTGGCGGAGGAAATATCTTTAGAGGTATTAGTGCTGCTTCACAAGGCATGGATCGTGTTCAAGCCGACCATATGGGTATGCTTGCTACGGTCATTAATGGTCTTGCATTACAGGGGGCCCTTGAAAGTGCTGGTGTAAAGACACGACTTCAGAGCGCAATTGAAATGGATAAAGTTGCGGAGCCTTTTATTCGCCGACGTGCCATCCGACACTTGGAAAAAGGTCGCGTTGTGATATTCTCTGCAGGTACGGGAAATCCATATTTTACAACAGATACAGGAGCGACCCTACGCGCAGTTGAGATTCAAGCCGACGTAATCCTAAAAGGTACTCGTGTCGATGGAATTTATACTGCTGATCCGGAGAAGGACGAGACTGCCACGAAATTCTCTGAGTTGAGTTTCAAAGAAGTCTACGACCGTGGATTGAAAGTTATGGACATGACGGCATTTACTCTAAGTAAAGAAAACAATCTGCCTATTGTTGTCTTCGATATGAACACAAAAGGAAACTTGATGAACGTGGTATCTGGGGTTAACGGGGTAGGAACTTTAGTAAAGAACTAACAAGATAAATCTGATGGAAGAGGAATTAGAATTAGTATTTGAATCGACCAAGGATGATATGGACCGTGCAATCACGCACATGGAAAAGTCGTTACTTAAAATCCGTGCTGGACGCGCAAGTGCTACTATGTTGGATAGTGTTATGGTAGAGTACTATGGAACCCCGACACCATTGGCTCAGGTGAGTAATATCAATACACCGGATGCACGTACGATAAGCATTCAACCTTGGGAGAAGATTATTATTCCTGATATCGAAAGAGCCATTGTGAATGCAGGATTGGGCTTTAACCCAATGAATAACGGGGAAAGTGTGATCATTTCTGTACCTCCATTGACGGAGGAGCGTCGCAGAGAGTTGGCAAAAATGGCCAAAGCAGAAAGTGAAAGTGCTAAGGTTGGTGTTCGCGCTGCAAGAAAGAGTGCAATGGACGAACTCAAAAAAATGGGCAACGACGGTCTGAGCGAAGATATGCGTAAAGATAGCGAGAATAATATCCAGAAATTGACCGACGATTACATTGCAAAATGTGATTCTATGTTCACCAAGAAGGAAAACGATATTATGACAGTTTAATCCTGAAGAAGATATAGCAAATGACCCGCACTAACTGGTGCGGGTTTTTATTTTTTATTGCGTGTTTGAACAATTACCTGTATCATTGTTTAGTGTTTATGCGCCTCGAAGACGAAATTAAACAAAGTGCCTTTTCCACTGAGCAATCAAAATTGATTGTCAATCTCATATATACCTCCAACAAGTTAAAAGAGAAAATCACGGCACGCCTGAAATCAAACGGCCTAACTATGCAGCAGTACAATGTGTTGCGTATTGTACGCGGCGCTGGTAGCGCAGGCTCAACAACTTCAGAAATACGTGACCGTTTGTTGGACAAAATGAGTGATGCCTCTCGAATGGTTGACCGACTTGTGAGTATGGATCTTATAGAAAAAGTTCGCGATAAGGAAGATCGTAGAATCGTCTTTATTTTTTTAACGGAGAAAGGAAGTACTCTTGTTAATGAATTAGTAGCCAAGGAAGAAGTGGAATCTCTTGCCGCGGGTGTAGACCAAACAAAAGCCCAACAACTCAATGAGCTATTGGACGTTTTCCGTTCAGAACTCTCTCAATAAATCAGCTTCTCAAATAATCGATAAGCGAAGTCGTTGAGCTATCGTGTTCGTGTTTAGTACCGCCCTTAAGTTCATTAAGAACCGCTTTTGCCAGCACTTTTCCAAGCTCTACACCCCATTGGTCATAAGAGTAAATGTTCCAGATATATCCTTGGATGAAAATCTTGTGCTCGTACGCTGCAATCAGCTGACCCAAATGGTATGGGTTGATTTCGTCAAGTACGATGCTGTTTGTAGGTCTGTTTCCTTCAAAAACTCGATATGGCGCAATCCTATCTATATCGTCACTGCTTAATCCAGCCTGACGCATTTCAATCTCTACATCCATTCTGGACTTTCCTACCATCAATGCCTCGGTCTGGGCAATGAAGTTAGCTAGAAGAATAGGGTGGTGTTCCGCCAAACTGTGCTGGCATCTTTTTGCAGCGATAAAGTCCGCAGGAATGAGGTCAGTGCCTTGATGGATCAGTTGGTAGAATGCGTGCTGACCGTTTGTTCCTGGCTCGCCCCAAATGATTGGACCGGTAGGATAGTTCACACGATTGCCGCCACGATCGACATACTTACCGTTGCTTTCCATATCTCCTTGTTGGAAGTAGGCGGCAAACCTATCTAAGTATTGATCGTAAGGAAGAATCGCTTGTGAAGGTGCGTTGTGGAAGTTACGGTACCAAATGCCGAGCATAGCCATAAGGGCTGGAATGTTTTCGCTCCAATCTGCCTTGGTTACATGCTTATCCATTGCATGTGCACCGCTTAAAAATTCTTGGAACCCTTGGAACCCGATTGCTAAAATCACTGGAAGTCCAATGGCCGACCATACGCTGTAGCGACCACCAACCCAGTCCCAGAATCCAAACATGTTTTTGGTATCTATCCCAAAACCTGCAACACCTTCATCATTTGTGCTTACGGCAACGAAGTGTTTCTCTACCTCTTCTTCACTCCCGCCGTTTTTTAAGAACCAATTCTTCGCACTATTTGCGTTTTGCATAGTCTCTTGAGTAGTAAATGTTTTTGAGGCGATGATGAAAAGCGTGGTTTCAACATCTACTTGTTTCAATACCTCATCAAGGTCGGCACCGTCCACGTTAGCAACAAAGTGGAAATTCATTTCATCCGTTACGAATGGCTTCAATGCGTTGATCACCATTCTTGGACCTAAATTTGAACCGCCGATACCGATATTAATCACATCAGTAATGCGCTTACCTGTATATCCCTTCCAATTTCCTGAGCGAACTTCATTAGAGAAGGTGGCCAATTTTGCCCATGAATCGCGTACGCCTGGCATAACATCCTCGCCGTCTACATAAATTGGATTCTCGCTCATGTTGCGAAGTGCCGTGTGCAGTACAGCTCTGTTCTCCGTAATATTAATTTTTTCACCGCCTTGCTGTTGCGCAATGGCTGCACGTACATCTGCTTCTTCGAGTAATTCTTGGAAAAGGGCAAATGTTTCGCTACCCATATGGTTCTTAGAGAAATCGAAGAGTATACCGTCCCACTTAATGTGGTATTTATTGAAGCGCTCTGAGTCCTCATAAAAACGAGTCTTTAGCGTTCGGTTGTCGTAGATAAAGTTCTGTTGAAGCTTGTGCCAAGCCTTTAGTTCTGTGGGCTTTAAATTTTTAAGCATCTTAGATAATCTTGAATTCAGTACAAAACTAAACTATGTAAGGTTAGTTGTTGTTCTTATTACTAAATTCAAACCTTTATTTTACACAAACTTCATGTTGCGATTTAAAAGTTCTAGCGATTTTCAGAAGGAAGTTCGCAAAAGAGTAAGAACGTACCTCAAGGAAGAAGGAAAATCTGGAATGGCAGATTACCGTTACTTTTTGAAGGCTTTCTTGAATATGGTGATGTACCTCGTTCCCTTCATTTTATTTCTTACTGGCTATACTTCTTTTTGGATGACCACGGTATTGTGGGTAGTCACAGGTCTAGGTATGGCAGGCGTTGGGATGAACGTGATGCACGACGCCATTCATAATAACGTAACTAAAAGCGAATGGGTCAATCGCAAGATTGGTGCAGTGATCTACATGTTATGTGGAAACTCATATACGTGGAAGGTGCAGCATAATATCAAGCATCATACCCATACTAATCTTGACGGTTATGATGATGATATTAATACTGGTAGCTTGTTCAGGTTTCACCCATCTCAGGAGCGCAAGTCGTTCCACCGCTTCCAGCACATTTATGCCCCATTTACTTACAGTCTTATGACTTGGAAATGGCTCTTGGAGAAGGATTTTACCCAAGTTGTTCAATACAACAAGTCAGAACTATTCAAAGCAAAAAACCAAAGCTTGGCTGCCGTATGGACAAAGCTAATCGTTGGTAAAGGGTTCCATTTATCTTTGTTCTACGTTCTGCCGATAGCTTTAGGTATTCCATGGTATATGGTACTATGGGGCAATACAGTGATGCACTTAATAGCAGGACTGATTTTATCGTTCACTTTCCAGTTAGCACACGTGGTAGATAAGGCTGATTTCCCAACTGAGGAAGAGGCGAAAGACGATAGCTTGCTTGAGCACCAGTTGAAGACAACGGCGAACTTTAGCACCAAAAGTAAGTTTGTTACTTGGTACACAGGAGGTTTGAATTTCCAGGTAGAACACCACTTGTTCCCAACAATCAACCACGTACATTATCCAAAGATTGCAGAAATCGTTCGGAGCACGGCTAAGGAGTTTAAGTTGCCGTATAACGAGTATCGTTCGACTATTGCAGCGCTCAGAGGACACTTTGCACATTTAAAATATATGGGCAAAGCGATGGCTTAATCTAGAATAATATTTAACAAATAGGGCGATCCAACGGGTCGCCCTATTTTATTTTAACTAGCTGATTTATAATCATTAGATTTGTCTTTAGCACTTAAAAAAAGGAGATGTAATGAAAAATGTAGCGACTGTTTTTAGTGTTGTAATTCTGTCTCTTCAGATGGCGGGACAGAGCACCTTCAATGATATCGCTCCGCTCCTATATAAAAATTGCACGAGTTGTCATAGACCTGGAGGGGGTGCGCCCTTCTCGATGCTTTCGTATGCATCAACAGCTCCTTGGACGACAAGTATTGTTCATGTATTGCAGAACAGCGAGATGCCCCCTTGGTCCGCCGATACGTCTTACCTACATTTTGTTAACGAAAGACAGATTACACAGGCAGACAAAGACTCTTTGTTAAAATGGATTTATGATGGCGCTTCTCAAGGTGATCCAAATCTCCAGCCGCCTACTCCTGCATATCCTCTACGTCAATTAGCAGGAACACCAGATACTGTGTTACAGATGATGAAATTTAAGAGCAATGCGACGACATCTGATGCATACAATACACTCGTTGTTCCATTGAATCTAGGTCAAAACAGATTCCTTAGGGCTATTGAGCTAATTCCCAATAATCCCCAGTTAGTGCACCATGCACTCATCATGGCGGGCGATGTTGGTGATATTGATGTGGATACCACAGGGAGTTCTTTTTCTACCGATGGTGAAATCTCCATAGGTACTTGGGCTCCGGGTTCGATGCCTATTGTTTATCCAAACTCGTCATTGATTAAAATGGGGATTGAGCTTCCGGCAAACGGCGAAATTGGTATGCAGATTCACACCCCCAAGGGTACTGCAGGTCAGTTAATAGACATCAAGCTCCGTATGTACCTCTATCCTATCAATGAATCTGGGGTGCGCCAAGTACACGATACAGTACCCCTCCAATATTGGGCGAATGATTTTTTTGTTCCAGCAGGGCAAGTTAAGAGTTTTTCAGTCGAAGAAGTATGGCCACCGCAGACGGTGTCCATTTTCTCCGCATTCCCTCATTCGCACCAAATTTGCTCAGAGATATTGAACTATGCTTACAAGCCGCAAACGAACGATACCATCCCTTTGATGAAAATCGATCGCTGGGATTTTGAGCACCAGGAATACTACTATTACAAGAACTTGGTCAAAGTACCGGCAGGATATAACATACATTCAACTCATTCCTTTGATAATAGGAGTACAAATCATCACAATCCTAACTCTCCACCACAACTAATAACGGTAGGATTTAGTACCGATGACGAAATGTTGTTTGATGGATTTCAATACTTAGCTTATCAAGCTGGCGACGAGCATATTAATATCGATTCTATTCTTAAAAACGATCCATTACTATTATTAGACGTAAGCGAATATGAAAGACCTGTTGCTTATCGTTCAGTGGTAATTCCAAATCCTATAAGGCATCAGGCGAGAATAGAAGTTATTCCTCCTCTAAGCGCATCGATGGACTATCAATTGAATGTTTTTAACAAGCGAGGGCAACCGATCAAGATGGTATACTTTATTGAGAACAGGGGAATAAACATTCAACGTTCCTATATTTCGCGCGGAACGTATTTCTATGAAGTGGTAAGTGGCGCCCAACGGATTACCGCAGGCCGCTTGATTTTCAACTAAACCATTTTAACCGTTCACTGCAACAACGTCGTCAACTAATGTTGGTAGCATCTTTTGTAAAATGCTTAAGATGCCGTTTTTCAGAGTCATAGTTGAAGACGGACAGCCCGAACAGGCACCTTGAAGCTGTACTTCAACAACCTTATCCTTGTACCCCATAAAAGCGATGTTTCCGCCGTCTTGGGCTACAGCAGGCTTGATGTATTCTTCTAAGATGTCTACAATACGCGCTTCAACTTCGCCAATATCTTCTGAGTTCAACATAGGATCTTCGCCTTCTTCAGGTTTTTCTTCCTGCGTTGGCTTGAGCTGGTCTTCATGAACTGGAACTCCACCTTCGGTCAAAAACTCCGTAATGAACACGCGAACTTCCTGTGCAACATCGTCCCATTCTACCACATCAAATTTTGCAATAGCGATGTAGTTTCCTGAAATAAAAACGTTCTTTACAAATGGAAAGTGGAAGAGCTTAGTCGCCAACGGTGAAGGCTTCGCTTCCTCGATATTTCTAAATTCTGCGGAATCTGTCTGAAGGAGTAGTTTATTGCTTACGAACTTCATGACCTTGGGATTTGGGGTCATTTCTGCGTAAATATTTACGGGGACTCTTTTAATTTCCATAATTAAGGTAATTTCAGGTTACAAAAGTACATTACAAAAACAAGACGGTATGCCTATTGTTCGCCCTGTTCTCGGACACCAACCTGACATTGGTAAAGATTCATTCATCGCAGAAAATGCAACTATTATCGGGAACTTCTCCTGTGGTGAAGGCTGCAGTTTTTGGTACGGTAGCGTCATTCGTGCGGATGTGAATGCAATTACTATGGGTAATAAAGTCAACTTACAAGACAACGCCATCGTTCACTGCACTTACGAAAAGTTTCCGACGACCATTGGCGATAACGTAAGCATAGGACATAATGCCATTGTTCATGGTTGTACTATTGAAAATAATGTACTTATTGGAATGGGAGCGATTGTAATGGACGACTGCGTGGTAGGTGAGGGCTGCATTGTTGCTGCGGGGTCTGTGGTGACACAAGGAAAAAAATTGGCGCCTGGGACGATTTGGGCTGGAGTGCCGGCGAAAGAAATCCGTTCGGTACCGGAAAGATTGCGCTCCGGTGAAATCGAACGTATTGCGAATAATTACCTCAAATACAGCTCTTGGTACAAGGAAGAATAGGCGTTATAAAAGCTGAAGCTTTGTCTTGAGATTTGTAAGCATAGCTTCTGTCATCGTATCCAAATTGTATTTTTGGGACCAGTTCCAATCTGCCTGAGCGGAAGAGTCATCAATACTTTCAGGCCAAGAAGCAGCTATATCTTCTCGGAAATCCGGCTCAAAATTCAATTCGAATTCAGGCATCAACTTTTTGATACTCGCTCCAATTGTTGCCGGGTCAAAACTGATACCTGCAAGGTTGTATGAAGAACGAATCTTTACATGTTCAGTTGGCGCTTCCATCAGTTCAATAGTTGCGCGAACAGCATCTTCCATATACATCATAGGAAGCGCTCTGTGTTCACTTAAGAAGCAAGTATACTTACCTTGCTCTAGAGCTTTATAGTAGATCTCAACAGCATAATCTGTAGTGCCGCCTCCAGGTTGCGATTTCCACGAAATAAGCCCAGGATAGCGAATAGAGCGCACATCCACGCCGTACTTATTGTGGTAATATTCACACCAACGTTCCCCGGCCAACTTTGAAATTCCATAGACCGTTGAAGGTTCCATAATGGTCTGCTGAGGCGTTAGGTTCTTTGGAGTCGTAGGACCAAAAACAGCAATGGAAGAAGGCCAGAAAATTTTATCAATGATATTTTCTTTTGCCAATTCTAATACGTACAACAAACTCCGCATGTTTAAATCCCATGCTTTCATTGGGAATTTCTCACCCGTAGCACTGAGCATAGCCACCAGATGGTATACCGTGGTTACATTATACTTTTCGCAGATTGCACGTATACCATCAGAATCGCTCGCATCGAGAACTTCAAAGGGGCCATTTTTAAGTTCGGCTAGTCTAGGTTCATTGATGTCTGTAGCAATAATGGTTTCGTTGCCGTATTTCTCGCGTAGCGTGAGGGTAAGCTCTGTGCCAATTTGGCCACAGGCGCCCAGGATTAGAGTGGTTTTTTTCATGCTCTGATCGTGATAAAACTCAGATTTGGGTAGGTTAAAGATAACCTATCTTTGCTATAACAAATTGCTATCGGATGGATCCAAATGCTGGAAAAAAAGATTTAGTTAATAAGCTTGATAAAGAGTGCCTTAGAGCGAAATTGGATGCAGAGACTTTCATACGCATTACCCTTTCTTTCTATAAGTATGTCATTATTGACAAACCTCAAAAGCTGCGCGACGAACTTTATTCGAAGTGGTTGGCTTTGGATTGTCTCGGTCGCATTTATGTGAGTCAGGAGGGAATTAATGCTCAAATGAATGTGCCTGAGCACCATTGGGAGGAATTTGAGCAGCATCTAAAAGCAATAGATTATTTCAAGGATGTGCCTTTTAAGATTGCCGTTACAGATAAGACAGACGGTAGATCATTCTTAAAACTTAAAGTGAAAGTTCGCGGCCAGATTGTGGCGGACGGGTTGCAACCTGAAGATTACGATGTTACTAACGTTGGTGCTCATTTAAGTGCGAAGGATTGGAACAATATTATGGAGAACGGCGATCCTATCGTCGTGGATATGCGCAATCACTACGAGAGTGAGATAGGCCATTTTGAAGGTGCGGTTTTACCTGAAGCGGAGACCTTTAAGGAGGAATTACCGATGGTACTAGAAAAGCTCAAGGGCCAAAAGGACCGCAAGATTTTACTCTATTGTACGGGCGGTATTCGTTGCGAGAAGACCTCGGCCTATTTGAAGCACCACGGATTTAACGATGTGAATCAGTTGCACGGCGGAATCATTGATTACGCTCGTCAGATTGACGAAGAGCAGCTCGATAACAAGTTTCACGGGGTTAATTTTGTATTTGATGAAAGACTGGGCGAAGAAATTTCATGTGAGGTTATTTCGGATTGTCACCAGTGTGGTGAAAAAAGTGCTAGACATACCAATTGTGCCAATAAAGCATGCAACCTGCTTTTTATACAGTGCGAGAGCTGCGCTGATAAAAACGAAGGCTGTTGTACGCCGCAATGTGTGGAAGTAATTAACCTTCCCGAAGTGGATCAATATGAGATTCGTAGAAAAGCAAAGGAAACAAAGCGATTCCACAGACATTCTAAAGTAAATTTACGAGATGCCTTCAAAGAGGAGTAGCTTAAGGACCAATCTTCAGAACAAAAAAAGCACTATGCAAGACAAGCGAAAACATCTACGCGACCTCAAAAAACAAAGTCAAGAAGGCGGCGGACAGAAACGAATCGATGCGCAGCATGCTAAAGGCAAACTTACTGCGCGCGAACGTATTCATTTCCTTTTGGACGAAGGAAGCTTCCAGGAAATGGGTGCAATGGTTCGACATCGAAGTGATTTATTTGGACTTGATAAACAGAAAATTTTAGGCGACGGCGTAGTGACCGGTTACGGCACGGTAAAAGGGCGTTTAATCTATGTGTTTGCGCAAGACTTTACAGTATTAGGCGGTTCATTAGCTGAGGCTCATGCAGAGAAGATTACGAAAGTGATGGACCTTGCTATGAAAACTGGAGCACCATTGATTGGCTTGAACGATAGCGGTGGCGCACGTATCCAAGAGGGGGTCGTTTCCTTGGGTGGGTACTCTGATATTTTCTACCGAAATGTACAAGCCTCAGGGGTTATCCCGCAGTTTTCGGCAATGATGGGTCCTTGTGCGGGCGGTGCAGTTTACTCACCTGCGCTTACAGATTTTATTATGATGGTGGAAGACACTTCTTACATGTTCGTGACTGGGCCTAATGTGGTGAAAACGGTAACCCATGAAGAAGTAACGGCTGAAGAGTTAGGTGGCGCGAGTGCACATTCTACGAAAAGTGGAGTGACTCATTTTACCTACCCAAATGAAATGTCTTTGTTTGAGGGGTTAAAGAAACTATTGAGCTACGTTCCGCAGAATTGTGATGAAGAACCGCCTTCTCTTCCCTATGAAGCAGGTGACGAAATGCGTGATGTTCTTAAGGACATAGTGCCGGATAATCCTAATCAACCTTACGACATAAAAGAAGTCATCTCTGCTATTGTGGATGAGGAAAGCTTTTATGAGGTACATAAGGACTTTGCAGAGAACATCATAGTTGGTTTTGCGCGCCTGGCCGGAAAGTCAGTGGGCATTGTGGCGAACCAGCCGGCTTATTTGGCTGGGGTATTGGATATTCATGCATCAACAAAAGGCGCTCGTTTTGTGCGCTTCTGTGATTCCTTCAATATTCCGTTGCTAGTGCTTGAAGATGTTCCTGGATTCTTACCGGGTACGGATCAAGAGTGGAATGGAATTATCACCAACGGTGCTAAATTATTGTATGCCTTTAGTGAAGCAACTGTTCCGCGTATTACAGTAATTACACGAAAAGCATATGGTGGCGCATACTGTGTCATGAATTCTAAACAGATAGGTGCGGATATGAACTTTGCTTGGCCAACGGCGGAAATCGCTGTTATGGGCGCTAAAGGTGCTGCAGAAATTATATTTAGAAAAGACATCAAGGCTGCTGAAGATCAGGCAGCAAAATTGGCCGAAAAGGAAGCAGAATACTCTGAAGCTTTTGCCAATCCTTATCGTGCAGCGTATCGGGGATATGTAGACGATGTTATTCTGCCGCAGGAAACGCGTGAGAAGTTGATCAAGGCTTTTTCGATGTTAGAGAATAAGGCTGTAAAATTGCCTAAGAAAAAACACGGTAACCCACCTCTTTAAATGTTTGTAGATACCCACTGTCACCTCTACGACGCGTACTTCGCTGATAAAAAAGCTGAGATTCAAAGCAGGGCTTTAGCAGCAGGCGTAACAACCATATTGCTTCCAAATATCAGTGCCGAGAGCATTGGTGCGTTGGATGCTGTGGAGGCAGATTACCCCCAGCTCAAGATTGGACGAATGATTGGCCTGCATCCTTGTCGTGTGAAGGAGGATTGGAAAGATCAGTTGGACCAATTGGAAGCACATTTTCGTGCTAACCCACATCAATATATGGCTGTAGGTGAGATTGGTATGGATTTGTATTGGGACACCACTACTAAGGCTATGCAGGCGGAAGCATTGAATCACCAACTAGATTGGGCGGTAGAATGGGATTTGCCCATTGCGCTTCATGTAAGAAGTAGTTTTAAGCAATTGTTCCCAGTTCTTGAGGAGGCTCAAGTGCGCCATAACGGAAAGTTGCGCGGGGTATTTCACTGTTTCAGTGGTGGCAAAAAACAAGTGAAGCGTGCCTTAAAACTTGGGGATTTTTATTTCGGAATTGGCGGGTCGTTTAGCATCAATCGGTCGTCGACAGATATTGTTCTTAAGGGTATTCCAAAGGAACGATTGATTTTGGAAACAGATGCGCCGTACCTTACTCCGAAAGCATTTCGCGGGGAGAAGAATGAGCCCTCGTTCATTATTGAACCAGCGAAAGTAATGGCTGAGGTATTAGAGATGGATTTGTATGAAGTTGCTGCAATGACCTCTCAAAATGCGAAGCAATTGTTTGGATTATATGCGTAAAATAGCCCTCATATATACCGGTGGTACTATCGGGATGCGAAAGAACGAGCATGGGAAATTGGCGCCAATGGACTTTGCGTCTGTAGCGGAAAAGATTCCTGCAATGCAGTTGCTTCCAATAGAAATTTTACCGAGGACGCTGGAGCATCCTATTGATAGCTCAGAAATGGTTCCTAAAGTGTGGCAAGAGCTTGCCCTAACTATTGATGCTCTTATGGATCAGGTCGATGGAATAGTTGTGCTGCACGGTACGGATACGATGGCCTACACGGCATGTGCGTTAAGTTTTATGTTCGAAGGGCTTCAAAAGCCTATTATCATCACTGGATCGCAATTACCAGTTGGTGTGTTGCGAACAGATGCTGTCGAAAACATAGTAAGTGCTTTTGAATTTGCAGCCTTGGCTGAAGAAGATGGTTCGGCCGTTATTCAAGAAGTAGCCATCTATTTTGAGTATGAACTTTTGCGTGGTAATCGGTCCTACAAAAGATCGTCGAATGAATTTAACGCTTTTAGTTCACCAAATTATCCACCGCTTGCAAGTAGTGGCGTTCGACTCAGCGTGAGCAAGAAATTACTCTGGCGTTCAGAAAAAAAATATGGCCTAAAGACAGCTATTGACACAAGTGTTGGGGTAGTTACACTTTACCCTGGATTGGATTTTGACCAATTGCCTCATTTGACGCATTGGAAAGTATTAGTACTGAGGACTTTTGGAGCAGGAAATGCGCCAAAATCAACTTCTTTCTTAGAATTTTTAAAGCGAGTCGAAAAAAATGGAACCATTATTGTCAATATTTCACAATGTGTGAGCGGTTCTGTCTTACCCGGGCTGTACGACAGCTTTAGCCCGCTTGAAGAAGTTAAAATGCTGAATGCCAAGGATATGACATTCGAAAGTGCATTGGTTAAGTCGATGATTCTATTGGGTCAGGGCAACTCGGTGGAGGATTTTCATATGAAGTTTTCGCTGTCTCTCTCAGGAGAGGTCTCAGAATAGGAATTGGACACCAATTTTTTGTATTTTCGACGCCCGGAAGGGTTTTGCGTAAATCCACCGATAGATAATTAATAAGAATTAATTCTTAAGAAAAATGAAAAAAGCACTCTCTTTGCTTGCAATCGTTTCCCTATCAATGGGTACCGTAAACGCGTACACACAGGACGAAATGACGGCTACTGAAGTAGTAGTAGATTCTGCTGCTACCGAAACTACTGACTCTGCTGATGTACTTTTAGATTCTGCAGCTGCAGCTACAGACTCTGAAGCTTCTGAAGAAGCTATTGGGGAAGTAGTTGAGTCTGATAAGGCATTTACTCAAATCTTGAAGGAGAAATTCATCGAGGGTGGTGCATTCTTCATGTCGTTTGTATTATTGGCCTTGGTATTAGGCTTAGCACTTGTTATAGAGCGTATTATCTACTTGACATTCGCACAAACAAATACTGAGAAGTTGTTGAGCGAAGTTGAAGGTGCATTGAACAACGGTGGTATCGACGCAGCTAAGGAAGTATGTCGTAACACTCGTGGTCCAGTAGCTACAATTTTCTTCGAAGGTTTGGACCACTACGAAGAAGGTCTAGATATGGTAGACAAATCAATTATGAGCGTAGGTTCTGTGGAGAACGGTAAGCTTGAGAAAGGTGTATCGTGGATTTCATTGTTCATCGCTTTGGCACCAATGCTTGGCTTCATGGGTACCGTAATTGGTATGATTGGTGCATTCGACGCGATTGAGGCAGCAGGTGATATTAATCCTTCCCTTGTAGCGGGAGGTATTAAAGTGGCACTTTTGACAACAGTATTCGGTTTGATTACTGCAATCATCCTACAGATTTTCTACAATCTTATCGTTGCTATGATTGACGGTATCGTGATCAAAATGGAAGATGCATCTATTTCTTTCTTAGACATCTTGGTAGACTTCAAAAAGAAAAATAGCTAAGAATTATGGCTGATAAACTCCCATTAATCGGACGTATCCTAGGCATTGCTCTTGGTCTAATCGGCGTTGTACTATTCATTATGGTAGCAGCGAATGAAGATCAAGCGCCAGGATTTGTATCGTACGGGATGATCATTACTATCGTTAGTATGATTATCGCTGTATCGAGCTTCGTCCTTGCACTTGTGGTGAACCCACAAGGTGTCAAAAGCGTAGGTATTGGTTTAGCGGCAATTCTTGTTATCGGCTTAATCTCGTGGTTCACAGCTGATGGCTCAGATTTTGCGCAATACAAAAATGTTAAGGAGGCTACTTCGAAAGCATCGAGTGCAATGTTGACTTCGTTCTACATTCTGTTCTCAGGTGCTGTACTAGCCGTTGTTTATTCTCTAATTGCTAGAGTAATTAAATAAGGAGCGCTGTGGCAAGAAATAAAAGAGCCATACCAGAAATTAATGCAGGTTCGATGGCGGATATCGCCTTCCTACTATTGATTTTCTATCTCGTAACTACTACTATGGACACAGATAAGGGGATTAATAGGAAGCTTCCACCTATCGAAGATGAGCTAGTTCAAGAACCTCCACCTATTAAGGAGCGTAATATTTTTACAGTTCTAGTAAACTCGAACGATCAGTTGCTAGTAGAAGATGAATACCTAAAGATTAACCAGCTTCGTGCTAAGGCTATGGAATTCATTGACAACAACGGCGACGGTTCCTGTGAATACTGCAAAGGTTATGGTGTTTCGTCAAGTTCTGATAACCCTGTTAAAGCGGTTATCTCGCTTCAAAATGACCGTGGTACTTCTTACGGCATGTATGTAAAGGTTCAGAATGAATTGGTTGCAGCCTATGAAGATTTACGTGAGCGTTACGCTGAAGATGAATACGGGCGTTCATACCGTGGTATGAATCCAAAAGAGGATAAAGAGATCATTAAAGAAATCAAGAACGCTTACCAGCAGAAAATTTCCGAGGCAGAACCGTTAAATATTGGTGGATAATGGCAGTAATTAAGAAAAAGAAGGATAAAGCGTTGCCAGCGGTAAACACGTCGGCACTTCCTGATATTGTTTTTATGTTGTTGTTCTTCTTTATGGTTGCTACGGTAATGCGTGAGGTAGATTTGAAGGTTAGCGTAAACAAACCTCAAGCAACAGAAATCCAGAAGCTAGAACGCAAGTCTTTGGTTACTTACATTTACGCAGGTTCGCCACGTGCTAAGTACCAGGATAAGTTTGGTAAGACGGCTAGGATTCAGCTAAATGATGCGTTTGCATCTATCGATGATTTACAACCGTTTGTTGTCCAAGAGCGTGAGGCTAAGGCTGAAGAAGATCGCCCAATGATGACAATGTCTATTAAAGCTGATAAGACGGTTAAAATGGGTTTGATTTCTGATATCAAATTAGAGCTGCGCAAGGCGCAAGCTTACAAGATTAATTATAGTTCTTTGCAGCCGAAAGATGCAGAAGCATTGTACAGCTCAGATAACTAAGCAAAGAGAATATTTTATAGTGAAAAGTCGGGCTTTTGGTTCCGGCTTTTTTGTTTTTACTAGGTCTTAGTTTATTGGTCCAGCCAAGTAGAGTGCTTGATGCGAATGCTCCTAAGCCAGACGATCCCGAGTATTAATGGCACTAGTCCTAACATACTCCACCCTAGTGCTATAGTGCTTTCGGTTTGTAGTTCTCCTCCTGCTGAGTACGACGACAACAAAGCAAATCCATTATTTATGGAATGGAGTATAATAGGCGCCCACAGGCTGCCTGTCCAATACTTGGTATAGCCCAATAGGACTCCCATAAACAAGAGAGGAATAAAACTTAAAGGTTGTTGATGTGCAACGGCAAAACAAGCTGCACTAGCCAAGATTGCACCACGAATGCCAATACTTCGATTAAACATCTTTTGCAGCACACCACGGAAGAAGAATTCTTCACCAAAGGCAGGCACCAAGACCAAGACCACAGCGTTTGCCAAAAGAGCCAATGAGGAAGTGTCCTTTAAAAGTGTTTTAAGTGAGTCTATAACCAGTGCTTCTTGGTCTTTCAGTCCTTGGAAGTAGCTGTTGTTCGGAACAATGTATTGGTTGAGTTGCGCGAGGAGGTCAATAGCGAAAAAGGCACCTATACAAACCATAGCCAATGCAGTATATGTTTGGAAAGCTGAAGGTAGTTTTTCCGCATTTTTTCTTGAATGCGTGGGAGAACCGTAACTAGGCAAATAGACCAATTGAAGGAATCGTGCAGGATTACTGGTGGCAATCTGAGAAAATATTAGTGGCGGCATTAAAAATAGTCCCAGCGATACGGAAAACTGGAACCACCGCATGCCTTTAGGCGAGGTTATGCCGTAGGTGGTATTTGCAAAGGTTAAGCCGATACCTCCGAAGAAGACGAGGCTGGCTACTGTGATAAAAAACAAGGTCATTGCAGATCTCGCATGCCCCCATTTTAATGTCTTGTCAGTATAGCTCATCCCGTTGTACTTTTGCCGTATGGTAAAGATAGGTGATATCGAATTAGGCGACTTCCCTTTATTGCTCGCTCCCATGGAAGATGTGAGTGATCCGCCTTTCAGAAAACTCTGTAAAGATCATGGGGCGGATGTGATGTACACTGAATTTATCTCCTCAGAAGGATTGATACGCGATGCTGCAAAGAGTGTAAAGAAATTAGACTTCTACGAATATGAAAGGCCTTTAGGTATTCAGATTTTCGGGAACGAGATTGGGAGTATGCGCCAAGCTGCTGAGGTATGTGCCGCTTCTAATCCGGATATTATCGATATCAACTATGGTTGTCCCGTCAAAAACGTGGCGTGTAAAGGCGCTGGTGCTGGTATTCTTAAAGATATTCCAAAGATGGTGAAGATGACGGCTGAGATCGTAAAGGCCGTAGATAAGCCTGTGACTGTCAAGACTAGATTAGGTTGGGACGATAACACTAAATACATCGTAGATATTGCAGAGCGCCTTCAGGATGTTGGTATTCAAGCCATTTCTATTCACGGCCGAACACGTAAACAGATGTACAAGGGTGAGGCAGATTGGTCGTTAATTGCCGAAACTAAGAACAACCCTCGTCTACATATCCCTGTCTTTGGGAACGGTGATGTGGATAGCGGCCCAAAGGCGATGGAGTATCGCAATAAGTACGGTGTAGACGGCATCATGATGGGACGCGCATCCATTGGATATCCATGGATTTTCAACGAGATTAAACACTACTTTGAGCACGGCTTAGAAGCTAGAAAGCCTTCAGTCAAGGAGCGTGTGGCGGCGGCTCGCGAGCACTTTAAATTGAGTCTTAAGTGGAAGGAAGAACGTTATGCTATTATGGAAACTCGCAAGCATTACACCAACTACTTCCGTGGTCTAAGTCATTTTAAGCCTTATCGTACTCGTTTAGTTACGATCGAAAATCCGTCAGAAGTCCTAGCTACTTTAGATGAGATCGAACAAGAATACATAGCTAAATACGGTAATCAGCAAGATTTGGGAGATCTGAATAACCTGCAGTACGGCCGCATTGCGGAGAAGCAAACTATTTAATCACTTTACGTGTTGCCCAGGCACTAAGACTGCTGCCGATACTTAATACAATGGCACTGGTCAATGCGATATGTTCCCATTTTAAGCTGACCGGATAATATTCTTGGACGTATCCAGTGCCTAAGGGCACAATGCCAACATAATGTTGGAGGGCAATGACACCAAAACCTACTAGTAATCCACTGAGCCAACCGGTGGCTACAATCATAAGCCCGTTCTTAAAGAAAATATTGCGCAGGTCAGACTCTGAGGCACCCATAGCCCAAAGCGTGTGAACATCGCCTTTCTTTTCGAGGGCTATTATGATGAGCGCACTAACAACGCCGAAACTTGCTAGAAGCACAATAAAGGCCAAGATGAAAACCACGACCATTCTTTCGGAGCGCATAACTTTGAAAAGGGCAGCCTCTTGTTCTAATCGATTTCTAATGGTTATTCTATCTCCAAAATGTCCTTCTAATGCCTTCCTAACGCGACTCTCCGCCGCCGAATGTATTTCTATAAAGGACGGTGCTTTGGATCCAGTAAATTTTTTAAACCAACCTTGTGGGGCTAAAGCGTATTTCTGGTCGTAATTTGGCTCAACGCTGTGAATGGCTATTGCAAATGCATTCTGACCTTCAATGGCATCGCTAAGATTTAAAACATTCGTTTTTGCTGCGATTTTAGGAAGATAAACAGATACAATAGGCGGCGGGTTTGTCGTACTTAACCCGAGGTGATAGGCAATTCCCGCCCCTAATGTCAAAGTAAACTTACCATAATCCATTGCCGGATCTGCCATCGTCAGCAGGTGCTCAGATAAATGATGCCTTTCTGCATATTCTTTTGGCACCCCCAATAGGTAAGCAATGTGTTGATTTTCACCATAAGTCAACAGCACGCGCTTCTGAAATATAGCCATCGTAACAGTTTCCTCATAACTGGCTTCAAGGCCGCTCAAAAACAAGGAATCTTCTAATGTTAGCTCTATGTAAGGCCCGGTGGCCGATTCAATTTTCAGCGTCGCATTTGCATCTTTGAATTGGCTCAGAATAAGATCCTCGAGCCCAGCAAAGGCACTCAAAACTACAGTCATTGCTGCCGTACCCAATGCTAAGCCTACTAATGCTGCAAGAGACATCAGTCGTATTGCTCCTAGTTTTCCTAAGGAGAAGAAGTATTTTTTACTTATGAAGGACGAGAACGACGGCAAGGGTTTCTATTTAATAGGGCTTTCACCTTCCCCGCCAAGTAGACGTTCGATATTCTCTTCGTATTCCAAGCTGTCGTCGGTATAAATAACGAGTTCTGGCGTTACTCGAAGTTGGTTGCCTACACTGTGCCCTAGAGCGCCACGAAGTTTACTCTGGTTCAGCGCAATAAAACCTTCCACTTCTTTGGTATTTACCACCGGGAAAATACTAACGTAGATTTTGGCTAACCCTAAATCAGTGCTCACGCGAACCTTACTTACACTTAGAAGTGTGCCAGGGAAATTTTCACGGGCCATTTGTTGCAGAATAGTCGCCATTTCCTTCTGAAGAAGCTTGGCAATCTTAAGTTGTCTTGTACTTTCCATAAAGCAAAGATACCATTTGCGTCAATTCAATTAAATTCGCTTCGAAGTGCTGTTATGAAATCATTCGCTCGAATCTTATCGCTTTTGAAGCCCTATATGCCATTGGTTGTGTTGGCCGCTGCTTTCAATATTCTCACGGTCATCTTTAGCATTGGATCAGTGGGGGCCTTGATTCCCATCCTGAATTTAATTTTTGATACACCCGGTATCGATCTGGCGAATATCCCTGCTTGGAAATTAGCGCTTGCCGAAATAGTTGAGTCGTACAAAGCACAACATGGTGCTGTGAAGACACTTTACGTCACGGTTATAGTTACTCTATGCATTTTTATTCTCAAAAATATCAGCCGCTACGCGGCCCTATTTACCCTTTCTCCAGTGAGAAACGGTATAGTATCTTACCTCAAGCAGCAACTTCACGATAAGTGGATTGCCTTAAGCTTGCGCCAGCACGGCGATTTAAAAAAAGGTGATATGCTGACCCGGGCGACCGCAGATCTCAATGAGATTGAATGGTCTATGCTCAAAGGTATGGAAGGGTTCGTTCGCGATCCTTTGATGATCGTTGGAACCTTGGTGTTGCTTTTTACCATGAGCCCAAAGCTGACCTTATTGGCCATTGCCATTATCCCTATTTCTGCTGGATTGATTGCTACTGTAGGGCGTAGTTTGAAGAAGAGCGCGAAGAAAGCGCAAGAAGAATTGGGACAGAATACCTCTGCACTAGAAGAAGTCCTTACTAACTTGCCCATCATCAAAGCATTTGTTGCCGAAGAGGCCATGTCTGCTCGTTATGCCAAAAGTTTGTCTGCGTGGACACGCCATATGGTGAGCGTGTTTCGCAAGCGTGATCTTAGTTCACCAATCGCCGAAGTGTTGGGGGTAAGCGTACTTTTAGTCGTTCTGTATTTAGGGGGAATGGAAGTCATCGCAGGCCGAAGTTTAACCGGTGGCGAACTTATCGCTTTCGTGGTTTTGTTTTACCAGCTGATTCCTGCCTTTAAAAACGTTACCAATGCGCTGTACGACATTCAAAAGGGCAATGCTTCTGCCGCTCGCGTATTCGAAGTACTTGACATGGAGGAGCCGCGTAGTGGAAGTATTGCACCGAAGCAGGAACAGTGGCAAGAGGATATCATATTCTCAGGGGTCCTATTTTCTTACGACGAGCGCCCCGTTATTAACAATTTGAATCTTACCATTCCATCAGGAAAGACTACCGCGCTTGTGGGTCCTTCTGGATCCGGTAAAACCACCTTACTTCACCTATTGGCGGGGTTCGCACACCCTCAGCAAGGTTCAATTTCCTTAGGCAGTCTCAACTTACAGGACACCGAGCTTAAGGCCTACCGTCAAAATCTGGGCTGGGTTCCGCAGCAGCCGTTATTATTTAATTCAAGCTTTGCTGGAAACGTTGCCTTGGGCAGCACGCCCGATATACCCAGAGTCGCAGCGGCTTTAGAAGCTGCGTACTGTACGGAATTTGCTAGCAATTGGTCCGCAGGAAAAGTTATTGGTGAAGGAGGTTCTTCTTTAAGCGGTGGTCAGCGCCAGCGATTGAGCATTGCACGTGCCTTTTATGTCGATCCGAAGTTGTTGTTGTTGGATGAAGCCACCGCTGCATTAGATAATGAAAGCGAAGCTAAGGTGCAACAAGCACTTGAGGGTTTGATGAAGGAACGTACGACGGTAGTGGTAGCACACCGATTAAGTACCATTAAGAACGCCGATCAGATTGCTTATATCGAGGAGGGTCGTGTGATAGAATTGGGTACGCATGCAGAACTGATCGAAAAGGGCGGTAAGTATGCAGCATTGGTTAACTTAGGAGACCTGAAAGCAGAATAATGTATCACCACCTCACCAAGATAGAACACCTCGGCATCGCCGTAAAGAGCCTTGAACAAAGCAATACCTTGTACACAAAAATATTAGGGGTGCCTCCCTATAAAGAGGAGGAGGTCGTTAGCGAAGGGGTACGTACTAGTTTCTTCAGGGCAGGTCTAAATAAAATTGAGCTGTTGCAAGCAACGAATCCGGACAGCCCCATCGCGAAATTCATAGAAAAGCGCGGCGAAGGTATACACCACGTTGCCTATGCGGTTGAAGACATTAAGGCGGAGATGGCACGTCTTGAAGGTGAGGGATTAACCTTGCTCAATACTCAGCCAAAGGTCGGCGCAGACAACAAATGGGTGTGCTTCTTACATCCAAAGGGGACTGGCGGCACATTAATTGAACTTTGCCAGGACCGCGGGTAATTCTTTAGTTAAATCTTGCTCTTGTATATTGAAAAGGACGGTGTTTATGCCTAGGGCTTCAGCCGCCTTGATATTATTAGGAGAGTCGTCCACGAAAAGTACTTCTTCAGGTTTCGCATCCATATATTCTAGGACGTAGTTGAAATACCCGTCGTCCGGTTTTCTGAGGCCAATTTCATACGACAAAAACAACGCTTCAAATTTCTCAACGAAGCTATTCCATAAAAAGGGACCAGCTTGTTTGCGAATAGATCTGATGTGCGCCTCATTAGTGTTGCTCACCAAACACAGATTATAAGAGGCAGCCAATCGTTTCAGAAAAAGCGTTGGGTCAGTCATTTTACCGAGCAAAGCATTCCAAGCACGCGCAATATCTTTTGAGCCCTGAAGACACTTGCAGCTCGAGGCAATCTCTTGGAAAAATTGCCCGGAAGTAATTACACCTAATTCGTATTCCTGGTTGAGGCGCTGAATGGATTCCTCAGTGAATTGAACCCCCTGTTCCTCAAACGCCTCTTTCGTGCGTTGTGGAAAGATGGGAATGAAGACGTTTCCGAAGTCGAACCAAATCTGTTTTATCATGGTCTGGGGCTTAAATTCAAACGCAAGGTAGTTCCTACATTTAAGCTACCGGCTGATATATGTTTGGTAAAATTACATACCAATAAGTAAAGGTTGGTGCTAAAGGAATGCTAGTTTTTACCCCAACTATTCAATGAGTAAAAGGCGCTCAAATTATTATCTAGTATCTATACATCTGCATTATATTTGTCCCCTTGGGCTCATAGCTCAGTTGGTTAGAGCACCTGACTCATAATCAGGTGGTCGCAGGTTCGAGCCCTGCTGGGCCCACTTTAAAGCACTTCCATTTGGAGGTGCTTTTTATTTTAATTGGGTCCTTTAATTACTGCCTTCACCAATAATGGATAATCCAAGAGACGGATTAGTATTAAAAGAAAGGTAATCAATCTGAATTTCCATTCTGTCACTTTTCCTGTCACTAAAGAATGCTACTGTGCTGATTTTGTTACCTTAGAAATAAATCAAGAAATAAAAGATGATCTCACCTGAGCGAAAGAATATTGAAGAGATTTTAGGAGGAACAAGAGTCAAATATACCGTTCCAAATTATCAGCGAGCCTATAATTGGGGTATGACAGAGCTTCAAGAATTGATGGATGATTTGATTCAATTGAAAAGCGATCAAAGTCAAAAGCTTTTCTTAGGTAATTTGATTTTTGATGTTTCTAATGATTCAGAATATCAAATAGTTGATGGACAACAGAGACTAACAAGTATATCAATACTGTTTATAGCAATTCGTGAACATGCTAAGAGGATTAATGAAATTGATATAGCCGGTGAAATTCAAGACAATATTAGTATCTACTCTTCAACAAGAGGTACGAATCAGATTAAGTTTAAAGTTGCGGAGAACATAAGGGAGATCTATGAGTTCATGGCAGACCCAAAATGGGACTTATCTTTTCCTTCAGAGCTAAATGGAAAAGGAGTAAAAAGACAAGTGAACAAGGTCAGACCCATCTTTAATTTCCTCTATTCCTCTTTAGAGACATTCAACTCAAATGACCTTAAAGGATTCATAGAATCGCTTTGGGATGCGTATGTTGTGGTTATCAAAGTTGAAAATACAGAAGATGTATTTGCTGTATTTGAAAGAACCAATGCTAGGGGTCTAGATTTAAATATTGGTGATCTACTCAAGAATTATATCTTCTCTTATCAGAAAAGTGGATTTGAAGAGAAATGGGAAGCAATAGTAGACAATGCTAACGGTCAGCTTCCTCGCATGCTAAAGTATTTTTGGGTTTCTCGCAAGGGGTACATTCAACAATCCAAATTGTACAGAAGTCTAAAGGAATATTGCCGAGAACTTGAGACGATTGAATCAAACGAAGAAGGGATCACAATTTTTGTAAATGATCTGCTTTTATTTTCTCAATATTATTCTGCTGTTACAGACCAGTCCAAAGAAAAACTTAGAGATTGGCTATCTGATTTTGGACTAAATAGCATAGTGAATAATGAAGATTACTTTGATAATGTAGTTAGAGTTTTCCAAGCGCTGAAGTTATTTAGGGTTTCTCAACCAATTCCATTAATTTTTTCCTTTTTTGTCAATTACAAGGTGCACTGCAAGTCACCAGATAAATTGGTTAAAGCATTGATTGCCATAGAAAAATATCACTTTGTTAATAATGTAATATCAGGTAGGGTAGGTAACGAAGTTGAAAGATTTTATTCAGATTTGGCCCCTAAAGTTTTTGATTCAGACAAACCGATCGGTCAAAACACATCGTCATTTCTGGACAAACTCAGAAAGAAAAAGGCAAACAAGGAAGAATTTACCTCCAATTTTATTGATGTAATCACCTATGGACAGAAAAACTTTGCTTTGGTTAATTATGTCTTTGACCGAATAAATAATTATCAGACAAAGGGGTCTCAATATGTCTCAATATTTCGTCCTGATGTCAACTATAAGAAAAGAAACTACAACATTGAACATATTTTAGCTCAGAGCAATAAGACCAATTATAACGAGAAAGACCAGGAACGATTTAATGAAATAGGGAACTTAATTGTCATAAGTAGACATACAAATTCCTCTCTTGGAGACTTACCACCATCTGAAAAAGTATTGAAGATAGAATCCGATAAAAAGCATTGGGGTAATCTTCGTTATATGGATGAATTCTTGAATGATTATCGTGATGACTTTTCAAATTGGGATTTGCAGACCATAAGGAAGAGGTCAATTAACATTGCTAACGATTCATATCAACGATATTGGAACTTCTAAAAAGAGTCTAGGGATACAATTTGAGTCTTTGGTTGATATTAGTGTATCACGACAGAACAACAATGCCATAAGAAAGGACAGGGCGGCAACCCCGAATGGCCGCCAGAAAGGCTCTTTCAGTTTTTTTTGGTCAATAACAATACGCGGTTTCACTCACTTCGGTGGGGGCTTTTCCTATATTTGATTGAATCAATAGAACCAAAACAATGAAGAAACTACTTTTTATTTTACCACTTCTTCTAATTATTAGTTGTACTGATTCTAACAATCCGCACAGAGCCAGATTCAACAGCAGCGGTTGCCTTGAATGTGATAATTACACTGCTGGCGAAACCTTTATTTTAGACGGCTTTGAATATATAGTAGCTGATAGAACAATGTTAGCTACGGCAATAGCAAATGATGAAGATTTAACCAAGTATTGCACTTCATTAATTAATGATATGTCATCCTTATTCAAGGACCTAATAACCTACAATGAGGATATAAGTACTTGGGATGTGAGTAATGTAACCAATATGGAAGGTATGTTCTGGTCGGCTTCCTCCTTCAATCAAGATATTGGTAGTTGGGATGTAAGTAATGTCGATAACATGAACAGTATGTTTAAATCAGCTGAATCATTTAATCAGAATTTAAGTGAATGGAATGTCGAAAAAGTCGTTGATATGAGCGGAATGTTTTTATCTGCTAAAGCATTTGATAGTCCTATAGGTGGTTGGGATGTTGGCTCTGTCAATAATATGAGCAGTATGTTTCAAGGAGCAATAACCTTCAATCAGTATATAGGTGATTGGGATGTGAGCAGAGTAGGTAATATGTTAAATATGTTCTACGGAGCGACGATTTTTAATCAAGATTTAAGTGGTTGGTGTGTGCCAAACTTATTTGTTGCACCGTTTGGTTTTTCGAAATACAGTTTATTGACTCTTTCAAATCATCCAGTTTGGGGCACTTGCCCTTAGGGAGGGTAAGCAATTAGTATACTTCGCTCTGCTTTCTTTTTTTCTTGCTCAATATGTCACCTTTAGTGTCACCCACTTCGGTGAAGGTTTTGATATATATATGGTTAAACTAAAAATCAAACCAAAAAAACAGATTATTTCTGTTAGCCGCCGCTGCTGTAGCCCTATTATTACTTATGTAGATGTCTATGTGTTATTGTCGTTTGTTTAATAATGAGTTTATTGGGGTCAAAATGAAACAAAATATCATCGTATAAATGCTAGATTCCTAATCATTTAAAACATTATGTAATGAAAAAATCAACATTTATTTTTCTATTCGCATTTGGTTTTGGGTTGACTTCGTACGCCCAGGACTATGCGAAAAATTCCTTCGGGATAAACACATCAGGACCCTTCCAAGGTTTTGGCTTGCAATGGAATCATCAGCTTACTGAGAAAACAACCTTTACGGCTTATTATGGCCAGGCTGTTGCACAGGAATGGACTAGTGACAATCCTTACTACCCGAATGATGATCAATCCGGACAGGGATATTCGGGAGAAACCTTTCAGAATAGCTCTTGGACTAGCTTTATCTTAAACTTCCGTCCATTAGATAATTTCCAGGCATTTAGAGTTGCTTCGGGATTAGGTGTAGGTCGATTAGGAGGAACACTTAAAGGGTTGACAGATGAGAACACCTATTTTATTAATGGTGCTGGACCTTTTGCCTACATGGGTATAGGTTATGGATTAAAACCTGTTAAAGGATTCCAATGGGGGATTGATATTGGTTGGATACGCGGACCAGGCTTTACGACGCAAACTGACGGAGTTGATGCAGCAGCAGCAGCGGCTAGTTTGGAGCTTACCGCCCGTAATCATGAACTTCCATTCTTTCCGAATGCTCAAATAACATTTGCTTGGGGATTCTAATTGAATCATCATTTTTTGAAAAAAGCACTTCCATTTGGAGGTGCTTTTTTATTTCAATTAGGAATTCCAAATATCTCTGTTCGGTGATGGTGCTTCAAAAACTAAGGGGCTTCCGTTGATGGCACTAGGAAGTTCGATTGATCTTGCGTGAAGCGCGATTTGCAGCGGTTGATATTCAGCTTCCGATTTGTATTTCTCGTCGCCAATTATAGGGCACCCGATTTGGCTTAGCTGAGCTCTGATTTGATGAAATCGTCCCGTTTTGGGTTTTATTTCAAGCAAGTGACCCTTGCTAGATGATGATAAGATTCTATAGCTCAGTTCAGCTTTTTTGGCACCTTTCACCTTGGTGTCCGTGACCAATGCTTTTTTGTTCTTTTGATCTGTTAATAGGTAGTGGGTGAGCACACCCTTTTCTTCTCTAGGCACTTTGTTAGTAATAGCCCAATACGTTTTTTGAATTTTCCGCTGCTCAAACCACTTGTTCAAGGTTTTCAAAGTTTCTCTCTTTTTCGCGAAGAGAACAACTCCACTAGTTACCCGGTCTAGTCGATGAACGACCCCGATATAGGGATTATTAATTTTTTGCCTTAGGTATTCTCGGTAATTTGATTCGAGATTATTGTGTTCGAAGGGGTTGTCCTCAGTGATTACTCCTGCAGGTTTTTCGACCACTAACAGTTGGTTTGATTCAAATAAAACACCATCTTTTTTTACCATACGGGCAAGCTACTGATTTCGCGGGAATTTTATACTGAAGCGCTTCCTTTTGACAAGATTATGTTGCATCTTCAAGGCAATGAAACGATTGGGTCTTCTATTACTATTTTCCTTTGGTTACCAGTTAGTTACAGCTCAGGTGACTACGGTTCGAATAATGACTTACAATATCTTGAATTACAGAAATTCCACCAACGAGTGCAACGGGAATACAAACTCTGCAAGCAACAAAGAAATAGCCTTGGATACTATTGTTCGTAACATACATCCTCATATCATTTGTTTTCAGGAGGTTGGCGCATCTGCAAACAACTCTACGTATTTGTTGAATAATGCGTTGAATACGTCGAGCGCGATCAATTGGACGACTACGAATTACACGAATAATAGCTTTTCTTCTCTAACTAATGTCATTGCCTACCGCAGTGACATTTTCGGTTTAATTTCTCAGGAAGTCATCTCCAAAGATTTGAATAGTAACAATCTTGTTCGCGTGGTGGATGTGGCTCGATTCTATTACAAGGACCCGCTGCTAAGTGCCCAGAGTGACACGGTGACGTTCTCGGTCATAGTAGCACATTTTAAGGCCGGTAGTGGAACTTCAAATTCTTCACAGCGCGATGCGATGGCTGGTGCCATTATCGATTATATCGAAAACGACGCAGTCGATCCCAACATTATGTTGATGGGCGACTTTAACATGTACGCATCTTCGGAAAGTGGTTATCAAACCTTAATTGCAGGAAATGGTTATCGTTTTGAGGACCCAATAAACAGCTCTGGGAGCTGGAACAACAACAGTTCTTTTGCGGCAATTCATACACAGAGTACTAGAAATGGCGGTTCTAACAGCTGTTTTTCTGGAGGCGGATTGGATGATCGATTCGATCAAATTCTCTGCTCAGAAGAAATCATAGAGGGTGACGATGGAATGGCTTATGTTCCTAATACCTACTTTGCCATAGGTAATGACGGAAATCATTTTAATAATCGCATAAATGCGGGTACAAATTACAGCGTAAGTAGTACTGTATTATCGGCACTTTACGCCTTAAGCGACCACCTTCCCGTCATTGCAGATTTCGATGTTGATCTTCTAGGTTTGAACACAACAGAGTTGAAAGTGCCCAAATTAGAAAACCCGATGTATCAGCCGGCCCAATTGGCTGATTACTACCTGCGTTATAGTCTCGAGATATATTCCTTAGACGGAAGAAAATTATTTGAAAAACCAGAAGGTCAGCCTGCCACTGTACAGGGGCTCCCATCAGGACTTTACATTGCTCGTTGGTCGAAAGACAGCCAAAGCACAACTTCAAAATTGATGCTATGGTAAGAAGGTTATTTACTGTTTTACTTCTCTTACCTGTTCTTGGGTTCGGTCAAGGATTTGAAGAATTTCAAACCACCAGAGCTAATGTTCGTTTGAGTGCCACCAATGTAGGAACGTTTGGAAACGCTTTCCGTGGTTACCGCGACGGATCTGGAACACCGTCGATGGAATATCCGGCGGGGTCAGGGATTGAACACCTTTTTGAAGGTGGACTTTGGCTTGGCGGCTTGGACAATGGGGTTGTTCGCGTCAGCACCTCGGCATATGATGCGCCGCAGGGATATGCTCCGGGGCGCGGCGGCTTTGAGTTTAATGCTGTACAAGGTGCAAATGTTGTTGAAAAAAGCTCATTGCGTTCGTCGCCTAACTATAGAGCAGATGGCGTCAGTCACCAAGATTTTATTGCAAGCTTTAACGACAGTGAAATTCTAGTCCCAGGTACTAGTATTCCGATTAATAATCACATTAACCCTATGAATCTTCAAGTGGATATGGCGGTTTATAACTGGGAATATTCATTTACCGATTTTATGGTCATTGTTGACCTCACCATTACGAATGGTTCGAACAATACCTACGAGGATTTTTATGTAGGGCTGTGGAACAATACCGTAGTTCGCAATATTAATATTACTCCAGCGGGTGCAGGAGGTGCAACCTTCTATTCGCAAGGCGGGAATGGCTTTATAGACAGTTTGAATTTAGCCTATTGTTACGATCGTAATGGAGATGTTGGTTTTACAGACAGCTATGTAGGTCAAATGTTCCTAGGCGCTGAAGATAAGAACGGGTTCCAACACCCTCAGGTGAGTACTGGTACTAAGGTGAATTACAACGCTTGGGTGTTTAATAATAGTGGTGCCAATACCTTCTTCTTTCCAACCTCAGACCAGCAGCGTTATTTAAAGATGTCGGACGGGTTTAATCAGCATCCGTGTTGGAACGATCCTACAAGTGCGGCTTGTGTAACGACTATGGACGTCGACTTACAGTCTGAGCTCAACGCTTTGGGCAACCGTTCGGATTTAGTTTCTGTAGGACCATTTGACGACTATCAGCCTGGCGATGAAATCAAGGCAAGTTTTGCCTATGTCGTGGCTAAGAAATACGAGGACGGTTTACCTAACGGCTCCAACAACGCCACACAACAAACTTATTTGTTAGACGCTGCCAACTGGGCGCAGCGCACGTATAATGGTGAGGATGCCAACTTTAATGGAATACTAGATGAAGGTGAGGATAAAGACGGCAACGGTATTATTACACGATTCATTTTACCTTCGCCGCCAGAGACTCCGATCATTCGTGTTGAACCAGGCGACGGCGAGTGTACCATTTATTGGGCAGATAATTCTCGATTGAGCGTAGATCCTATTTCCAAAAAGCAGGACTTTGAGGGGTATAATATTTATGCAACGCAAACCGGATTTGATGTGTTCGGAACACCGGATTTACAGAACGATTTAGAATTGGTAGCAAGTTTTGATTCATTGGCTAATGACTATGGCTTTAACAATGGGTTTTTACCAGTTAAATTGGTCACGCCTGTAACGTTTGATGGCGATACCAATGAATATGCATTTGCCTACACGTTAAACCCACTTCCCAACGGTTGGCAGACAGCAGTAGCGGTAACGGCATTTGATAAAGGCGATTTGAACAGCGGACTAGAATCGCTCGAGAGTGCCGCACTGTCGAACGCGGTGAGGGCATTCCCTGGTGCTGGGGCGAGCAATCTTGATAGTGTGGAGCCATATGTGTACCCGAACCCGTATTACCTCGGTGCGAGTTGGGAAGGGCCGAGTAACTTCCAGGAGGAGAGTCGAAAATTGGTCTTTTCTAACCTTCCAAGAAATTCAAAAATCACCATCGGTACCGCTGGTGGTGATTACATAGACAGTTTTGAGCATCATGAAGAGTACGATGGAACAGACATTCGCTGGTTCCGCAGCTTTGGGTCAGAAGATCCGTCGCGAAACGTATTCTCAGGTGGTGAACATGCGTGGGATTTGCTTTCCAGAGAGAGTCAGATTATTGCGCGCGGTATGTACCTCTATACCGTTGAGGATTTAGAAACAGGAAAATCATTTACAGGAACTTTTTTAATCGTGAAATAATGAAAAGAGTCGTTTTACTTTTTGTAGTGCTTTTTGGCTTGTCAGTCAATGCACAGAGCTACGTGTCCATTTCGGACATTAACTATGTAAGCCCAACAGATTTGGCAGCATGTAATGATACTTCGTCCTATCTGGGCCAGACAGTAATTACTCGCGGTGTTGTAGTGACACCAGGTAATGTGACGGAAGTAGCTTCAGGTTCAGTAACCGGTGGAGCCCGCCCTTTTATCTTCATTCAAGATACCACAGTCGGGGGTCAGAGTTCTCCATTCGCAGGTATTGAGGTGATGGGTGTATACACGAGCAGCACAGGTTCATTGCAAGTACCCGCAACATTTACCCAAGCGCTACCGGGAGATATCGTGGAGGTTAAAGGTGTGGTTGGCGAGTACAACGGCTCCAACCAATTGTCATTGGCTGATGCCAACTCGTTTAGCATTGTGAATACGACTACAGATCCTGTGGTAAGCGATACGATTACCGTTGGTGATCTTAACGACGCACAGTTCGTGAATAACGTTACAACGGGTGAGCAGTATGAGGGGTCTTTTGTGACTTTGTCAGACGTGACTGTTACGCAGGTGATTCCATTCAGTGGAAACCGTGTGAGCTTCAACATTGTCGATGGAAACGGTAATGCAATGAACGTAAGTGATCGATTCCTTGCTCAAAAATTGAGCTCATGGACGACGGTAAACCCTAATTCTCCCCAGACTCAAGGTTCATTTGTGCCACCAGTACCTGGGACATTCTACAACTCGATTTCGGGTGTGGTCCGTCACGATGCAAACGGATGTACAGGGGATAACGGTCGTGGTTACGAGATCAACCCGTTTGCCGCTTCACACTATGATATTGGCTATGCGCCGCCCTACATCGCCAACTTTGAGCGCGATCCTTCGATTCCCACCTCAAACCAGGATGTCGAGATTGTATGTACCATTACAGATTTTGACGGTAGCGTAGATTCTGTAGCCTTTGTATGGAGTGCTATTGACACGCAATCGGTGGCTAATTTCACTGTAGACCCTATGACATTAGTAACGGGTACTACCGATGAATTTGAATTTGAGATTCCACAGCAGGCCAACGGTACGCTGGTGCGTTACTACATCTATGCAAAAGACGACGACGGCAATGAAAGTTACTTGCCTTCGAAGCCGATCAATCAGGCAACACCAAACTTTGACTTCTATACTGTTCGTGATAACGGTTTGATTATCCCGGATATTCAGTTCACGTATAATTCAAACGGAGCTTCTTCTTTGAATGGTGCGGAGGTAACTGTGAAAGGTATTGTGACGGCTTCAACTAAAATTGGCGATCTAGGCTTCTTGTACATCCAAGATGAAAATGCAACATCTTGGGCGGGTATCTGGTGTGTCGGAATTGGCCTTAACACCTATTACCGCAATGAAGAAGTTGAGGTTACAGGCTTTGTTGAAGAGTTCTATGGAATGACTCGATTAAATGTGACTTCTTCGAGCAAGACTGGTAACCTGGGTTCTATTACACCTTTGGTAATTGATCCATCGGATTCAGCGAGCTATGCAAACTTCGGTTGGGAGCCTTACGAGAGTATGTTAGTTCGTTACGAGGATCCAAACAACAGTTCTTTGTATGTGAGTCAAACCAATCTTGGTTTTGGAGATTATGCAGTAAGTAATAGCGCCTCTGCACCGGTATGGAGCAGCGGACGTGTATTGGCTGGACGTCAGTCCACAACTGCTTATTCTTCGCTGAATGTTCAGCTAGTAACAGATACCTCGTATGCTTCAATTGATGGTGAGATGGACGTTACACCAATCGTTGTGGATAACACGATGACCTTTGAGGCTATTGAAGGGATTCTTTTCTTCGGCTTTAGCAATTATCGTCTATTGCCACGAAACAACAATGACTTTATTAATCCATCTGTGACTCTTGACAGCGTTACTGTAGCAACGTCGCCTATCAGTCTAGACGAATGGGCTACTTCGAATCTTAAAGCCTATCCAAACCCGTCGAAAGATTGGATGCAGCTGGAAAGCTCAGGAGCTGGTACTTGGACCATTACCAATGTTTTGGGTCAGCAGGTAGCTACTTACGAGAGTGAAGGTTCATTCAGGATTTCTACGACTTCACTAGCAGAAGGAACCTATGTTGCTCGATTCAGCGGCGACGAAAGGGCTGGAACCATCGTCTTTATTGTACAGCGATAGACCTTGAAGAGAATAGCGGTCATATGTAGTATTTTATTTGCGGCCTTGGGGTGTCAGAAGCCTCAAGGATCCATAGATAACTTGGCGCCGGAGACGACCATTAGTGTGGACAGTATTCAGCGTTCAGGAGATCTTCGATTGAATGCGAATGTGCATTTGAATTGGTACGGGTCTGATGCCGACGGCTACATAGATTATTTTAATGTACAGGTCAATGAAAATCCGGCAGGTAAAACGCGCTCCAACGATAGCATCTTTACGTTTGTTATTGATGCGGGCTTAGATTCAGCGGATATTCTTATTCAAGTGAGTGCAGTGGATCATGAAGGGTTAGAAGATCCTACGCCAGCAAAGCTGCGGGTACCGCTGAAAAACGCCGCGCCTTCATGCCGCATTGATGCCGATGAGATTGCCCCAGATAGCGCAAAGATTGTCCTTACGCTTCGCTGGGATGCAGAGGATATCGACGGCAATGAAACTATTGTTGAAGCTGAGGTACGCCTAAACAATGGACCTTGGGCACAGATTGATTTAGGACAAGGACTGCTGAGTTTTACCCTGAATTCTAGCGGTAGCTCGGCAGCCGTTTATCAAAATGGATTCTTAGTGGATACCGCGCTGTCAGGAGCAGTTGCCAACGACACCAACAGAGTTTTCCTTCGAGTGAAAGACTGGGCAGGTTCGTACTCAGAGGTGGATACATCAAGTACCTTCTATTGGTCGGCGAAGGCTGCAGATATGTTGGTGTTGAATAGTCAACCGGCATACATCGGGGCGCAGTATAAAGAGTGGCTAGACACCATTGGTGAAGCCTACGACTATGTGCAGATGGATGCGATTACTGGAATTGGGATTCCTACATATTGGAACCCTTCTATGAAGCTGCTTTTTGAGCAGTACGAGCGCGTACTACTATTTACGGATGCTACTCAGTTTCCGAACAACGGCGGTACAGATTTCCTTCTCAATATTCTTAGCCCTTCGGTACAGTCGTATGTCCAAGGAGGAGGAAAAGTATTAACGAGTGCACAGATAACCAGTTCTATGGATATGGGTGCGATTAATGACGTCTATCCGGTTAGTGGGTCCATCACTTCTACCGGTCAAGCGCGTCTGACCAATGACAGTTCGATAGTTCCTGTAGATACAACAGGAGGCGCTCCATCAGTAAGGCCAAAAAACATCGTTTTAGGTGTGACTCCAGTGAATCCGGCGGCAGATGCCAATGCCTATTACACGGGGCAGTTGACTAAAATTGCGGGTTGGACCGGAGGCAACACCGTGGGTACCATTCGTTCGAGAAACGGGGAAGTGTATGAGGTATTTTTCTCTGTTCCATTACATCAATTTTCAAGGTCTAATTCTACCAATGGTGGTGACCTCATAAAACATGTTCTCGAAAATGAATTTTAGGAATTTTCACATATTCATTTTCATCGCCTTTAGCCAGATGGCTTTTGCTCAGGGCAAAGGTGTGCTTAAAGGTGTGGTGGTTGAAAAGGCAACTGGTGAAACTTTACCGAATGCTTCGGTGACCATCGTCGGTACCTATTATCAGACTTTGACGGATTTCTCAGGTGAATTTGAAATTAAAGACATAAAACCGGGAACCTACACCGTCAAGGTCCAATTCATTGGGTTTAGCCCAACACAAATCAATGGGGTCAGAGTCAAGACAGGTCAAAACAAACCCCTACGTGTAGTATTGGCTGAGCAGAATGAAATGCTCAATACAGTGACTGTTGTGGGTCGAAAAAATCAGGTAGATCTTGAGCAAGCCTCGTCAGCAATTACTTTCTCTTCAGAGGAGATCAGTTCTTTAGTTGCCAAAGGAGTTGAGGATATCGTAGCCCAACAGGCTGGTGTCCAGAAAACTACGGACGGTATCCAAATTCGTGGTGCGCGTGTTTACGAAACGGAGTATTTGGTGGATGGTATTTCGGCTCAAGATCCTTTGGCCGGCACCGGTGGCGGTGTGAGTGTAAGTTCGTCTTCACTGCAATCCATCAATTTGATGACCGGTGGTGCAAGTGCAGAATACGGCGGCGGATCCTCTGGCGTCGTCAATACGACCATTAAAGAAGGTGGACAAAAACTTCGTTGGAGCGCTCAGTACAGTTCTGATAATTTCACGCCGGCGAGCTTCAATACCGACCGTGCCGAGGTCACGCTAAGTACGCCTATTCCATTTACCAAGAAGAAATTAACGCTGTTCACCAGCGCCAACGCGGATATTACAGATCACTATTTTGGCGCTACGGCGTCTCAATTAAACAGCTCTCTATTTCTGGGGAACCCTATGCTGTGGTCACCTCGACAGAGCAACGATTACACGCACACTACTAAATTGACTTGGCGCTCAAAGGGCGCAGGGAAGATCAGCTTGACTAACAGTCACAGTCTTAAAGTCAATCAAAATTCACGGACGCTTCAGATTGTAGGGTTTGACGCATTGCTAGCACCAGGATTCCAGTACAACCGCTCCAACAATCTGGATAACGCGACTACCTACACTCACCATAGTAATTTGAGCGTTTTGCAATGGCAGAAGCGTTTGAATACAAAGTCAGGATTGAATATCTCAGCGGGCCGTCTCTTTACGAACCTTCGTGCGGATGCTAATGGTCGTCCGTTCCGAGCGGCAACGGTAGATCAGATTTACGACGAGGATTACATTTACACTGGGCAAATGACCTTGTTTAACCCGGATGATCCTTCTGGTACCTATTACCTCATTCCTGGGGACGGATTGGTCAATAATGGTGGTATTACACCTATTTGGCACGACCACTACGCCCAAGAGAACACACTTAAAGTCAAATTCACTTACACGCCAAACAAGATTCATCAAACCTCTGCAGGTTGGGAGCATGCATTTACAGAATACCAGTGGGTCGACGTGTTCCGTCCATGGGTAGGCGCTCCGATTGCACTAAATGACAGTACGACTACACCGTCGATATCTATTGGTTCAAGCAATGATATCTGGAAGGTAAACCCTCAAAAAGGTGGCTTCTTCATTCAAGACCGTATCGAATACCAAGGGATTAAAGCAACCTTAGGGATGCGTTTGAATTATTGGGCACCAGGAGCATTTGCGGATAATGCAGTGAACGACCCTTCTTCACCGGTATTGGATCAGGTGCGTGAAGATTACATGCAGCAGACCATTGGTGTTGCTGGCCTTCGTTGGAAACTGCGTATGTTGCCGCGTTTGAACGTGAGTTTTCCAGTAACCGAAAACAATGTCTTGTACTTCAACTATGGACACAGCATGCGAACGCCACACCCGCGTTTCTTGTATGCTGGTCTTGATCCCGAATACCAAGACCGTTCCTTCCTCTCGAATCTTGGGAATCCGAACTTGAATCCAGAGGTCAATATTTCTTATGAAATTGGATACAAGACCCTCTTAGGAACTCGCTTAGGTTGGACTTTAAATGCATTCAATAACAACCGCTTTGATTACATCGTGGCGCGCCGTGTTATTACCACGGATGCGACAGGCCGTCCTGTGACCAAGACGATGTACATCAATCAGGATTACGCAAAAGTATTGGGCGTGGAGACTCAGTTTAATGCCCGCTTGGGTGAGAGTTTCCAGACGTTTATTAATGGTAGCTACCAGCAGGCGCGCGGTAAGAGTAATTCGGCTCGAGAAAGTGCCTTGCAGATTGCTCAGACCGGTGAGGTACCGTTGTCTCAGGAGCAATTCTTGGCTTGGGACAGGCCCTGGAAATTTAACGCGGGGATCACCTATGCAAACGACAGCAGCAAGTGGCGTGCTACAGTGAGTGCTCGCTATTCTTCGGGATACAGATATACACCTCAGAATTTGGTCAGCTATAATGATTTAGGTCGCCCTCAGTTTGAGGTAGACAACAGTCGATTCCTTGAAGGAAGAGGTGCCTACTGGTTCACTATGGATGCCAAAGCAAGCTATCAGTTGGTCACGCTTGTCGGTGGACGAGGGGTGGCATTAAATGCTGAGGTTACAAACTTCACCAATAGAAGAAATGCACAGATCATTAACCCGATTACGGGAAGAGCCTACGAGTATGGTGACGATGTGCCGCTAACATGGCGCGATCCTCGACCTGAATTTAATGGCCCCCAAGAAAGCGGAACGGATCCTCGGAATCCTGCGCGGTATGCCGCCCCGATTCAATGTATGATTGGAATTCAGATGTCATGGTAAAGCGTATACTACTCTTCTTGTCATTGGCCTTAGGTCCTGGACTTCACGCACAGCTACTTCCAAATTATGGGGAAGAGCGCGCAGGACTTAGTTCTTTTACGTATATGAAATCTCCAGTAGATCCATGGAGTGCTGGCTTGGGTGGAACTGCTTTGGCAAACACATCTTCGTACGGGTTAGTTACTAATCCAGCATTGCTCTCCGCAGGAATGCAGCAGGGCGTCTTTGCAGGCTCTAGAATGTTGGGCGGATCTATCGGGCACAACTTCTTTAGCATTTCGAAGGCGCGCAACCCGAACCAAGTGGTAGGTGTTTCCTTAAACTCATTGACTTCTGGAGGAATTGTTGAACGCACCGTTTGGCAGCCAGAGGGAACAGGACGAATTGTAAATGGCGTCTTACACTCTGTTGGTGTCGGTGTGAGTCAAAGATTCTCGGATTATTTCAATGCTGGCGTTCAGTTGAAGTATGGGCAAGAGCAGTTAGGGGCATTCACCGCACATTCTGTGGCGCTCGATCTCGGATTCCATTACGAGTTGGACTATCGAGGACTGAGCTTCGCTGCGGCTATTTTGAATTTTGGTCCTTCAACGTCTATCGTTCAGATAGGGTCATTGCCGACTACCATTAATACTGATACGACAGTTTCTTCGGTAGCAGCACCGCCTCAAGTGTTTGCTATGGGGATGCGATTTAACGCTATGGACAGGGGTGATCACAAGATCTATACTTCGTTCCAATTGAACCACCCTTCGGACAATAACGAAAATTACAGTGTTGGCGCTGAGTACTCGTACAAAGAAATCATTGAGGTGCAGTTGGGTTACCGCATGGTAAGTCGCTGGGGAGCTCCTAGTTTTGGGTTTTCAACCAAGACCCAAGTGGGTGGTTGGCCGATGAAGATGGGCGTGAGTGCCATTCCATCTCCTGCAGGAAATTATCAAACGGTATTTGGTTTGACCATTACCCCATTAAACTGGCTGTTATGAGAAGAGTAATCTCACTATTTGTTGCCGCTGCAATGCTTTCTTCCTGTGAGAACTACTGGGGAAATAAGACCGATATCAGCTTTATTGACATTCCGAATTATGAGGTTCGTGAGATTGCTTATGTGCCTGTGGAGCCCGGGCTTTATGATGCAGCTGCGCCTATAGATGTGACTATTGGATACGATGAATTTATTTATGTTGTGGACAGCGCCACCTCGGAGATTGCTCGATACGACATGGCGTTCCAGCCACAAGGCCGCTTATTCGTACCTGGGGTTACTAAAGTAGTGCAAGACCGCCGTTTAAATCTATTAGCTATTGGTACCTCCGATACGACAGTCAACGGGGTGGATTATGATTTGACGACGATTTATAGAATCGATTTTGAAAAAAACAGCATCCTGGACTTTACACAAGCCTCTATGGAAAAGGTGGCGGTACATCCGTTTTACTTCAAGAACTCATTTTCCTCTTCAGACGCTTTTGTGAAATTTACAGACATCGCGGTACAAGGTGGCGTGAGCGGTCAGCTCAACAACCGTTATTATGTTAGTAGAACTGGTGAAAATCAAAACAATGCTGGTTTTGGTCCAGATAACGCCGTCTTGACTTTTTCAAATACGGACGAATTCGTTTCTGGTATCCCGGTGACTGCTGCCGGTGCTGTTTACGGCGATTATTTTAAGCGTCCCTTAGCGTTGGCGAGTTTTACCCAACCGCCTCAGATTGCGGCACGTCCTTCACAAGACTTTTGGGTAGCCAATAGCGATCCAGATCAAGCCATTCAGATTCAACACATTCAGTTTGAAGAAGGGCCGTTTGGCGCGGTTTATCAACCGGTTTTCTATTCGACCACTGATCCAAATACCAAAGGGTACCTGCAAACGGCCAATAGATTTTCGGAGCCTTGTGACCTCGCTTTTGCAGGTGATGCAAGCCAATTTCTCTTTGTCGCAGACGCAGGTGTTGATTCGATATACCAATTCACCTCGACCGGATTAGAAGGCGTGCCACCACCTCCTGCGAGCACCGCGGAACTCAACGCAATATCCACTTTGGGCGGCTTCGGCGATTTACGTGCTGTGGCTTATTATGACCGGATTCTCTATGCGGCTGACGCTCAAAGCGGAACGGTTTCAAGATTTAAACTAACCTTAGACTTTGAATAGCAAAAGAATGAGGATTTCTATGTATATTCTAGCCGCTAATTTTAGCAACCACAAATAACACTCAATTAACTAAAAATCATGAGAAAGTATCTAGCGATAGTACTGGTTTGCCTCTCTTATATGGGGTTTGCACAGACTAACTATGTGGTCACATTTAAAGTGAACACTGCGAACATTACAGTAGGGTCAAACGGGCTTTATCTAGGTGGCGGTGTAATCGGTGGAGCGAACGCCGTTCAACTTAGTGACCCAGATGGAAATGGTGTATATGAAGGCACCGATACATTAAGCGGAGCAGGTGGAGGAAATTTCATCTTCTTGAACAGTCCTTCTTGGGGCGGAGACTGGGGAGCTAAGGAAAATCTTACAGGTCTTTCTTGTGCAGATGCCAACAATTACAACGACCGTATTTTACCAAGCTTCACGCAGGACACTACTTTGTTGTTCTGTTTCGGATCTTGTGCAACAGATACTGTATGTCCAACATTGCCAACCAACCCTGACGTAACATTTAGCGTAGACATGAATGGAGTGGCCTCTTCATTCACCAACGTTTACGTAAGTGGTACTCTAAATAGCTGGAGCGGAAATGCAAACCAGTTGACTGATCCAGACGGTGACGGTGTATACGAAGGCGATATCAACTTGGCAGCCGGTAACTATGAGTTCAAGTTTACGTACGACAACTGGGTAGGTCAGGAGAGCCTTGATCCTGCAACGGCAGATTCAGTGTGTACGTTGACCACAGGTACTTTCACGAACCGTTACATTACTATAGGTTCATCTGATACAACTTTACCAACCTACTGTTGGGAAGAATGTACTGCTTGTCAGTCGACTTACACGCCAACAGCTTGTGGCGATTTGTTCTTCTCTGAGTACGCTGAAGGATCTTCAAACAACAAATACATTGAGATTTACAACCCAACAGCGAACTCTGTTTCGTTGAGTGGTTACACTATTTACTTGAGTGGTAACGGGGGTTCATATACTAACTCCTTCACATCAAATGCTGCAATTGCGTCTGGTGATGTTTACTTCATTGCAAATAGCTCATTAGATAGTGCAACTCAGGCTAATGCTGATACTTCTCTATCTTATCCATCAATCGTTCACTTCAACGGTGATGATGCATTGATTCTTGTAAACGGAACAGATACTATTGATGTTATTGGTACACCGGGCGTTGACCCAGGTTCAAGCTGGACGGTAGGTACTGGATCTACAGCGAACCATACTTTAATACGTAAAGCAACGGTAGATATGGGTTCTACAGACTGGACTAATGGTGCAGGTGAGTGGGATGTTTATGCGAGCAACACTTGGACATACTCAGGCGCACATTCCAGCAACTGTGTAGTTACTCCAAACGACGTAACTTTCCAGGTGGACATGAATAATGTCACTTCATCGTTTACGAACGTTTATGTGAGTGGTACAGTGAACAACTGGAGCGGTAACTCAAACCAATTGACAGATCCAGACGGTGATGGTGTATACACTGGAACACTTTCGTTAATGCCCGGATCTTACGAATATAAGTTCACTTACGATAACTGGACAGGTCAGGAAAGTCTTGATGCAATTTTGGATAGTGCATGTACCCTGACTACAGGTACTTTTACAAACCGTTACGCTACGTTTGGTAATTCTGATACAACGCTTCCAGTGGTATGTTGGGAATCTTGTGCTACATGTCCGGTTCAAACCAATTTCGTAGTAACCTTCATGGTGAATACTGCGAATATTACTGTTGGTACAAACGGTCTCTACTTAGGTGGTGGTGTTATTGGCGGTGCAAATGCAGTTCAACTGCTCGATCCAGATAATGATGGTATTTACGTAGGTACAGATACATTGAACGGTTCAAGCGGAGGTAATTTCATCTTCTTGAATAGCCCAGCGAATGCTTGGGATTGGAATACGAAAGAAAATTTAACTGGTTTGTCTTGTGCGGATCCAAACAACTACAACGACCGTATTCTTCCTACGTTTACTCAGGATACAACATTAATGTTCTGTTTCGGAACGTGTTCTACAGATACTTCTTGCACGGTAACAACTACTAATCCAGACGTGACCTTCCGAGTGGATATGAGTAACGTGAGCGCTTCGTTCACGAACGTTTATGTAAGTGGTACTCTAAATAGCTGGAGCGGAAATGCAAACCAGTTGACTGATCCAGACGGTGACGGTGTATACGAAGGCGATATCAACTTGGCAGCCGGTAACTATGAGTTCAAGTTTACGTACGACAACTGGGTAGGTCAGGAGAGCCTTGATCCTGCAACGGCAGATTCAGTGTGTACGTTGACCACAGGTACTTTCACGAACCGTTACATTACTATAGGTTCATCTGATACAACTTTACCAACCTACTGTTGGGAAGAATGTACTGCTTGTCAGTCGACTTACACGCCAACAGCTTGTGGCGATTTGTTCTTCTCTGAGTACGCTGAAGGATCTTCAAACAACAAATACATTGAGATTTACAACCCAACAGCGAACTCTGTTTCGTTGAGTGGTTACACTATTTACTTGAGTGGTAACGGGGGTTCATATACTAACTCCTTCACATCAAATGCTGCAATTGCGTCTGGTGATGTTTACTTCATTGCAAATAGCTCATTAGATAGTGCAACTCAGGCTAATGCTGATACTTCTCTATCTTATCCATCAATCGTTCACTTCAACGGTGATGATGCATTGATTCTTGTAAACGGAACAGATACTATTGATGTTATTGGTACACCGGGCGTTGACCCAGGTTCAAGCTGGACGGTAGGTACTGGATCTACAGCGAACCATACTTTAATACGTAAAGCAACGGTAGATATGGGTTCTACAGACTGGACTAATGGTGCAGGTGAGTGGGATGTATATGCTTCAAATACCTGGAGTTATGCAGATGCACATACCTCTAATTGTGTAACAGTTTCTGCCGGTTGTGACGAGTTGTTCTTCTCTGAGTACTCAGAGGGTTCATCAAACCACAAATATTTTGAAATCTACAACCCTACAGCGAATGCAGTTTCGTTAAGTGGTTACACTGTTTACTTGAGTGGTAATGGAGGTTCATTCACGAATACATTTACCACTTCAGCATCTGTTGCATCAGGTGATGTATATGTGATCTCTACCAACCAAGCTAACTCTGTGATCCTTGCAGAGGCAGATACAGCGATGGGCTTCCCATCGGTGGCACATTTCAACGGTGATGACGCATTGATTCTTGTAAACGGAACAGATACTATTGATGTTATTGGTACTCCGGGCGTTGACCCAGGATCAAGCTGGACAGTTGATACAGGTTCTACAGCGAACCATACTTTGATTCGTAAGTCTTCGGTGAGTGCTGGTCAAACAGATTGGACAGTAGGTGCGACAGAATGGAACGTACACCCACAAAATACTTGGTCGTTTGTTGGAGACCACAATTCTAACTGTATTGTGACAGCGCCATCCCCAGTATTCTCAGATGTTGTTGCGATCAACACATTTAATAGTATGGATGCCAACGGTGTCGCAGATTCAACTGGCTCAATGAAGTGGGTAAAAGTTATTGTGACTTCTATCGATTTTGATGGTAACAATGGTTATTCGTTCTATGCTGAGGATGCTACAGACGGTATTAACATCTTCAACTTCAACGACCAGAGTGGCTACACGATGCCAATGATGGGTGATAGTCTGTTTATTCATGGTGAAGTTGGCCAATACAGAGGTTTGACCCAATTGGAGCCAGATTCAATCTATTTGGCAAATCAAAACAATACGCTTCCTGCAGCCTCTGTAGAAACTGCCTTGAACGAGTCTACAGAAAGTGAGTTGATTCAGTTGATTGGTATGACTGTAGTTGATCCTACGCAGTGGCCAGTCTCTGGTTCTTCAGCGAACGTAGACATTACCAACGGTACAGATACTATGACTATGCGTATTGATAGCGACACGGATATTGACGGTTCAACGGCTCCGACAGTAATGTTTGACGTTACTGGTCTTGGTTCTCAGTTTGATTTCTCTTCTCCATACGATGAAGGTTACCAAATCTTCCCACGTATGTTGACAGATATCTTCGAGTACCCAACTATTCCAACGTACACAATAGGTGCCGTAACTACTCTAGATGCTGACGGTGTTGCCGATAGCTTAGGTGTATTATGTAAAGTAGTGGGTACTGTGATGGGTGTAGATCTTCAAGGTTCTGCAACTGCAATCCAGTTTACTATTCATGATGGATCAGACGGTCTAGGAGTGTACTCTTCAGCGCCAGCTGCGCAGTCTTACTCTGTAATGGAAGGTGATCAAGTTCGATTAATTGGTACGATTAGCCAGTTCAATGGTTTGACTCAGATTAATCCGGATAGTATTGTATTCATCTCTTCAAATAATACACTTCCAACGCCAACAGTAGTTACACAGTTGGGTGAGAACACTGAAAGTGAGCTTACAACCTTTACAAGTGCAACACTTGTTGACCCATCTCAGTGGACAGGTTCAGGTTCAGGTTTCAATGTAGATATCACTAATGGTACAGATACTATTGCGATGCGTATCGATAATGATGTAGATCTATATTCTCAGGCTGCGCCAACAGGTGCGTTTGATGTAACGGGTATCGGTGGTCAATATGACTTCTCTTCACCTTATACATCAGGTTACCAGTTGTTGCCACGCTACCAAGCGGATATCGTTCCTGCAGCAGCAGTATACGTTCCTAAGATTGTGGTAAGTGAGATTATGCCAGGTTCAAATGCTTCTGCTTGGAACGCAGACTGGTTCGAAATCTATAACTACGGCGACACTGCAGTTGATTTAGCAGGTATGTCTTGGGACGACGAAAGTGGTATCTCAGGAACGTCAACATTCCCATCGGTTACAGTTGCTCCAGGTGAGGCAGTTGTTGTTTGGGACGACGTAGCATCGAATGAGGACAGCTTATTAGTAAGCTGGAAATTGTACTCAGGTTCAGTTCAAGTAATCTCAACAGATGAGCTTACAGGTTCGTTCCCATCATTGAGCCAGAACGGCGATGGAGTATACCTCTTCGATGCAGCAGGTATTGAGTTGACGAAGAGTGAATACATCTCAGGTACTGCTGGATATTCGATTGAGTTTGATACTACCGGTGCTTCAGTAGGTGATGCAGTTGACGGTGTGAACGGTGCATACACTTCATTGAATGGAGATGTAGGTTCACCAGGTAACCTAACGCCTAACACAGGTGCAGGTGAGTTCACATTAAATGGACGCATCTACCCGAACCCGAACACTGGTCAATTCAATATTGAAATGGACCGCACAGACAACTACACTGTTGAGGTGATGGATGTTCGTGGTGCAGTTCTTTCAAGAATGACCGTAGAAGGAAATACGATTTCTGTAGATGTGAATGTGAGTGCAGGTATGTACCTCGTCCGCGTAAGCTCTACTAGAGGAATAGTAACTCAGCGTGTACAGGTGCAATAATCCCTTAAGCTGAGAAGCGTATAACAAAAGCCGCGGCCTAAAGGGGCCGCGGCTTTTTATTTGATTCAAATTTTTTGGTCAATGTCCTAGATAATAGCGCCCCAAGATTAATTCTCGGTAGACTTCGAGCTGATGATGCTCTTTTCAGGGTATACGAAGTTGTATTCAGGGCCTTTAAGCATTCGCGGTTCAAACTCTAAATCTAAGTAGTTACAAATCGTTTTAAGCGTCCCTTCTGGGTCCCCAACGAGTTCTTTAAATGTGATGTTCAGCGCACGATCGGTCACCTTGTCGATTTCTTGAATAACGAGGTCGTATTCTCTGCGAGCTTGTTTCTTGTTCATTTTGGTGCGCTTTACGATGGAAGAAACTACTTCTTCCTTCTTGCGGACGATGGTAATGATTTTAGCATCACTATCGATATAATCTTGCAAGCTTAGGGTGCCGGTTGGGAAAGGACGCAACTTGTGCGGCTTTGGTTCCAAGCCGAAATTCAGATTAACAATGCGGTTAATGAGGTGCCCAAAACGTGAGGCACGTTGGCTCATTCGAATTTGACGGTACGCTAAAAGCTTATTGCCGTTGTAGCGTTTACCGATCAGTCGGAACGTATCCTTGGTAACACTCTCAAAGAGCATGTTGATCTCTGAATGACCTCCAAGCATGGCAGCAAGCAGGGTTGTACCGCTGCGCTGACAGCCTAAAAGAAGAAGAGGTCGTGACTGATGATTTTCCATTATCCGAAGATATTGAAGTTCTTTTTAACCCAATTGGCCCCTACGTAGGAGGTTACAAAGTAAAGGACTGTTTTAAAATCAAAGGGTGCCTTGCGTAAGAATTGACGTGCCTTCTTCATATCACCAATAAGGTAGAAGTAGCGTGCGCGAGAACCGTGTAAACGCGCAACGGCCAATCTGTAAAGGGCTGGGTAGCGGTCTTTGTATTGTGCAGCAAAAGATATACTGTACTCAAAGTCGATGCTCCTGTAACTAGGCTTCAAGCTAAGATTGGACTCTTCTACGATACGAATATAGAGACTTTCCGCAATTTCTGCGGATCGCTTGCCTTCAAAGAGGCGAACGACCCAATCGAAATCGACCATACCGTGCTCTTCTTCAAAGAGAATGTGCTTCAAAGAACTTTGGTAAACGATAGCACCGAGGTAAGTGTTCTGGCCTTGCTTTGATTTAGACAACTTGCTGGCAAAGGTAGCATTCACCGGGAAGTGTTTGATGGGCTCTTCCGGAAATCTAACACGCACGGTCTTCGTTCCCTTTTGTTCATCAATCAAAGTGTAGCCGCTAGTTAGGATAGGAGCTGCATCGAGATGCGGCAGCAGCTTTTTCAGCTTAAAAGGTTCCCAGAGATCGTCGTGGTCGGCAATACAAATCCAATCGCCAGTACAGGCTTTAAGACCGATGTTGCGCCCAGTGTTGGGCCCTCCGGTATTTGCTTTGGTTTGTACGACTGGTATGTCTTTGTACGAGGCTAAAACTTCGATGGTATGGTCTGTACTGTGGTCGTCTATAACGAACACTTCGATTTCAAAATCGGTCCCTCGTCCCTCTTGGTTTAAGATGGAGTCCAAGGCAGCGCCTATAGTGGCACTTCCGTTGTAGGTGGTCATAATTACGGAAAAGCGAATCATCATGTACGAACCTTTAATTCCTCAACAAGTGCAAGCACTGCATCATACTCTTGTTGATGCTTCGTAATACACTGATCCAGTTCATTTTTCTCCTCCTGCGTCAACGTTTTCTTCCACTTTTCTAGGGAGTTTCCTTTCGTAGTGGTGTTGATATTGGCCATTTTAGCTCGAGCAATTTTTGCAGTCTCTTCGTTATGCTTTTCGTGTGTCCCAATGAAGTCGAAGATTTTATTCATCAGTGCTTCTTGATTAGCTATGAGGTCTTCGTATTCTACGACCATCACCTTCTCAGGTCCAAGTCGTTTGGCAGTTTCTAGCCCAACTTTATTCAACCGGATCCACATCTCTGGGATGAGCCCGAAGGTGGGTGGATAGCTGGTTGGATCCAATATCGTCTCGGGGGTTTCGTCGACGAGTGACCAACAGTCCATGGGATCATCTGGTAGGAATGCAACCTTTCCCTTCTTTGTGCGGTAGAAGTTGAAATGCACTTTCATCGAAGCGCTGTGGCCGCGAACATTTCGAATGATGTACAAAAATTTACTCGTGGGGAAGAGCTCTAGGACGTACTCCATCTTGTTGATCAAGTGTGGGCTCTTATTGACAGGGATAATGTTCTCCCAGTCGTGAAAGATTCGGCCAAATTCCTTGTTGTACTTATTCGCTGCGCGCATCAGGTGGCGCTTAAGTCCTTTACTTTCTTGGATGAAATTGAAGAAGTAATTGCTCATCTGATAGGTATACTGGCCGGAGGCGTCTTTTGCGGTCTTATGGACGCATTTAGCACCTATTTGCGCCCCTCCGATATGGTTCCAAACCTTATCGAGTTCGTCGCCCACCTTGAGCAATTGTGGATGGCTGACTACCTTGCTCACCAAGAAGGTGGTGCCGCTTCGCATCATTCCAGTTATGAAAAGAGGGGGTTCCACCTCGCGTGACGGCGGCTGAGGATTCGTTTTTAGTGCTTTGCGAAGAAATTTAGGTAATTTGATCATCGTTTACTTTCCGAGCTTCTTCAGTCGGTTGATCACCTTGGTCACTTTGCTCCTCTTATTGGTGAAAGTATCGTTCTCAGCATCGGGACGCTGTGCCCATAGTGTGCGATGGTCTTCTTGGCTGTGCTTAAACTCATCGGCTGGACGGCCATTGCTGTAGTAGTATAAAGCCAAAGATTTGCGACTTATGCCTTCTGGACATTGCAGTGGGTCCGGGTGGCCATGGTAGCTCTTCTCTGTAGTAGAGAAGATGGCCATACGATTAAACAACGGCAGGATCTTAGCACCACATTCGCTCATATCGGTTTTCCATAGTTCGAATTGTCCGCCATAGCTCTCGTCCCAATCTTTATTTAGGTAGACCAAGACGTTAATGCGACGGTCTAAACCTAGGGTTTTGTGCTTGTTGAAATCCACGTGAATCTTAAGAAACCCACCCGGCTTGATCTCGTGTTGTCCAGCCCCATGAAAATAAGGGTCATTGACCAAAATCTCTTCGATACCTGTTAGTTCTTGCAAGAAATTCAGAAACGGTTCTGAATTCAAATAATGCATGAATGCTTTGGTCTTTTCACCGAAAAAGCGCTCTCCTTTAGAACCGAATTTCACTTGAACATCGTCGGCGTAGTTGGTCGTATCTTTTTTGCTGAGATCGGGGAATTCGGCGAGAATTTCGTTCAGTTTCTCTTCGTCGAAGACGTTGTCGAAATAAATCGAAGGGAAGGGTTCGGCGTTTTTATACGCGTCCTTGAATTTGGCTGCAACTGCTTGCAGGTCTCTGTATTCTTCGCTTAAAAATGCACTCATGCTATTCTTTCTTAGAAGGCTAAGATACTAAACCTACCCTAAGGGTAGAGTGGCTAATTCTGCACTGTGGAGATGATGAATTTGCGGTTCATTGCGACTACGGCTAAAACAATTCCTCCACGAATTAAGGCACCTAAGAAACCTTCAACCGGGAGATACATGACGGCACCGAAAACAAGGGCGCCAACCACAATGATTTTCACATAGCTCGTGCTGAAGGGGATCATATCCGATTTTCGGTAAATGAGTACCGCTTTCATCGCATTGAACAAGAACATAGAAATAGCTCCGCTGTAGGCGACTCCAACGATTCCGTAAGCGGGGATGAAGTAGAGGTTCAGCGCAATGACCAGTGTGATGAGTATGGTTGAGAAGTAAAAGTTGAATCTGAAGTAGGGACTGTTTCCAATAATTTCACCGTTCGATCCGAAAGAAGAATCGATGAATCGCGCTAACAGCACCCAGCCGACAACTGGAATGGCAGCATTGAATCGTTCGCCGTTGGGGATGAGTGAGAAAATCCAGTTGATGTTGGATAGAATCATGATTACCATTAAAACGTTCACAAGCACTTGTATGGTGGCTGTTTTCTTATACAATTTTGACAACATGGTGGTGTTGTTCGTGTTCCAGGCTTTTGCAAACTGAGGTGCGAGCATTTGGTTGATGGGCCGTTTAATGCCGTCAATGACGGATCCCATGAAAAAGGCAATGCCGTAAATACCGACACTGCTGTAGTCGGTGAGCAGCGATAGCATTTGTATATCGATGGTCGAGAGCCCGAAGGTAACGACGGTAGTCATCACGCTGTAACGCATGAAAGTGCGTACCACTGAAGGAAAGGAGTTGAAAGTGTATTTTAAACGGAATTGGACTCCGACTCTTTTCCAAGCATAATAAAGGCCTCCCAAACCGAGTGCTAGGGTGCCGACGCCGAAGAACAGCACCCAATGGATGAAGCCAAAGCTGGACCATAAGACGATCAATCCGCCCACGAGCATTACGCTTCGCAGTCCAATATTTTTGAGAAAAAGAGGTATAGCGATCCGCTTGGTAGTGGCGCTTACGCTCGTTGCACTAAGTAGCGCCATATTACCAGCTACCGTGAATCCAAGCACAGGCAATAACCACGTGTAGGTTTCTAAATGAAAAACAGGCGCCAGCAGTGGTCCACAAAGTGCCATCAGTGCACCCGAGCAAAGGATAAGCGCCGTGTTCTTACTAAAAATGGTCTGCTTGAAATGGTCCCCTACGCATCCATCTGCTTGAAATTTAGTGTACGCGCGGTGGTTACCGAAAAGAAGAATGTTGGCCAATAGAATGGTAGTTCGCTCAATCCATCGGTACACGCCTAATTCACCCGTGCTGAAGAGCTTGGGTAAAAGCCAGATGTTCAAGATGACACCGATGCCAATCCCCACTAGATTGATTAGTGCTCCTTTTGATATCTGTCGTTTTTGCGTGTCCATCTCCTTGGCGGTGAAGTTAGGCCAATTTTGCTCGCCTATGTAACGAGGTAATCACTACTTATCTTATCAAATGCAGCCAATTCAGCTTTAATCCAATTTTCTTCCTCCTTGAATTCAATGATCGATTCTAATTGATTCATGTACATCGGCTTCGATCCAGCCCTTACTCGAGTTAATTCCTTTTTTCCACTGCTGGCGCAAGAGGGTAAAATCACTATCAGCAGGGGTAAACTTTTGGTCTATTGCTGCCAATTCTTTTAGCTCATCTAATCCGGACCAAATACCGGTACCTAAACCAGCCAATAGCGCTGCGCCGAGTGCTGTACTTTCTGTTTCCATTGGTCTAATAACGAGACATCCAAGCAGGTCACTTTGAATTTGCATCATGGTATCGTTGGTACTTGCTCCTCCGTCCACCTTAATAGATTTAAGATTTTCGCCCATATCCTTGGCCATCGCCTCTAGTACATCTGCGGTGCTCAAGGCGATCGACTCTAATGCTGCATAAGCAATGTGTGAGGTATTCGTTCCGCGGGTGATTCCCATGATGGCGCCGCGGGCGTAGCTGTCCCAATGCGGTGCGCCCAATCCGGTGAGAGCGGGGATGATGGTAATGCCGCCATTGTTTTTTTCTTGAAGGGCCAATTCTTCTACATCGGCGCTCTTTTCGAACAAGCCCATGCCATCGCGCAACCATTGCACCAAGGAACCTGCAACGTATACAGATCCTTCGAGTGCATAGGTAAGTTTTCCGTCTATTTGCCAAGCAACGGTACTCAACATTTTATTGGTACTACGAACGATTTGATCACCCGTATTTGACATGGCAAAACAACCGGTTCCGTAGGTATTCTTTGCCTCGCCAATACTAAAGCAGAGCTGCCCAAAAAGTGCTGCTTGCTGGTCGCCGGCGATGCCTGAAATAGGCACTGTAGCACCAAATACCCCTTCATCAGTGGTGGCCAAATTTCCGCTGCTATTTACCACTTCGGGAAGTATGGCTATCGGTACCTGAAAGAGATCGCAGAGTTCTTGGTCCCAGCCACCGTGATTGATGTTGTAGAGCATCGTTCGGCTGGCATTGGACGCATCTGTGATGTGGCTTGCTCCTCCTGTGAGTTTATAGATGAGCCAGGAATCTACTGTTCCAAAACAAAGCTCGCCTCGCGCTGCGCGCTCGGCAGCGCCTTCCACCTTGTGTAGAATCCAGCGGATCTTGCTTGCAGAGAAATAGGCGTCTACAATTAGTCCCGTTTTTTTTGCGACTATAGCAACAGTTTCGTTCGAGAGCGAGCTGCAATAGTTCGAGGTGCGGCGGTCTTGCCAGACGATGGTATTGTAGATGGGTTCACCGGTCACGCGGTCCCAAATGATGGTGGTCTCACGCTGGTTAGTGATACCAATAGCTGAAATATCAGTGGCCTTAATTTTTGCTGCTTTCAAGGCAGCAGTGATGGCTTTTTGCTGGGTGGCCCAGATTTCATTCGCATCTTGCTCGACCCAGGAATTATCCGGGAAATGCTGTGTGAATTCGAATTGCCCTAAGCCTATTTTTTTAGTGTCTTTATCAAAAACGATGGCACGCGAAGAAGTGGTGCCCGCGTCAATGGCGAGTATATATGGGACCATAGATGTCTTTGTGTTACTGCCTCCAATATATGGAGAATGCGAGATGAAAAGGTGCTTTGACCCCATAAATCCTTACCTTAGTCACGAACGAAACATACAACAATCATGAGCGCATTCTGGGCAGAATTTGTCGGAACTTTTCTATTAATTTTTATCGGGAATGGTGTTGTTTCCAACATGAAACTTAAAAGTACAAAGGCGAGTGGTGATCCAGGTTCGTGGATCATGATTACCTCTGCTTGGGGCTTTGCCGTGTTTGTGGGAGTTGTTATTGCAGGACCTTACAGCGGTGCACATTTGAACCCAGTAGTGACCTTGGCTCTATGGTTGGACGGAGCACTAGACGGTTCCCAAATAGGCGTCTATATGTTGGCACAACTTTTAGGTGCGGCCGCCGGTACTACGACTAATTACATTTTTCATAAAACGCATTACGATATCACCGAAGATGCAGCGTCTATCAGAGGGACTTTTTGTACGTCCCCAGCCATTAAAAGTACGTGGAACAATTTCTTCAGTGAGCTTGCTGGTTCATTCGTACTGATGTTTGTCATCTTTTATATTGCGGACGGTGCCTTTGAAATGGCCGGCGAAGAAATCCCTGTAGGATTGGGTAGCGTAGGCGCCTTGCCAGTCGCTATTCTCATATGGGTCATTGGTTTAGGATTGGGTGGAACGACGGGTTACGCCATCAATCCGGCGCGCGATTTAGGTCCGCGCATTATGCACCAGGTGTTGCCTATAAAGAATAAGATGGATTCGGGTTGGGACTATGCATGGATTCCTGTTATCGCACCACTTTGTGGAAGCGCTTTAGCTTATGCTGTAAAAGAGCTTTTATTGACTACGATTTAGAAATCTCGGGTTAATTTGCACCCATGCAAGAACGTTTTCCAAATCTCATCATTGGCGGTGCCCCGAAGTGTGGGACCAGTAGCCTGTATTTTTGGTTGAGTGCTCATCCAGAGGTCTTTAGTTCGCCCAAGAAAGAAACCTTTTTCTACGCGGATAAGGTTAATCGATTTAATGCTATAGCAAATGTACATGAGCATGAATTGGACGCGTATTTACAGTTTTTTAAACACGCTGGTGATGCGAAGATTCGCCTTGAAGCTACGGCGCATTATCTGTACGAGGAGCAGGCTTTAAAAGCGTTTTCAGAGGCTCCGGTTCCGCCTAAGATAATCTTCTTATTTCGCGAGCCGTCCAAGCAGATGTATAGTCATTATAAGATGGAGAAGTACCGAACTAAGCGTGTGGATATGCCGTTGGAGGAGTACATCAAGCTTCCCAAGATTGACATGTATGTAGATTATACCACGTACTTGAAAAAATGGGTAGCAGCTATGCCCGAAGGTTATGTGCGTATATGGTCCTTTGAAGATTTGATGTCGCGCAAGGTAGATGTGATGCAGGAAATAGCAGAATATTTGGGTATTGACCCTTCCTTTTACACCGATTTTGATTTCGAGCACCGCAACGAGAGTGTGGCCATTCGCAGTGGCGCATTGCATCAGTTGGGACTGCTCCTGCAGCCGCTTATTCCGCATTTTATTCAAAAAATGTTGCTTCCTGTATACATAAGACTCAATAGTGGAGGTCGTGTACCAGACAACGAGGCCGATGCGCCTATAATCTCAGCGTTTAAGAGCGATCATGCACAAGTGGGTGCTGATCTGAAAGCACTCTTCCCAGAGATTCGTCTCGAGAAGTGGAGATAATGGTACATTCTGTGGCTAATTGGTATAGAACTCCCTTCGAACAATCATCCCCTTTTTGCTTATTGACTTTACAACCCAGAGTCAATCAGCAGGTAAGAACACAATAACCTATTTATCTGAATTCTCTGAATTGTAGTTAGAATCTATGTTCCAGCTACCGGTCAGTCGACCGTTATTGTTGTTATTGCCAGTTCCCTCGGACTGGCAAATGTTCACGATTGGAACATTGTTGTCCGTAAACCAGCATTAAGAAGAAAAGAGCAAGAATTGGAATAATATTTACGACATTTAGGGTATGAAATTGAACAACAGATTCACCCTATTCCTTTTTGGTCTTCTCTTAAGCATTGCTGCTTCGGCACAACCTTTAACTTACTATCAGGACGCTTGGAATGAAGATGGCGACGATCTCCGGGAGGAATTGTATGACATAATTCGAGTGCACACTAAACTACCGTATTCTTCTTCCTCTACAGATACATGGGATGTTTTGAAAGCATCTGATGTCGACCCTTCAAATTCCTCAAATGTCCTTTTAGTATACGCAGGTATTTCTGTCAACGGTCCGCAAGAATACAATAGTGGCCAAGGCTGGAATCGCGAGCACGTTTGGCCGCGTTCATTGGGTGGTTTCGGAACGAGCGCCGGGGTTGGAACAGATGTACACAACCTCAAGCCGGCAACGATATCTCTTAACTCGACACGTTCGAACCACGAGTATGACGAGCTCGGTGCAGGTGGTAATGCCGTGAACTACAACGGCAATGCAACGGGAAACAGATTGAATGCAAGTGCCGGCATCTTTGAGCCGCGCGATAATATTAAAGGCGATCTAGCTCGTATTATCATGTATATGGACCTTCGCTACGAGGGCCAACAAGGCGAACCGGATCTAGTGATGCGTGAAGCCTTGAACTCTGGTGGGAATACTTTTGCTGTGATGTCCACACTGATAGATTGGCATTTCCAGGATACGGTGGATCAATTTGAATTGGCCCGCAATGACGCCATTCATAATATGCAGGGCAACCGTAATCCATTTATCGATCATCCAGAGCTTGTTCATTATGTCTATGGAGATTCTGTGGGCGTTGCTTGGAATCCATTAATGGACGTCATCGTTATCGAACGCGGCTTGGCAGAACCTATCAAATATTATCCGAATCCCGCAGATACAGAATTGCACCTTGAAACCCCTTTTGCAGGGATCGCACATCTTACCTCACCAGATGGAAAGTGTTTTGAGTTTAAACACATTCTAGGCACCAACCGCATCGATCTTAGTCACCTGCCGCCCGGCCAATATACTCTAGGCTTCAGCGACGACGATACCAAAGAGAAAGTACTGATTGTGCATTAGCATACGGCATAAAAATTAGATGAAAACAAACACCCCCGGCGCGCAGCGCCAGGGGTGTTTGTTTATAACCTATTTCTGTAATTCTAGCTCAACAGCTTGCGAACAATTCCGCTGATAACCTTACCGTCCGCTTGGCCGGCCATAGCGCCGGTGGCTTGCTCCATAACCTTACCCATGTCCGCCATAGACGAAGCACCAGTTGCAGCAATGATCTCTTTTACTTTGGCCTCTATGACTTCTTCGCTGAGCATATCAGGGAGGTAGCGCTCGATAATTTTGATTTGTGCCTCTTCCGGTTCAGCGAGATCTTCACGTCCCTGCTCGCGGAAGATGATTGCACTTTCGACGCGTTGCTTGCGCAGCTTCGTCAAGAGTTTTAGTTCATCAGCGCCTGTCATTTCTTTGGCTCCCGCCGCAGTTTTCTCATTGAGTAGGGCTGTTTTGATGGCACGGAGTGCTTCCAGGGCCACTTTATCTTTCGCTTTCATTGCGGTCTTAAGGTCCGCCGTGATTTGTGCTTCTAACGCCATATTAATCTACGTTGTCGTGTAAGAATGAATTATTTGTTCTGAGATTTCCTTCAGCATCAACGCCTATGTTCGAAGGTTGTTCGTCGGACTTGTGGTCCATACCTACATCCAGACCTTGACGCATGTATGCTGGAATGCGCTCCGCCTCATCGATCTGATGAGCACTCTTGAACTGGTATTGGTAGCTGGATAAACGCGAGATACGCTCCTTCACCTTTTTAGGGAAATCTCCTGCATTAGCAGCTTTTAACGCAGATATAGGAAGGTCCATATCGTTAACGCCTGGAAGTGATTCTTCAACAGGTGCTTCGATCTGCTCCGAAGCTCGAACTTTTAACTGAAGCGTAAAGTCTTCTTCCTTTGTTTCTCCTGCCTCTATTTCATGGCTGTTAAACTTTGTTGATGGGGCTTGAAAGCTATTATCAATACTGTCGTGTTGCGCTTTTCCTTTGAGGCCAGGAACATCGTTTAGGCTCAAATCAAATGCTTCATATGAAGTTTCTGAAGTGGCAGTTTTAGGAACCTGTGGTTCTGGTCGTTCGCTCGCCTCAATCTCTTCAAGGTTTAGTGCGAAACCGTCACCTTCGATATCCTCAAGGGTAAACGTCGAGGTTGCTTGGGCAGGTGCTTGCTCTTCAAATGCTGTATCATGCGATTCTTGATTTTTTAACATGCCTAGTGGTCGCTCCAACGGTGGAGGCACTGGGGCTTCAAACTCAACATCAACCTCTGGCACTGTATCAGGTGCTTCAGGTTCTTCTTCTACTTCATCTACTATTACGAGTTCAATCTCTTCCTCTTCCGGTTCTATGGCCTGTGAAAATAAATCCCAAGCAGGTACTTCAAGGCCGCCTTGAGGCTCATCAGTTTTTTCATATGTTTCTAGAACATCACCTCTTTCTTCAAGTTCATCTACTACGGTATGTATAACAGGAAGGGTGTCCTCAGTTTCCGCGATCATTTCAGGTACTTTTTCCTGTGCCTCTTCAGTTTGAACAAGCTGGGGTTCGTCAGCCAAGTCTTCAGCGACTCTATTCTCTTCAACGAGCTCATTTTCCATATCCCATTCAAGGATATGTACCATTGGCTGCTCGTCCTCGAATTCTTGTCCTTGAAGGCTAGATTCAAAGATGGCTTTGTCTTCTTCAGGGATTCGAGGAAAACCAGCTCTAAGGTCATCTTCTATTAGTCCTTCTCTGTAAGGCGAAACTTCACTTTCTTCTCTGATTTGGTCGATTTGAATCGCTGCTCCGTCTACTACTGTATTTACTTCAGCCGCTGCTTCTTGTTTGGTTTCAGCGTTGATCTCCGATGCTTCGTCAGCCGGGAGTTCTTCCTCCTTTTCTGTTTTGAAGTGAGGTGTTTCTTCTTCTTCGAAATCGCCAAGGTCCGTGATAACTCGATCCTCTGGTTCTTCCTGTTTTTCTGCAGCCGGCTCTTCAGGGGTTTCAAAGACCTTGTCCTGTGGTCGAGCAACTATAATGGGCTCTTCCTTCTTCTCGTCCAAGGTGTGTATTACCATTTCTGGTACATCTGTTGCCAGGACTTGTTTACCAGTAGGGAATCCTGTCGCAATAATGGTACAAGTGATTTCACTTCCATCTTCTTGTTGACCTCCAATACCCATAATGACATTGGCATTACCGCCCGCCTCACGTTGTATGTGGTCTGTAATTTCACCAATTTCGTCAATGGTAATCTCGTGCATTTCTCCTCCCGAAGTAAGTAGCAATAAGATGTTCTTTGCACCCTTTATGTGGTTGTCGTTGAGCAGCGGTGAATCTAGTGCTGCTCTGATGGCCAATGCAGCACGCTCCTCACCGTCGGCAGTTCCTGTTCCAAATAGGGCTGAACCGCTATTTTCTAAAACGGTTTTTGCATCGCGCAAGTCAATGTTTTGTGTGTAGTGGTTGGTGATGACTTCGGCAATACCCTTTGCTGCTACAGCCAATACTTCGTCGGCTTTGCTAAATGCGTTGCGGAACCCAAGGTCACCATAGACTTGGCGCAATTTATCATTGTTGATGACGATAAGGCTGTCTACACATTCACGCATTGCTTTGATACCAACCTCTGCTTGAGTTGCACGAATGTTGCCCTCAAACGAGAATGGCGAGGTGATGATACCTACTGTTAGGATTCCCATGTCCTTGGCTGCTTTTGCAATTACAGGAGCTGCTCCTGTTCCTGTACCGCCGCCCATACCTGCGGTAACGAAACACATCTTTGTGCCGTTTTCAAGCATTTTAGTGATTTCGGTAATACTTTCTTGTGCCGCTTGGTGACCAATCTCTGGATCTGCACCAGCACCCAACCCTTCGGTCAGGGAAGCGCCCAACTGCACCTTATTAGGTACGGGGCTGTTGTACAAGGCTTGAGCATCGGTGTTGCAAACGATGAAGTCTACGCCGTTGACACCAACATGGGTCATATGGTTGACAGCATTTGAGCCTCCACCGCCAACTCCAATTACTTTGATCACGGAGCTGCGGTTTTTAGGAAGGTTGAATTGAATTCCGTCTTCAATCATGGTGTTGTTATTCTATATCGTCGTCTTCTAACCATTGTTTTATACCGCTTACAAAGCCTTTCCAAATAGGGTCTTTGCGAGGTTTCGCTTTTGTTGAACCTTCCTGTTCCGGAGCCCCTTCTTCAAGCACTGCTTCTTGTGCAGCCTCTTCAGGTGCACTTTCAGATTCTGGAAGTACAATCTCGTTCGGATCGTAGGCCATAGGCTCCATAGTCTCTGCCAGTGCCATGGAGAGCAGACCTATAGAGGTTGCGTACACAGGCGAGGCCAATTCTTTTTGATAGCCGCTCGCGAGGTGCTCATTAGGGTACCCAATACGTGTGGACATGCCTGTGAGGTACTCGACTAATTGACCCATGTGCTTCAATTGCGATCCACCACCCGTCACGACTATACCTGCAATCAATTTCTTGCGTGGATCGTTCTGCTGGTAATTGCTGATCTCGCTAACTACGCTTTCGATGATCTCTTTCACTCTCGCATTGATGATCTTTGAAAGGGTCTTTAGGCTAATTTCTTTCGGTGCACGTCCACGTAAACCAGGAATGCTGACTATCTCATTGTCCTTGTTCTCTCCTGGCCATGCAGAGCCAAATTTCACTTTTAAAAGCTCGGCTTGCTTTTCGATAATCTCGCAGCCCTCTTTGATATCCTCGGTAATTACCTTACCGCCAAATGGGATTACTGCAGTGTGGCGAATGATACCGTCTTTGAAGATGGCAATATCTGTGGTGCCTCCACCAATATCGACTAATACTACTCCGGCATCTTTTTCATCATCACCCAATACAGAATCTGAGGAGGCAAGCGGCTCCAAGGTGATATCCCCAACTTTAAGCTCGCTCTGTTCCACACAGCGCGCGATATTTTTGATGGAAGCAATCTGACCGACAACAATGTGGAAATTGGCCTCAAGACGCGAGCCGTACATCCCGCGAGGGTTGATGATATTGCTGTCCCCGTCTACACGGTATTCTTGTGGTAGTGCATGAAGAATTTGCTCTCCAGGCATCATTACGAGATTGTTCACGTTTTTCTTGAGCGCTTCTAGATCCGTAACATCAATAATGGCTTCGGCATCGTCGCGTATGATGTAATCTGAGTGCTGCATAGAGCGAATGTGCTGACCGGCTATACCTACCATCACCTCAGTAATTTTAAGCCCCGAAGCTTCTTCTGCCGTCTTTACAGCAGCTTGAATACTTTCGATAGTCAAGGTGATATTGGCTACAACGCCGCGCTGAACGCCAAGGCTCTTACTCTTTCCGATGCCTAGAATGTCTATTTTTCCGTGCTCGTCCAATCGGCCTACAACGGCAACAATTTTTGTTGTTCCGATGTCCAATCCGACGGCTAATGGGGCATGTTGTGTCATCTCGATGTTGTTACTACTTGGTTCTTGTAACGCAAATCAATACGCTTTATCTCTTTTAATTCTTCTTCCGTGTGGGCCACGTAGTACGCAGCTAATTTTTTAAGCTCACCATCCAAACGCTCATCACCGTGTGCCTTCGCAACATGTTGGTAAGCTCTTGGGACCAATTCCACAATCCCACTATCCACCGCTAATTGCGCGATGCTGTTTTCATGGACGATGCTCGACATCTTTTGAAGCATCATTCCTGCTTTAGCAATCATTGAACTATCAGTTGTCCCCGTAATCACTGGCAGGTCCAACCATTTGCCTTTAGGCTGTTTCAAAACCTCATTGTTTGATGTAATGAAATAGTTGTTTTCACCGGCGTATGCTAGTGCAACTGCAGTCTTGCTTGTTACTTCAACAACTAAACTGCTGTTCATATTCCAATATACCTGTGCTTCTTTGACGTATGGCAAGGCCTTGACAGAGGTTTCTAACAAAAAGGCATCCGTATTCAGAGCGACCGAATCGCCTTGCTGTTCCAAAAATAGTAAAACAGTGTTTTTAAGTTGTTTTTCTGTCGTAAGTCCTTGTTTACTAGGGTCTTCAATAGAAATCTGAACCTTACTAAAAGCCATATTTTGTACATATTCTACACTAGCAATACTAGCCAAAATGACCCCAGATAGTAGAACGAGCAGCAGGAGCATGCCTAAAAATTTGCGTTTATTCATGTCAATTCTGCTTTTACAGTTGCTACTAAATCTCCTATATCACCGGCGCCGACCATCAGTACAACCTCGGGCTTAAGCGCCTTGATGCGCTGGGCCAGAACGTCTTTCTCAATGACCTCAGCGTGCGGTATTTTTTCTGCAAGGGCTGCACTTGTTACACCCGATATAACTTCCTCTCGGGCAGGGTAAATCGGCAACAAAATTGTCTTATCAGTTCGGGCCAACTGTACTTGGAATTCAGCCATAAAATCCCTTGTTCGAGAGTAGAGATGAGGTTGAAATACCAACACGATTTTTTTCTCTGGGTATAAAGTATCTACACTGTCCAACAACGCTTCGAGCTCCGTAGGGTGGTGTGCGTAATCTTCAATAATTACTGGCCGCTCACAGTGGAATTCAAACCTGCGCTTAATACCTTTAAAGCTACGTATGGCCTCTGCGATTGTCTCCCCTGCGACACCCGCGTAATCTGCAATAGCTGCCGCCAAAGTTGCATTATAAACATTGTGCGCTCCGGGCATCTTTAGGCTCGTATTATATGCTGCACCGTTGACTACCAGGGTGAATTCATAGTTCCCGTTTGAAGGTCGAATATCTTTTGAGTGCACTTTCGTACCTTCACCCAACACGCTTTTGGTTTGCTGTAAATCTACACCGGTGAAGGTGGGTCCACTAACTTGGCCTAAGAAGGATTCAAAAGCTCTAGTCAATTCTCGAGCATCTCCGTAAACATCCAAATGGTCAGCATCGATGGTCGTCACTGCGGCGGCCTCCGGATGTAGATACATAAAACCACGATCAAATTCATCGGCCTCTACGACCACCCACGGTCCTTTACCAGGGCGGTAGTTCGTGCCCGATTCGCTCATTATGCCGCCAATAAATCCGGTAGGGTCTTCGCCCGCAACGGACAAAATATGCAACAGTATAGCGGAAGTGCTCGTCTTGCCGTGTGTACCAGCGATGGCGAGACAGCGGGCAGAATTTACCAATAAACCCAAGGCCTCCGCGCGTTTCATCATTCCGAAATTTTTAAAAAACTCCATCCACCGCAAAGTCTTGGGTAGAGCAGGCGTATAAATCACTGTGGTCTCCTCTGGCGCCCAACCCGGGTAGCTCTGATCATCATCTCTATAAGTAATGACGGCTCCTTCATTTGCAAGCTCATCGGTAAGTGCTGTCTGGACCTTATCGTATCCAAAAACAGGCACACCCTTACTTAGAAAATGACGTGCAATGGCGCTCATGCCAATCCCGCCAATCCCTAATAATACTATATGTTCCTGTTTCTTACTCACCTAATCCATCGATCAAATCCGCGATATCACTAGTAGCCTTGGGAAGCGCCATTCCCCTAATGGCAGCACTCATTTTTTCGGCTATTTTTTCGTTTTGTAGAGTAGTTATTTCCACCAAGAACTGCTCCTCCATATTTTTCTCCATCACCAAAATGGCTGCGCCCTTTTCACTCAGCGCTCTTGCATTGTGAGTCTGGTGGTCTTCGGCGACATTGGGAGAGGGGATAAGAAGCGCCGGCTTGCCTATCAGACAAAGCTCGCTCAACGTTCCCGCGCCGGCGCGGCTCACAATGGCATCCGCTGCGGCATAGGCCACGGACATATCTTCAATGAAGGCCTGGACCTTAGTTCCATTACCAGACTTTCCATTGTATTCTTCTTCGTACAACTTTCCACACTGCCACATCACTTGCCAGCCTTGCGCTTTAATGTCCTCTAAGCTTTTGGCCATCTGTCTGTTGATTGCGCGAGCGCCGAGGCTACCGCCTAAGACAAGTAAGAGTTTCTTTTTCGGATCAAAACCAATGGCCGATTTGCTCGCTCTCTGGTCCGGGAGCTCGCGCGTAAATACCTTTCGGATTGGATTTCCGGTGAGGCGTACACGGTCTGTTGGGAAGAATCGAGCTGCATTTTCGTACGCAGTACAGATGTATTTCGCCTTTTTACCCAATCTGATGTTGGTAATACCGGCGTAGCTGTTCTGCTCCTGAACGACGGTCGGGATTCCCATACGTTGCGCCATCAAGAGAACGGGTCCACTGGCATAGCCTCCTGTGCCTATGACAGCGTCGGGCTTCATTGTTTTAAGCAAGGTGCGACAACGAACTAGTGCAACGAGCAATTTGAACGGCACGTTCCAGCTCTTCCATGGTTTTTTGCGGTTAATTCCTGCAATAGGAACTCCGGTTATTTGAAAGCCTGCAGCAGGCACTTTGGTCATTTCCATCTTACCTAAGGCACCCACAAAGTGAATCTTGGCCCCGGGATGGCGGTTTTTAAGTTCGGTGGCAATGCTCACCGCTGGGAAAATGTGTCCGCCGGTTCCACCGCCGCTAATGATAAAGGTCTTACTCATGGGCTAGGGGCTTATCGTTGGAAATGATAGACTCTCTGTTTTCCTCTTCTTCCTGTGGGCTGGTACCTACGATACGTTCGACATCGGTGTGGCTTACAGAGAGGATGATGCCCAATGCGATACAAGTCATCCAAACGGAAGATCCACCGGCACTAAAGAAAGGCAGTGTTTGCCCGGTGACTGGGAAAAGACTCGTGGCCACACCCATATTTACAATGGTCTGGAGCACGATTCCTGAGGATGCTGCCAAAACCAAGAGCGTTCCGAATTTGGTATGCGCCCGCCGTGCGATCTTAACGAATCGTCGGAAGAGTCCTCCATAAAAAAGAATGAGTAGTGTGGCGCCAACTAGGCCATATTCTTCGGTGATGACCGCGAAGACAAAGTCAGAATTGGACTGAGGAAGGAAGTTCTTTTGAATGCTTTTGCCCGGTCCCTTGCCAAAAACCTCACCTTCGGCAATGGCCATCTTGGCTTGCTCTGTCTGGTAGGCACCGTCCTCGTCACCTCCGCCACTAAAATTGACAATACGTGCCTGCCAAGTGGCTACACGGTTGCTAATGTTAGGGAAGGCTATTACGATGAGTATGAAGAGCCCAAATGCTGCGACACCTGCTGCGATAATCTTCCATAAGTGTTTCCAAGGCACCCCAGCGATGACCATCATTAAGAAGCACATGGCAAAAATGATCGCTGTGGTAGAGAAATCGGCCGGTAGAATAAGCCCAAGGGTAGTCCCTATCATTATTAGTGGCCATTTTATGTCTTTGAGTTCTAAGATGTCCCTGGGTTTGGAGAACCACTTCGCGAGCCAAACCAACAGGGCTAACGAAGCAAAGGCTGAGCTTTGAAAGCTCATTCCAATAACAGGGATACGTACCCAGCGAGAGGCATTGGCTCCGCCCATTTCTTGACCCTGAAGCAGGGTGATGACCAATAGGATTAATGCTACTGGCATTATGAGTTGGGAAAGTTTGCCAATGAGTCTGAAATTCAGTCGGTGGACGCCGTACATAAAGACGCTACCAATGCCGAGGTGTAAGAGGTGTTTGGTCAGGAAGCTAAAGGTATTTCCCCCACGGAATTTATGCGCCAACGAGCTGCTCGCACTGTACGTAGGCAAGAAGCTAATGAGCATCAGCAGGAGAATGAGCCCCCAGGTCAGGAGGTCTCCCTTCAGATATTTACGAACCGTATCCATCTCTGGTGATTAAAGGTTACGGACCTGGTCTTTGAATTGGTTTCCCCGATCCTCGTAGTTTTCGAAGAGGTCAAATGAAGCACAAGATGGGCTTAGCAATACTGTATCGCCTTTCGAGGCCAATCGAGCTGCTTTTCTAACTGCGGACTTCATTGAATCGGTTTCAATGATTTCACAGATACCTTCAAAGGCTTCAAGAATTTTTGAATTGTCTGTTCCCAGTGCGACAATGGCTTTCACCTTGTTTTGAACGAGGGATAGGAGCTCGTTGTAATCGTTGCCCTTGTCTACACCACCGACAATCCATACCACAGGATTGTCTTGGCATTCTAGTGCGTAATAGGTAGCATTTACATTGGTTGCTTTGCTATCATTGATATACTCCACTCCACTTATGTTTAGGACACTTTCCAAGCGGTGCTCTAAGGCATCGAATGATTGTAGTTTCGTACGGATGGTCTCCTTTCTGATTTTTAGCAAATGAGCACTTAGGCCGGCTGCCATACCGTTGTAGGTGTTGTGCTTGCCCTGTACTGCCAATTCTTCAATAGTCATAGCTTCGTTGTTTAGTGTAATTTTTATGTTGTTCTTTTCGTAATGTGCCACTCGATGAAGTCCTGCTGGAGGGTCAATCCCAAAGGCCAAAACCTGTGGCTTTAATTCTTTTTTGGATTGCCATTCAAGTAAGAATTCCTTGCTAATGGCATCGTCGTCGCAGTAGATAAAATGCCCGTTTTCTCGCGTGAAATCCAGCAACTGAAATTTACTCCTAGCGTAGGTCGCAAGGTCATAGTTGTACCGGTCTAAATGGTCCGGCGTGATGTTAGTTAGGATACTGATGTGCGGCTCAAAGAGGTGTGCATCGTCCAGCTGGAAACTGCTTACCTCTATTACTAACACTTCTGGATCGCCCAATCCGGCGTCTATTCTTTCCGCCAAGGCGCGGCTAAGACTCAAGCCAATATTACCAGCAAGTACGGTGTCTTTGTCCCCGGAAATGATGTGATAACATAGCGTTGCAGTGGTTGTTTTTCCATTAGATCCAGTTACTGCGACTATGTCTGCATCCGTATGTCTTGATGCCCAATCCACTTCGCCCATCAGCGGCAATCCGCTGTGTTTCACCTTTTGAATGATGGTGGCCTCGTGCGGTATGCCTGGGCTCTTGATGACTGCTTCTGCCTTTAGAATTTCAGTTTCAGTATGTCCACCTTCTTCATAGCGCACACCCCACTGATCCAGTTTCGCCCTCTCCTCCTTGCTTAGGGTTCCGTATTCACTTAAGAATACTCGAACACCGAGCTTCGAAGCAAGCTGTGCTGCACCCATGCCGCTTTCTCCGGCACCTAAAATGGTGATATGGCTGTACGGTGTCTTCACCTATTACCTTAGTTTCAAAGTGGCGATTGCGGCTACCGCTAGCATGATGCCTACGATCCAGAATCTCGTTACAATTTTGGTTTCCGGGTAGCCTTTTTTCTGGTAGTGGTGGTGGAGCGGGCTCATCAAGAATACGCGACGTCCTTCACCATATTTCTTCTTGGTGTATTTGAAGTAGCTCACTTGAATAATGACGCTCAGATTTTCTGCGAGGAATACACCCGCGATAATCGGAAGCAAAAACTCCTTACGCACAGCCAAGGCCAATACTGCGATGATGGCACCTATGGCCAATGATCCAGTATCTCCCATAAATACTTGCGCTGGGAAGCTGTTGTACCATAGGAAGCCTATTGCCGCTCCAATAAACGCCGCAGCGAAGATTACGAGCTCACCTGTATTTGGGATATACATGATGTTCAGATAGCTCGCGAAAATGATGGAACCGCTCACATATGCTAAAACCAGCAAGGCAGTCATGGCTATGGCTGAAGTACCCGTAGCTAGTCCGTCCAATCCATCTGTAAGATTGGCGCCGTTTGAAACCGCAGTCACGATAAATATTACCGCTAGAATGTAGACTAATGCCGTTAATGGTTTTCCAGCGTCGCCCATCCAATTCGTGAAATAGGCGTAATCAAATTCGTTGTTCTTAAAGAAGGGGATGGTTGTTTTTGTGCTTTTGTGTGCATCTCCGTACGAAGGGCCTGAAGCGGCTTCGAATTGTTCTGTTTGGACCACGGGCAATTGCTCCTTGATGGTCACCTCTGGGTGGAAATAGAGGGTGGCACCAACGATTATTCCCAAACCGACTTGGCCAATGACCTTAAAAATTCCGCGCAGTCCTTTCTTGTCTTTTTTAAAGACCTTGATGTAGTCGTCCACAAAACCGATGGCGCCCATCCATAGGGTGCTTATGAGCATTAGGATTATGTAAATGTTATCCAATTTTGCCCACAGGAGTGTTGGTACAATAATGGAGAGCAGGATGATAGTACCGCCCATTGTCGGTGTACCGGCCTTCTCTTTTTGGCCCTCAAGACCTAGATCTCGGACTGTTTCGCCTACTTGCATGGCGTGAAGGCGGTAAATCAATCGCTTTCCGAACACCATTCCAATAAGTAGTGAAGTGATGACGGACATAGCCGCACGAAAGGTGATGTACTGAAACACCCCGGCACCCGGTAGATCGTATGTTTGGTTTAGAAAGTCAAATAGGTAATACAGCATCTTATGAGTTTAATAGGTGTGTTACTTCTTGTACGTCATCAAAAGCGAGACGTTCGCCTTTGATCTCTTGGTATTTCTCGTGGCCCTTACCCGCAATGAGCACGATATCACCTTGTTGTGCCATCATTACGGCTGATTTGATGGCCTGCTTTCGATCAACGATCTCCAAGCTTCGGCTTTTAACGTCAGGACTTAATCCAGCGGCCATCTCTGCAATGATAGCGTTGGGATCTTCGTCCCTAGGATTGTCCGAGGTAAGGATGACCGTGTCGCTATTTTGTGCGGCGATCGTCGCCATCTGAGAGCGCTTTCCCTTGTCTCTATTTCCCCCGCATCCTACTACAGTGATGACCTTGCCTTGGCCTTCGTTGATAGTATCGATAGTGCTCAATACATTTTGAAGTGCATCAGGAGTGTGGGCATAATCCACGATGGCCGTGATGCCTTTACCTCGGATGGTTTGAAATCTACCTTCTATAGGTGAGAGCAGGCTTAGCGTAGTTAATATTTGCAACGGATCCTTCCCGAGTTCAAACGCAGTCGCATATGCTGCACATAGATTGTAAGCGTTGAAATCCCCCATGATGCGCGTCCAACATTCTTGCTCGTTAATGGTCAGTAGCATTCCTTCGAATTGGCACTCGAGAATTTTCGCTTTGTAGTCGCTTGGAAACTGAAGGGAGTAGGCACGCTTCGTCGCTTTAGTGTCATGCACCATAGTTTCACCATGCTTCACATCGTCGTTATAGATGGCTATCGCCTCTGGCTTTAGTCCGTCAAAGAGCATCTTCTTCGCCTTGATGTAACTGTTCATATCACCGTGGTAGTCCAAATGGTCGCGGGTGATATTGGTAAAGATGGCGATGTCGTAGTCTATGTGTGCAACTCGGTGCTGTACCAAGGCGTGAGAACTCACTTCCATGAAACAGAATTTTACTCCTGCATCGATCATAGTGCGCATGTGCTGTTGTACGGCAAGAGCATTTGGTGTAGTATGTGTTGCAGGAATTGAATCGCGACCAATTTTCACATCAATCGTGCTCAGCAGACCACATAGCTCGCCCTCAATCTGAGAGAAGAGGTTGAAAAGTAGCGTACTAATTGTCGTTTTCCCGTTCGTTCCAGTGACGCCTATGACCTTCATGTCTTTCGATGGATTGCCGTACCAGTTGGCTGCAACAGCACTTAATGCGAAGGCGCTGTTTGCAGTCTGAATGTAATTGATCCCCTCGACAATCCGCTTCGGTAGTCGTTCGCAGATAATTGCAATGGCCCCAATTTCAATCGCCTTTTCAATAAAAAGATGGCCGTCTACTTGTGAACCAGGTACAGCGACGAACAAAGAATTTTTTGTCGCCTTTCTGCTGTCGTAACAGATACTTTCAATCGCAATCTGCGTGCTTCCGATTACATCTTTGAGACGTACGCCGTAAATGAGGTCTTTCAATAATTTCATCGCAAGGTCAATTGGATTTCTGTTACATTATTCAGTAGCGTACCTACTGCCGGACTTTGGCTCATTACGTGTCCTCTTCCCTTAATGCTTACTTTGACGTCTTGCGGACCGACAGCCTGAAGCACTTCGCGGGCATCTAATCCTATAAAGCTCGGAACGTAATTTTTCTGGAAAGCCTCGTCTATTCTTGGAATTGAAACGGTAGGTACTTCATTGATGGCGAGTAACTTCGCATCGACCACCGTCGCATCCTGCGGCATCTGACTGTATACCTCGTCGGCAATAGTCTTGAATACTGGCCCTGCCACAATATTTCCGTAGTAACCGAGCTGTTTTAAGGGCTTGCTCACTACTACCATACAAGAATATTTTGGATTTTCAGCCGGGAAGTAGCCCGCAAAAGAACTCTGGTAGTCTTGAGAACCTTCTATCCAGTAATTGAGTTGACAGGTTCCCGTTTTACCGGCCAATTTCATTTTCCCCTTCTTCAAATTGGTCGCTGTACCGTTCTCAATCACGCCCTCGAGTAGTGCTTTGAGTTTGTTGTTGGTTTCTTTCGAGCATATCGCTGGGTTCAGCACCTTTGTCTCAAACTGCTCCACTGTGCGGCCATGATCCATAATACGGTCGACTACTTGTGGTTGCACCATTATACCGTCGTTTGCCACTGCGTTGTATATTGTTAAAAGCTGAAGTGGTGTGAATGCAATAGAGTAACCGTATGCTACCCACGGCAACGTAACCCCTGACCAGCTTTCATCAGTTGTTTTTGGAATAGTTGGTGCAGATTCACCCTTGATACTTACTCCTGTTTTCTCGTTGAATTTGCGCGAGTAAATGAAATCAATAAAGTCCTCAGGATCCTCTTCAAAGTTCTGATTGACGAGCTTTACGATTCCCGTATTTGAACTTACCTCAAAGGCACGGCGAAGACTAATGACCCCATATCCGCCACGTCGTGAATCGCGTACTTTACGGTCGTATAGATTGATAACACCATTCTCTGTATCCACTAGAGCGTTGGTATCTACTTTACCAGATTCGAGCAAGGCCATTGTCGAAAGCAGTTTCATCGTAGAGCCCGGCTCCGTTGCTTCCCAAACCGCATAATTTCTTAGTTCCGAATACGTGCTGTCCTCGTTGCGGCCCAGATTTGCCATCGCTACAATCTTGCCGGTTACTACTTCCATTACAACGGCGCAACCGTGGTCGGCTTTGTATTTCTTTAATTGCGTCAATAAGCTCTGCTGTGCAACGTCTTGAATACGTGTGTCAATGGTGGTATATACGTCAAACCCATCTACTGGCTCAATAGCCGCGGGGTCATCAATTGGCTTCCAATTCCCACCAGTAATCTTTTGCTTTAAACGGCTTCCAGGCTTGCCCTTCAAGTATTCGCTGTAATAGCCTTCTAAGCCGGCACTGGCTCCTTCGAGATCATACCCGATGGTACGCATCTTAATGTTGGTAGCCATTTGGATGCGTTGTAAATCTTCTTCAACGATAACACCCCCACGGTTCTGCCCTCTCTTTAGAATAGGATACTGGCGCATACGCTGCAGTTCGCTAAAATTTAGTTTGCTAGCTAACGGGATATACCTGCGCTTTTTCTCACGTTGTTCTCTCAAGTATGCCGCCCAGCCTGAAGCACTGTATTTTTCATTAATCGTGGCCAATTTTGCCCCCAATTCATCAACTCCGTTTGCGAAAATTTCAGCGTCCACCGTTACTGCGTCAAAGTGCACTTTATACACTGGTTTGGTGGTTGCCAGTGTCATACCGTCTGCAGAGTAAATATCTCCGCGCTTCGCTTCAATAGTGTGTCGCTCAATAAGGCGCTCTTGGCTTCTGGCTCGAAGCTCCGGACCGTGAACCAAGCTTACCCAGTACAGACGCACCAAAACAATAGCGAGCATGAGGTAGATTCCTCCGCTTGCCCAAGCCACGCGACTTTTTATTTTCTTGATCTCGGCACTCACTCTTTTATTACAATTTTTTCTGGTCGAATCTGTGGCTGTTGTAACCCTAATTCTTCGGCCTTACGAATAACCCTACTTTCCAAGGAAAGCTTGGTTAATCGTTCTTTCGTTTCCGTATGCTCAGCCTCTAAGGTTTGACGCTCTTTGCTGAGGCTGTCTATCAAATGCACCTTCTTGTCCGCGCTATGGCTGACGTAAATACTGATCAGTGCCAAGAGGCTCAACCAGCCAGCGAAGGGCAGGAACTTGATGATGGCTTCGTCTGTAATTCTTAGACGCGCTCCAAGGCGATCGATAAAACCTTTCATCTTACTCACCGCGATTCCATTTTATTTCTGTTCGTTTCGCCACACGAAGCTTGGCACTTGTTGCGCGCGGATTTCTTGTATTTTCTTCTGCACTCGCCACCACAGGCTTTCGTGTAATGGCTTTTAGCGGCACGTGTTTCACACCGTAGAAATCGCTCTCAGTTTGACCAGAAGCTTTCCCTTCACGGATGAAATTTTTAACCATTTTGTCCTCAAGGCTGTGGTACGAGATGATGACCAATCGTCCACCTGGCTTTAACACGTCGATTGCCCCATAGAGCATGTCTTCCAATACCTCGAGCTCATTATTGACCTCCATACGTAGTCCCTGGAATACCTGCGCTAAGTATTTGTGCCACTGACCGCGCGGTGCCAATGGCTCGCACAACTCGCGAAGTTCTGCGGTAGTGTTTAGTGGCTTTGTCGCACGCGCCATAAGCAATGCGTTTATTAGGGAGCGTAACCCTTTGATATCTGTGTGCTTTCTAAAGAGATCGTAGAGCGCTTGTTCCTCGTAGGTCTCCAATACTTCTGAGGCACTGATACCGCTACTTGGATTCATGCGCATGTCTAACGGTCCGTCGAAACGAATAGAGAATCCGCGCTCGCCAATATCGAACTGGTGTGAAGACACTCCGAGATCCCCAAGGATTCCATTTACCTGTCTTGCGCCATGCAAGCGCAGGTGATTTTTGAAATAACGGAAGTTGGCTGCGATAAACACCAGGTTTGGATGCTCTGGGAGGTTGGCCTTAGCATCGGGGTCTTGGTCAAAGGCATAGAGCTTTCCGGTGGTGAGCTTTTCCAGAATGGCTTTGCTGTGTCCACCGCCACCAAAGGTCACATCAACATAGGACCCGGTGGGATCAACATTGAGGCCTTCAAGGCATTCCGCTAAGAGGACTGGATCATGATAGCTCATTCTGACTTGGATTTATACCGCCCATTACTTCTTCAGCGAGCAATCCAAAGTCATCACCATCAACATTAACTGCATCTTCATAAGCCTGCTTGTCCCAAATCTCTACAATGCCGTTGTGTGCGCTCAGCACTACCTCACGGCTGAGGTTTGCGAAAGATTTTAAATCTGGGCTAATCCCTATTCGGGTAGCGCCGTCAAGCTCGATCAATTTGACTCCTGCAGTAAATAATCGAATAAAATCGTTGTTCTTCTTCACGAAGCGGTTCAGTGTATTCACTTTACCGATGACCTCATTCCACTCTTGCATTGGGTACAACTCAAGACACTTGCTAAACACACTTCTCTTGAGTACGAAAGCGTCGTCCATAGCCGGTGCCAACTGCTTTTTCAGGGCAGCGGGAAGACTGATGCGACCCTTTGCATCCATCTTGCATTCGTGTACTCCTATGAGGTTTAACATATCTTTTGATTGCTCTTCTTACAAAAGTAGAATTATCATCCCACGATTTCCCACAAACGTACACATTGTGGATAACTTTCCGCGATTGTTTTTCTAAAATCTCTGTTAACCCTTGCTTATACAGGTGGGAAGAAGTGGGAAAGAGTGAAAACACGATGTGAATAACATCGTTCATAACCTCGGCCGTAATGGACCCGAAAAATGCCCTAACTTTGCGCCAATACTGAGAACCATGAAGATTACTAGTGCCGATTTCGTGAAGTCTTCCTCAATCATTGAGGAGTGTCCAAAGCCGACTAAAAATGAATTTGCGTTTATCGGAAGATCGAACGTTGGAAAGAGCTCTCTTATCAATATGTTGGTGCAGCGAAAAGATCTTGCGAAGACCTCAGGTCGACCGGGGAAAACCCAGCTCATCAATCATTTTGAGATCAATGAAGATTGGTACTTAGTCGATCTGCCAGGATACGGTTATGCGAAGACGTCAAAGAAGAACCGAGCAGTTTTCCAACGTATGATCACCTCCTACATTAAGGAACGTCCTAATCTGATCAACACTTTCGTTTTAGTGGATTGTCGTCACGATCCACAAAAGATTGATCTCGAATTTATGGAGTGGTGTGGTATGGAAGGCATTCCTTTTTCAATTGTCTTCACTAAGATTGACAAACTGGGCTCCTCCGCCCTTATGAAGCAGGTTACGCGCTACAAGAAAAAACTTCTAATGCAATGGGAGGAATTACCACCGGTATTTATGACCTCTGCTCAAGGTTGTACAGGACGTGAAGAAGTATTGCGCTACATTGATACTGTGCACCAGAGTATTACGCCAGATATGTACGGTCAGTAAGCGATTACAAAGGTCCATTACTGAGCCTTTCCCTCCGGCTCTATAATGCCCGATTTTTCACCGAAGTAGCGCGCAAAATCACGCATGTCCGCTGCCAATAAGGAATCATCAGTCGCACGTTCGTATCCGTCAGCCATTGAGATGAACGTTTGGTGAAACATATGCTTCATGTCGTCCATCAGCATTTCCTTGGTCCATAGATCAATGCGAAGACATTCTGAAGTCTTCTCGTCCCAAACACCCAACATTAATGCCTTAGCCTCTTCATTGGTCACACCGCCGTCGGCTGCGTCCCAAACTATTGATTCTGGGATGCGGTTTTCATCCAATCCAACGGTGATTTTGATTTCGCTTTCTTTCTGTATTGCCATTACGGTTTGTATTGTGCGTCGCGCAAAATTCGCTGCGCATCGCGGATCTTTAAAATTTCTTCTAGAGCTAATCCCGAATTATTCGCGAGCGCACGCATCATTCGATAGCCAATAAATTGTGCTACTCTGCCAGGAATTTCACTATCCATAGCGGTGCCCATTTTGGAAAAAGGAGCCGGTTCCACCAATCTCTGGCGTACCATCATATCCGCGGAGAACAAGAGCTTTTCACGCACCAGTACTTCCCAAATTTGACGCTCATTTTCTACCAAGAAATTATATTCTTCTATGCTGTACCCCAACACCTCGTATGCAGCTACATCACTTATCACAGCTTCCACTGCTAAATGACGCTTCCCGTGATACACCATCTGACCAAGTAGCGAAGGGTCATTAAAATTTTTCAAAATGCAATTTTCCACCAAAGCGTTGGCATAGCTCACGCCTAATTGGCGCTCCTCCATTACCACTCTCTGGTAGCCTGGAATGGCATTATATCCCGGGTATCCCGCACCCAAGAAATTGTCCAATCCCACAAAAGCAATGACCGAATCTCTACCGCCAGGGAAATAAAGGCACGGGTTTTCTATATCAATACCACTGATATAATAAAACAATTTGTTTGGCACCGCAACTTCCAAAAGCTGGTTAGCATTTGCGCTAATCCGAGCTAGGTTTTCCGTGACCTTGCGCTGATTAAATAAATTCTTAACATTCGTGTAATGGTCAATCAACATCTGGTTCTTGCGCTCGTTCGCCCAAAAGAATCGTTCCGGCTGATTCACCGTAAAAGGCCAATACACCTCTTGCATCTCCTCCCAAGGTAGACTGTCTCGTCCAAAAAGTACTTCGCCAAAGTCGTGCACCTGCCAATCTACCCGACCGTCATTGCTCACTTCAAACAGTGAACCTTCTTTTGTATAACCACGTTGAATAAAGTAAAAGGCAGCAAACAAAACTGCTGTAGCGAAGAGGTATATTTGGTGAATTCCTTTCATCGTGTCAAAATTAAACGCTAGGCAATGAAAATACAGGAAACTGCAGATCATATTACGAATTGGTTGAAAAGCTATGCGGAGAAAGCTTGCGTAAAGGGTTTTGTTGTAGGCGTAAGCGGCGGTATAGATTCTGCCTTGACTTCAACACTTTGCGCCCGTACAGGCCTTGAAGTGCTCACCCTAAGAATGCCGATCCACCAGCATCCGGAACAAGTCTCACGCGGTAAGGAGCATCAAGCTTGGTTATCAGCAAACTTTCCAAACACGCGCCATGCCCTGACCGATCTTACTTTGGTATACGATAACTTTGTCGCCGCAATGCAACCGGGAGGCGCGGATCACGATCTCTCCCTAGCCAACTCTCGTGCGCGCCTGCGAATGTCCACTCTATACTATCACGGTCAGACCAACGGCCTATTGGTCGCAGGAACCGGAAATAAAGTCGAAGATTTTGGCGTAGGGTTCTATACTAAATACGGCGACGGCGGAGTAGATCTTAGTCCTATTGCTGACCTTTTGAAAACTGAGGTATTCTCTTTGGCCAGTCACCTCGGTGTAGTGGATAGCATCTTGGATGCCAAACCTACGGACGGCTTATGGGGCGACAATCGTACAGACGAAGATCAGTTGGGCGCCACGTATCCAGAATTAGAATGGGCGATGGCACAGCAGGAGGCTGGTAAATCAGTGTCTGATTTCTCGGGCCGAGAAGCTGAAGTAATGCTGATTTATCTCAAATTCAACGCGGCAAATAAGCACAAAATGCTGCCCATTCCGGTCTGTGAGATTCCTGCAGAATTTAGGTGATCAATCCAGTCCCACTTCATCGACGAAGAAGTAACTTGGGTACCCTGCACCGGGGTGCCACGGCATTAATTCACCGGCATTTTCAAAGTGGACTCTAATTTTCGAAACTGGAATTTTACTGTTCGTTTCATAGGGTAATGAAAGACGAACCGGTTCTTCCTCTAAAAGAGCCCTGTGCTCGAAATTTACGGTGCCAATTAGCGTCCAGTCGTCCTCATCTTTAAAGCGCACTTCAACAGCTACACTTTTGGGTAGCGCAATCCAAGCGCGAATCTCTTTTAAGACGCCCACCGAAATAGAATCTATAGACTTAGGTCTTTCTAAGCTGATTTCCAACACTGCATCTTCTCCTTGGATTCCAATCCAGTGACCCTTGCGCCAATCTGTATCCCCTTGAATGCCATCGACAGCTGCTCGGGCACCACCTGCTGTGTATTGCGAGGTCGGAGTTCCTTGGATCCATTCTGCACTGTAGTTATCGTCTCGTTTGGTGAACACTGCCTTAGCGATGTGATTGCCGTAGCCGTAATTTGGGGTGATTGCCGTCACAAAACCATTGTCATAGGCTGTGCCTAGCCGTTTTCGGCCTCTGCGATCTTTTTTCCATCTTACATTTTCATAGCGGTCATAGCGCCACAACTTATATCTGCCCGTTGGAATAATCTCCACTAGTGTTTCTTTAGAGAAGGTTCTGTCCACACGAATGATGGGTGCGGGAGGTGTTGGGTTTTTTAGACTTGTATTATAGGGTTGTGTGCTCTTCCATAGCCCATCATTTTTGCCGCGTTTCACTTCCCATTTGCCACCTTTAAGTAGTCGTTCGTGAGTGACATAGCGGCTCTGTTTCTGTTGCATCAGCTCCTCTCCAAGATTATAGTTTGTAATGTATGAACCGCTTCCTTGGACTGATATTTCTAATGTTTTTCCACCGGCCAATTCCAGCTGAATCTCATCCCATTTTGGCGTGCTCAGCTGGTAATGCGGCTGACCCGGTACCAATGGATAGAGACCCATAGAGGCCATCACGTACCAGGCACTCATTTGCCCACAATCTTCATTACCGCTCAAACCGTCCGGTGTATTTTGATATTGCGAGTTTAGAATTTTATTTACCCAATAGCTTGTTTTACCGGGATCGTTGGTTGCGTTATAGAGGTAGGCTATGTGGTGCGAAGGTTCATTTCCGTGTGCATATTGACCGATTAGACCTGTGATGTCTGCCTGCTCTCTGCCTGTGGTTTCGCTTGGTGCGGTGAACAGCTCATCAAGCAAGCCCTCGAGAACATCATAACTGCTTTTAACGACCATCGCTTGCTTTTTGCGCGGTAACGAATTCCATCCTTCGCGAGTTGCTCTAAAATTGGTCAATACTTCCATCCACCCCTCAATATCATGAACAGGAGAAAAGCTGTACTGGTAGGCATTGGCCTCAGTAAAGTGATTGTTTACCTCCTGCGGCTCATATGGAAATAAGAAATCCCCATTGGTTCGTGGACGCACAAAACCGCTTTCTGGATCAATGAGCGAGCGGTAAGCGGAAGCGCGTTGCTTGAAACTGTTCATCATCTCGAGATTACCAAGGCGTTCCGCAGTCCATGCAATACACGCATCGTCATATGCATATTCCAGTGTCTTACTTACCGATTCACTTTCGTTTTCTATACTCAAAAATCCAGATTCCTGGTAAGCACCTAGTCCGAAAACATCCATTTGAGCAGTGGCCTGCATAGCTTCGAGGGTCAGGGCAGTATCGGTATGGTAGCCTTTGGCAATGGCATCGGCAAGCACACTAACGCTGTGGTATCCGATCATACAATCTGTTTCATTACCGGCCAATTCCCATATAGGCAAACGTCCGCGTTGTTTATACATATCGAGCAAGCCGTACAAAAATTCCTGCGTACGCTCCGGTTGTGTAACCGTATACAAAGGATGCGCTGTTCTATAGGTGTCCCAGAGCGAATAAACCGTGTAGTGCGCATGCTCGGTATCGGTGTGAATTTTACCGTCTGCACCGCGATAAGCGCCATCTACATCGCTCCATAAATTGGGTACAGAATATGCATGGTAAAGGGCCGTAGCAAAAATGGCACGGTCATTTACAGAGGCGCTTTTCACCTTACTCTTGGCCAATTCGTCAGCCCATTTCCCTTGTGTTTCTGATCGAATCTGCTCTAAAGATCGCCACGGATCTTCTTCGGCAAAATTTTTCCAAGCGCCGTTCTTTGAAGTGCCACTAATAGCCATACTCACTGCTGCACGAGTGGTATTCTTTGGTAGCTGTATCCAATACACACCGTCACTTAACTCAATAATAGAATCTGGTCGCGGTTGTACATCAAAGGCAAAGTAAAAGTGTTGTTCTCGAGCCCATCCTTGCGAGATGCGCTTGCCTTCGAATTTATCTCCTGCAAATACGGTCAATTCTTTTTCTAGGACATGGTCGCGAAAATTTAGATTAACCATAACCCCTGGGGCATTCGCTCCTTGATAATCAAGGAGCAATTTTCCTATGCGATCTCCGGCAGTTGCTTGTACACGAGTACCGTCATCTAGAACGCATGAATAATATCCAGGGCTTGCCTTTTCTGATGTTTTATCAAAAGGGATTTGAGCACCTTCTTTCACTATTGATCCATAGGGCAGGAACAATAAGTCGCCATAATCGCTCACACCAGTACCACTTAAATGAGTTGTGCTAAATCCGTACAGAGTCGAATCTGTGTAGTGGTAGCCTCCACATCCGTCCCACCCTTCGTAGCGGGTATTTGGGCCTAATTGTATCATTCCAAACGGCGCCTGCGCACTGGGGTGCGTGTGGCCGTGGCCGCCTGTTCCGATAAATGGATTAATGTCTTTAATGGAGGTCCATTGTGCTTCTTGGGCCGTGATGGTAAGACCGAAAAGCAAGGCTGTGGTAAGCATAGTATTTCGCATGTCTCCAAATTAGTAAATAAGCAGTAAGTTTAAGCAAACACAGAAACCATGTCACGTAGAAAATTTCTGAAAAACCTCGGCGCTTTGGGTGCCGGAACCGTCCTTACACCACTCGCCGCCAAGCTGCATTCACCCTCCTTACTTTCACCAAAAAAGAACCATCCCATAGTCATTAGTACTTGGATACACGGTATGGCAGCTAATGCTGGGGCTTGGGAAATATTGGGTACCTCAGGAGATGCGCTAGATGCCGTTCAAAAAGGTGTAGCGGTCACGGAAAGTGACTTGACTAATAGGAGCGTAGGGCTAGGTGGCAGGCCAGACCGAGACGGTTATGTGACCTTAGATGCCTGTATAATGGACCACGACAGTCGGTGCGGGTCAGTGGCCTTTTTGGAAGATATTCAGCACCCTATAGATGTTGCCCGCGCCATAATGGATAAAACACAGCACGTGATGTTGGTCGGTGAAGGTGCCCAGAAATGGGCGTTGGAAAATGGCTTTCCAAAAGTCGATTATGAAGTTCCTTTTGAGGAGGTTCAAAAGGAATATGAAGAGTGGCTAATAAAGTCTGAATACGAAACCGACGTAAACGTAGAAAACCACGATACTATTGGCATGTTGGCGATGGATGCCAACGGACGCATAGCAGGAGCTTGTACCACCTCAGGTATGGCCTATAAAATTCGAGGTCGTGTAGGAGACAGCCCTATTATCGGTGCAGGACTATTTATTGATGGTGATGTAGGTGGCGCAACGGCAACCGGTGTTGGCGAGGCAATAATCAGAACAGCTGGTGCTTCTGCGGTTGTTGAATCAATGCGCCGAGGGGCATCTCCTGAGGAAGCTTGCTACGACATCGTACAACGATTATTGAAAAAACATCGGGGCGTGGAAGGCATGCAGGTAGGCTTTTTGGCTATGAATATGCAAGGTGAATACGGCGGATACAGTGTCTACAATGGTTTCAACTACGCCTTGCGAACCCAAGATCGCAATGAGATGGTGGATTCCAAATACACGAGAACATGGGATTAAGAAACAGGCAAAATCGTCGCTGGATTACGGGTTTATTTGCAGTGGTCATTAGTGTGGTAGTCGTCCTTTTCACAAAATCGGTATCCGATTTTAATGAAGCTCAAGTTCCTAGAAATTGGGCCTCCGTGGATGCCTTAATTCCGCCTGTGCGTTCATACGACTTTGATAGTTCCGCTTGGAATACACTGGAGGCGCCTGTGTTTCAATTGGACTCCAATTTTGAGAGCGAAGCCTATAGTATCGTTTCCGATGAAAATGGCATCACGGTCTTCCACGGAGCTGAGGGCGACCATCGCGCACAGAGTACATTGAGTCAGTTAGGTATGCTTGCAAATGAGGTTGCTTTACCCTGGGGTGAAATTTCTGATGAACCGGTTTTTGCTCACCGAGGCGTGCTTATGGATGTGTGTCGTCATTTCTTTACAGTCGATGAGGTCAAGCGCCAATTGGATATAATGGCCCTGTACAAATTCAACGTGCTGCACTGGCATTTAACCGAAGATCAAGGGTGGCGTATAGCCATAGATGCCTACCCAAAGTTGGCCGAAGTAGCCGCTTATAGATACCACGGCGATAGTATTTATGGTGGGTTCTACACCCGCGAAGACCTAGAGGAAGTGGTGGCTTATGCAGCAGGACATGGTATTGAGGTTATACCAGAAATAGAATTACCCGGACACAGTCAGGCAGCTTTAGCAGCCTATCCTCATTTGGGCTGTACTGGGGAGACTGTAGCAGTGGCCACGGAATGGGGTGTTTTCAAAGACATCTATTGTGCAGGAAATGAGCAAACCTTTGAATTTTTGGAGGATGTGCTCGATTATGTGTGTGAGATTTTCCCTTCAAAATACATACACATTGGCGGAGATGAAGCGCCAAAATACCGCTGGGAGCATTGTCAGAAATGTAGGCAGCGTATTAAGGATGAAGGCTTGCAAAATGAAGAAGCCTTGCAGGGCTGGTTCAATACTAGAATTGAAAATTATTTGGCCACTAAGGGAAAACAAATCATAGGTTGGGACGAAATACTTGAAGGCGGTTTAAGCCCGAACGCAACCGTTCAGAGTTGGCGCGGATTCGAAGGTGCGCAGCTCGCCGCAGAGCTAGGCCACGACGCTATTGTGAGCCCTACGTCTCACGCCTATTTTGATTATCCCGTGAGCAGCATAGATGTGCCAAAGGTCTACGACTTCAATTTATATCCTGAAAAATTAAACCGATTCACTGATGGTCATCACATCATTGGTGGCGAGTGCAACCTGTGGTCGGAACGCATTTTAGATACAGAGACGCTCGATCGAAAATTCTTACCCCGCGGTATAGCCATGTCTGAGGTCTTATGGTCGCACCCTGCTCAGCGCGATTATGACGCTTTTTGGCAAAGGCTCCAGCTTCATTACCTGATGTTGGATTTGCTCGGGTACAGTTATGATGTCGAGCAAGTACCTGTCGTTTTATCCTCTTCAAACGAAAGCTATAATGGCAAGCTCGAGTTGAGAGCAACGGCAATCTCGACTTTTCCTAATCTACAACTCGAACTAAGTTCGTTGACAGGAATACTATCGGATAGTACTGCGACTTTTTCGGGTCTTGGTGTACACTCGATGCGGGTGCAGCCTCAGCGCGATGGGCGAAGTATGGGTCCTGTATTGACGTACGATTTTGCGGTCCACCAAGGGCTATTAACGCACAGTTGTTTAACCTCGCCTTCTACACCCCCTTATACAGGTACAGGAGACAAACCCCTGGCCAATGGTATATTGGCATCAACAAATTTTGGAGACGGGAATTGGGTAGGTTATTTTGGTCCAGACCACTTTGGCGGCCACTTTAGTTGGAAAGAGAAGTACACTATAGATTCGGTGAAAATCAACTTCTTGCAAAGCAGGTTGTCTTGGATTCTAGTTCCGGAGATGGTATATGCTGACGTTTATGATCAAAACGATATCGCGGAGCGTTACCAGTGGGATAGAGATGTGAGTGTAGAAAAAGAAGGCACCTTCATTCATACAATGACTTTGGCTCCTGAGGGCGGATTTCCGCCTACAAATTCTATTAATTTCGAAATCCCAAATACCCAAAAACTGCCCGATAATCATTCTGCTGCAGGACAGCCCGTATGGCATTTTTTGGATGAAGTACAGATTTATGGCCGACCCTATAGAGATTGAGATTGCCTTAGAGGAAGCGAGGCATGCAGAAGGGCTTCACGCTTTAGGTGTGGATCGTATTGAATTGTGCGAGAATTTGGCAGAAGGAGGCCTTACGCCTTCCTTTGGTAGGGCTCGTGAGGTAGTCGCTGCCACGCCGCTTCCTGTGTATGCCATGCTGCGTCCCCGAGCCGGGAATTTCCACTATTCCTCTAGTGAACAGCACCAGATGTTACTCGATCTAGAAATGCTGTCGAAAACAGGAATTCGAGGTGTTGTAGTTGGAGCATTGACTGAGGAAGGCAATTTGGACGAGCGCTTTATGACGCTCGTTACCAATAAGGCGAAACAGCACAATCTCGGCATCACCTTTCACCGTGCCTTTGATGTTTGCAAGGATTCTCAGGCAGTGCTGCATACTCTTGTTAAGTTAGGCGTTGAACGAATATTGACGAGTGGTTTTCAGCCAAAAGTTGATGCGCAGGGCCTGGCAAAGATTCTCAGGTGGGCTTCAGGTCGTATCCAAATTCAAGCTGGAAGTGGCGTGCATTCTGAAGTAGTTCCAGGACTCAAAGAAGCGGGTATAATTGCGTTCCATTGTACCGCAAGGAAATGGTCGGCTTCTGATAATACTTTCGGCTTTGAAGGCGAATGGAAGCGTGACGAAGACAAAATCAAGGCGTTAGTCACCGCGGCCAGAGCATAGTGCATAAAGTCCCTCACCACAGGTATTTTATGCACAATGCCATTTATTTTATCTCTCCCAGCGTTGAATCTGTTTCAAAGTAAGGTTTACAGGTACCGGAATAAGTGGTATGCTCAATGAAATCACCGTATCAAATCTAAAATTGAACTGATCTTGCGTCAACGTCCTGATTTCAAATTCAAGATTGCTAGGAACTAGGCTTGGACCACCACCTAGGGGATTGTCAAACCCTAGATCAATGCCGTCAAGAACAAGGATAGTATCATTTTTAATAGACCAACCCATACTGTCTATTCGTACACCTGCTGAATCAATAGTCAGGCTTCCATTTTCCATAAAGTTGGCTTCCGTGTAAGGTGTAGCGGTTAGATCATTGGTGTCTAGAAAAGGTGACGCTTGTACTTGAAGCTCTTGATTTACTCCGGTCCACAAACCAGTTACCTTATACTCTGTACTTCTGTTTTCCCATTTTGTACATGCTACTGCAAGTAGACCAATGGCTGCAATGAGGGCGATTTTTTTCATGAGGTTGTATTAAATTTTTCTTAATATTTATTTCTGTGCCAAAAACCGTTTTGCTTCAGATTTATCTTCAGCCAATTGCTTTTTAAGCTCATCCAAGTTATCAAATTCCTTTATATCACGAAGATGGTGGCTCAATTCAAATTTTACTTCGGCACCGTAGAGCTCAATCTCAATCTCAATGCAGTGTACTTCTAGTTTCCGATTCGTACTTTTTACGGTAGGTCTCGCGCCTAAGTTGGCCATTGCGGGATATTCTTCACCATTGACATGGAGCAATCCAGCATAAACACCATCTGCAGGTAATAGCTTGTGCTCGAAACCACATTCAATATTCGCCGTGGGGAAACCGATTGTTCTACCAATCTGATTACCACGCACTACACTACCACTGATACTATACGTAGAGCCTAGATATTTGTTGGCCAGTTCAACTTTCCCATGAGCTAATGCGGCTCGAATCTTCGTACTGCTTACATTAACCTCATCGATGTCTAGCACGGCGATTTCCTGAACTTCAAATCCGTAGATAGGCCCAAATTCCTTCAAATGTTCGAAGCTTCCCTCTCTATTCCTTCCAAAGTGGTGGTCGTACCCAATAACTAGATGCTTTACTCCAATCGTGTTAACTAGATGCTCTCGAACAAAATCTAAAGATGGCGTACGTGAGAACTCTTTGGTGAAAGGGTGGATAATCAAATGATCCAGCCCCGTTTTTTCGAGCAGGGCTATTTTTTCTTTTTGGCTGGACAGCAGTTCAAGCTCAACATCGGGTTGTAAAACTAATCGTGGGTGCGGAGAGAAAGTCAATAGAACGCTTTCTCCGCCAACTTCGCGGGCTCTTTCAACGAGTTGTTGAAGAATCTTTCGGTGGCCCAGATGTACCCCATCAAAGGTCCCTGTGGTGGCCACTGCACGAGGAAGTGTCTGAAAATTCTCTAAACCGTAAGTTACTTTCAACGTCTGTTGTAATTTGCATTAAAATTAAGCATTGCAAACTGCATCCCAATGAGAAAGATTTCATCGAGACAAGCCATTCAAGCCGGATGGATTAGATACAAGAATAAAGCTGGTATGTATACGGCCTTCACGTTATTTAGCCTGATCGTTTCAATTGTTGTAACTACAGTTTCCAACGGTATTAGTGGGGTTTTCTCTTTCAATACATTTATTCACAATACTACCATTGCAATCATAGTAGGTATAGTAAGTGGTCTTCTGAACGTCGGATTTGCACATTTTGCGCGTAAGGACGAGGCAGGCGAGGACGTGGAATTTAGCCATTTTTTGGATGGATTCAGGTTCAATGTTAAATCTGTTACTGTGGTCATAGTAGTGACCGTTTTGCTCTCTCAGATTTCTTCGTTAATTATGCCGGAAGAGTTAACGACCTTTCAATTGACCGAAGAACAAAGCCAAGATTTTGAACTTATGATGATGGCCTTTGAAGATGTCAGCGCAGTGCTACAAGCGAATATAGGCAAGTTCTGCCTCTTCGTAGGCTTGCAAGTTTTTCTAAGCATTGTATTGATATTCGCACCTTACTTTGCTTCGCTGATTGGCAAGGACGGCATAGAATCGTTAGCCGATTCTGTGAGGCTCACCCTCCCGCATTTCTTAAAGATCTTTTTAGCATTGCTCTTAATCACGCTCATCGCGATACCTGTAACTGTTCTAACTATTGGATTAGGCCTTTTAGTTATTGTACCGTTAATGCACTTAGTGGCCTACGACATCTTCTCTCAGCTCACCAAAGAGTAAGCCCAGTCCTTTAGAAACGAAAAATCCCAACCTTATTCAGGTCGGGATTCTAATTGTGCGGATGAAAGGACTCGAACCTTCACGCGATAAAGCACTAGTGCCTAAAACTAGCGTGTCTACCAATTTCACCACATCCGCATCAAAATTGGACGTCAAATATAAGTAGATTCTATAAATTCAAATCGAGTTTTAAATAAATTTCTGCTTGCCGAGTGAAAAGACTAATTTTGCTTTAAACCCACGTATATGCCTTCATTCTCACCAGAAGAAATTATTACGAGAGACCGTCACAGAATCTTATTAGGTGCTGTTGGTCCTCGTCCTATTGCACTTGTGAGTACCTTAGATGAATATGGCACACCTAATCTTAGTCCATTCAGTTTCTTTAACATATTTTCTTCAAATCCGCCAACGCTAATATTCTCCCCTGCAAGGCGAGTTAGAGATAATACGACTAAAGATACGTTACACAATGCGTTGCGTGAACAAGAGGTAGTTGTAAACGTGGTGAACTATGATCTGGTGCAGCAGGTGAATTTGAGTTCAGCAGAATATCCTTCTGATGTGGACGAATTTGTGAAGTCTGGTTTGACCCCTGTTCCTTCGGATCTCGTGGCTCCGCCAAGAGTTGCAGAAAGCCCTGTGAGTCTCGAATGTGTTGTTAAAAACGTGGTGGCTCTGGGTGATGAAGGTGGCGCAGGTAATTTGGTAATCTGTGAAATCAAAAAAATTCATTGTGCAGATTATGTGATGTCTGACGAAGGCGGTTTGGATCAAGAGGCTCTCGATCTCGTTGGTCGTATGGGTAAAAGCTGGTGGGTAAGAGCATCCGGTGATGCACTCTTTACTGTGGGTGCACCACAAGTAGGAATCGGCGTTGACCAGATTCCTATGGTCATCCGTAACTCGACTGTTTTAACGGGTAACAATCTTGGGCTCCTCGCAGGTGTGACTTTCTTGCCAACAGAAGAAGAAATACAACAAAAGAAAAATGACTTTGATATCCGGAGATTATTGCAGAATTATGCAGACGGAATCGAACGTCGCGAAGCTTTACATGAAGTCGCAAGAGAATTGCTTGAAAATGGCCAAGTTCACGAGGCTTGGAAAGTATTATTAATAGATAAATCGGCCCGATGAGAAGGGTAAGGAAATGAACATTGAAGCGAGAATTGAGAAAATAATGGACGAGCAGGTGATTTCTGACCGATTCAGAAAACGTGAATTCGTAGTGCAAACGAAAGAGCAGTATCCACAAACCTTGTGTTTTGAATTTACTCAGGATAAAACTTCAGTTCTTGATGCATACCAAGCGGGGCAAGAGGTGAATGTAGAGTTCAATATTCGTGGTCGCGAGTGGACACCTCCACAAGGCGGTTCTACGCGTTACTACACCACGCTTCAAGCGTGGCGAATGTCTCCACTACAACAGGCTACACCAGCGCCACCCGCAGATCTACCTCCGGCGGGACAGCCGTTTACACCTAGCGGTGATAACAGCGTTCTTGACGACGATCTACCGTTCTAAGTAACCCGACTGTGGGACGTTCCATTAATCCATTGCACTTTATCGGACAGGACGGTTGGACCGTTCCGGATCCTGATACTGCTGCAAATAGCGAAGGGCTCATTGCTCTTTCATGGGATTTAGCTCCTGATCTCTATGATAGGTGTTATGATAAAGGCATCTTCCCTTGGTTTGAGCAGGAAGGTGTAGTGTTCTGGTTTTCACCAGATGTGCGCTCTGTAACACCTACCTCAGAAGTAAAGGTGGCAAAAAGCATGCGTCCCTACATGAATAAAAAGCAATGGCGTTTCTCCGTCAATACCGAATTCGAAAAGGTTATCGAGAAATGCAGTGAAGTCCCACGTCCCGGTCAAGCAGGTACATGGATTAGCGAAACCTTTCAAACGAACTTTTTGCATATGCACCAACTAGGTATGGCTCATAGCTTTGAAGTTTGGGAAAGTGATGAATTAATCGGGGGAACTTTTGGTGTGATGACGGGTGCTGTTTTTGTAGGGGAGAGTATGTTTCATACCCGCGCAAATGCGAGCAAGTTTGCCTACATCGGTATGTGTCAATATTTGAGCCGAAACGGGGTGGAATTTATCGATAATCAGTTGCCTACAGAACACCTAGATAGCCTTGGCGCGCGGAATATCGAACGGGATGAGTTTCTTAAGTTGTTAGAAGTGCATTCAGAAGGTCGAGAACGTGTCATAATTGAGGCTCTTACTAAAACAACGCTACCTCTTTAAGGCGATTGAAAGCGTATTTAAGCTAAGTACACTTAGCGCAATAAGTACCCCAGGGATAAGGCTTAGATAGCCCTTTCCTGTAATGATGTACGGGTAATAATCTCGAATCATGCTACCCCACGAAGGCAGCGGAGGTTGTGCACCAATACCTAAGAAACTAAGTCCACTTTCAATTAATAGGGCACTGGCAAAATTTGTTGCACAGATTACGAGTAATGGCGCAATAGTGTTGGGAAGGATTTCCTTAAATAAGATGTGAGGCGTACTGAAGCCGAGTACCTTGGCGGCCTCGACATATTCTTGGTTTTTCTCGACTAAAAATTGGCCTCGGATAACACGGGCAACTTCTACCCACATAGTAAGGCCTACAGCGATGAATACTTGAAACAATCCTTTACCTAAAACAAAGGTGAGTGCGATGACCAGTAGTAGGGTTGGGATGGACCAAAGGACGTTCATAAGCCAGCTGAGCACGGCATCTATTCTCCCGCCTAAATAACCTGAAACTGCGCCTACAGGGATACCAATGACGAGGCTGACCAATACAGCGATGAAACCGACACTAAGAGATATTCTACTTCCTAATAGGACTCTTGAGAAGTGATCGCGTCCAAATTTATCGGTGCCAAATAGGTGTAGACCGTTGACCGTTCTTTTTCCTGGCGAAAGCAGGGGATTTTCCAAATTCATCGTGTTGGCGTGAGGCGTACCATCGAGAACCACAAAATCTGCGAGCAGCGCAGCAAGTATTAATGTTACAAGCCATCCGAGCGCTAGTTTTTGGACTATGGTAAAAGTGCGTATCACAATAGCTAATCTAGCTGAAAATTTGGGATTACTTCAGTGTAGAGATAATCTCAACGCCCTCTCTAAGCACAGCGTCCTTAGCTAGGTTGCGGTACCATTTAGTGTAGATGTCTTTTTGTACGCTATCCGTTTCAAACATTACGAGATGATCGGGTAACGGAACAACTCCCGTACTGTCTTTAAGTTTGTAGAGGTTTTTGAATCGTTCACCCTCCTTCTTTATGGAGTCTTGGAAACTAGCGTAAGCCGCATAATCTAGTGGTATGAATGTGTTTTCCTCTCCAGATTTTATCCATTTAGCATATTCAGCCGATTTTAGATAAACGGAATCTTGGCCAACACGCTTCATAGAGGCTTTCTGTGCCTTATTGAAAGACTTGGACCAGCCCTCGTTTTCGGTATAGTTTGCCTTGGCAACGTAATCTACAGGAAGTGCGTGATCGTATTCTTTCTCACCCATATCAATGAGATCATATGCACCCGGAAGTGATATGTCTGGAACCACACCTTGGAGCTGAGTAGTTCCCCCGGATATGCGGTAAAATTTCTCTGTTGTAATCTTGATGGCGCCCAGCGGTTTTAAATCGTTCAATGGACCATTCACAGCGCGATCAAGGTCAAACATATTCTGCACGGTTCCTTTGCCGAAGGTGCTTTTGGAAGGGCCTACAATGAGTGCGCGCCCGCGGTCTTGCAAGGCAGCACTAACAATCTCTGAAGCAGAGGCACTGAAGTTATTTACTAGCACGACTAGTGGCCCGTCCCAATAGACTCTTGGGTCTTTGTTGACTTTGGCACGGGTGCCGTTTTGAAAGCTTTTGACCTGAACCTGAGGGCCTTTTTCCGTAAATAGGCCAGCAATCTCTGCAGCTGCTTGTAATGAACCACCACCATTGCTTCGAAGGTCGAGAATGATCCCGTCGACACCTTGATTTTTAAGTTTTATGATTTCTCCCTTGACATCCTCGGCAGCATTACGGTTGTTCTTGTTGTAAAAGTCCACGTAAAATTTTGGTAGCTTAATATATCCCGTCTTAGTTCCTAGTTCACCAGTAATCGAGTATTCACCGTTCTTTTTCTTGTAAGTCTTTCCATCGAGCACGGCGCTGCGCGCAAAGGTGCTTTCAATCTCTACAACATCGCGAACGATAGGAATTATTTGACGAGAGCCGTCCTTTTTTTTTACGGTCAATCGCACTTCTGAGCCCTTTTTACCACGAATAAGCTTTATGGCTTCGCGTACCTTGTAACCAATCACATCTACCGGTTCCTCCCTGCCCTGTGCTACGGCAATGATGCGGTCACCTACCTCAAGGTCGCCCTGTCTCCAACACGCAGAACCTGCTATGATACGTTCAATACCGATGTAATCGCCTTCTTGCTTTAGTTGTGCGCCAATTCCTTCAAACTGCCCCGTCATGCTCAACTCAAAATTCTCATTTTGCTGAGGAGCCAGGTAACTGGTGTGCGGGTCAAACGTTTCACAGTAGGCATTCATGTACATCCCGAACCATTCGATACGGCTTACGTCCATCAAATCCTTGTGCCATTCTTCTTGAAGTTCTAATTCTTTTTTGCGAGCTTCTTTTTCAAGGGTCGCAAAATCTTTCAGCTCAACTTTTTCGTCTGTTTCTGCATCTTCTTTTTGAGAGTTATCCTTCTCGTAGATGCGGTTGAGTACACGCCACTTTAGGTGTTGTTTCCAGCTCTTTTCTAAGGCTTTAACATTGCTAGCAAATGGACGCTCTTTAGCATCCGAATAAATTTTTTCGTCTTCTGTATAATCAAACGGCGTTGTGAGCAAGCGATTGTAGATTTCCTTCGAACGGTCAATGCCTTTGACGATTATACCGTAGCTCTTGTTAAAGAAAGCAGTGTTGGTAGTGTAAAAAGCTTGGTCAAGATTGTTTCTGTCAATGGCCAATTCGTCCACTTCAGCTTTTGTTAAAAAGAGCTTGTTATAGTCGATAGCTTCAATGTAAGCGTCAAAGATCTCCGAGCTGAGCTCATCGTTCATCTCCTTGGGCTGCAAGTGCACATTAGTCAGTGCGTCGCGAACAAGTGCAAAAATTACGGCCTCTTTATCTTCTTCAGTTCCGTATTTGTTGAATCCAAAAATGATTAGGGCCACACTTAAAAGTGGCAAGAGGTATTTAAGGTTTTTACGCTGCATAAGCTTGGAATACATAGGAATTGACAAGGTACGATGTTAAATGAATAGGACCACAAGGAAACCGTTAAAGGAATACAAATACCCATTCTTTTCATAACATTATAAACCACAAATTGTTAGTACCTTTGCACCCCTTAATGCAAGGATGTATTCTAAAAAAATCAAAGCACATGAACATAAGCAAGAACGAAGTAGATGCTCTGAACCTAACGGTAAACATTGAAATCACGCCTGAAGATTACCAAGACAAGGTGAAAGCTGTGCTACAGAATTATCGTAAGAGCTCTAAAACTCCTGGATTCCGTCCAGGTAAAGTGCCTATGGGTTTGATCAATAAGCAGTATGGTAAGGCGGTATTGATTGACGAGATTAACAAGATACTTCAAGATGCTATCTATAATTACATCCAAGAGGAGAAGTTGAACATTCTAGGTAACCCACTTCCAATCGAGCAAGAGGAACTAGATTTCGATAATCCAGGGACGTACAAATTTGGCTTTGAGCTTGGTTTGAGTCCAGAAGTTGAAGTGAAAATCACAAAAAAGAATAAAGTAAAAGGAGTTAAAGTTGTAGCTGACGATAAGGTGCTAGATACGTACATAGAAGATATCCGTGGTCGTTACGGCAAGATGTCTACTCCAGAAAAGCCGGCTGCTGACGATATGTTCCACGGTGTTTTCACTGAGGTTGATGCTGAAGGAAACCCAGTAGAAGGAGGAATCTTCAGGGAAGATGCACAGTTCTTGGGGATCAATTTGAAGACGAAGAAAGCACAAGGTGAATTGCCTAAGACTGCAATTGGTAACACAGTGGTTTATGATGCGAAAAAGTCGTTCGTTAAGGATTACAACGTGGCAGGATTGCTCGGAGTGACCGATGCACAATTGGAAGCTTCTACAGGTTCTTTTGAATTCAAATTAACCAATATTAGCCGTATGCATCCTGCAGAGTTGAACCAAGAGTTTTACGATAAGGTATACGGTGAGGGCACAGTGACCTCTGAAGAAGAGATGCGCTCTAGAATGAAAGAGGAAGCGGAACGCCTATACCAAAACGAAGCGGATCAGTACTTTTCAAACAACGTTGCAGAGTACCTGCTAAAAAAGACGAAATTTGATCTTCCCATTGAATTTTTGAAAAAGTGGATGCAGACTTCAGGCGAGAAGCCATTGACTGCTGAAGAGGTTGAAGCTGATTGGGAGAAAACAGAGAAAGGTCTGCGTTATCAATTGATCGAGAATGCCATAATTGTAGCTGCTGAAATCAATGTGAGTCGCGAAGATCTTCTTGATTACACAGTGGAAATGGTAAAAGCACAATTCCAACAGTATGGTCAGCAAGTTATGGACGATGAGATGCTCAAAGGCATCGCGGAAAATGCACTTAAAGACGATAAAGAAGTTCGCCGTATCAGCGACCAAGTTTATAATGCGAAGCTTCTAGCATATTACAAAGAGTCTTTTAAAGTTGATGAGAAAGAGGTTACTTATGATGAATTCATCAAATTG
>CAJWZE010000002.1 GCA_913049845.1 uncultured Cryomorphaceae bacterium
CTCCTGTATAGGTCGAGTAGGCACTTGCTACGAGGTCGTGATCGACATTTACGTCTGCATTTGGGAGCACTCGTTGTAAACCGTCTTTAACGATGTCCTTCAAGCTTTCAGAGGATGCGCCAGCACCGTAGAAGTAAACGTATTTTACTTGGTTATAGATGGTTTTAACCATCTCGTTCTCACTCAACTCCTCGTTAATAAAAGAAGCTGAATGAAAATATGGGTTGAACCCCATTGTAGAGAAGCGCTTGTGTTCAGTGCCGTTTGATTTTAAGACCACCCAGTCACATTTCGTAGAACCGCTTTCTCCAATTAATATCATAGCGAATTATAGTAAGTCCTCGCGGCCGAGCCGCGAGGACATTAAGTAGTATTAAGCTAGACGCTCAACTAGGTTTGCCAAACGTGCAGAGTAGCCAGCTTCGTTATCGTACCAACCTAGAACTTTAACCAAGTTTCCTTTTGCTGAAGTTACGCCTGCATCGAAGATACAGCTGTGCTTGTCGCCAATGATATCAGAGCTTACGATTGGATCTTCAGTATACATTAGGATGCCCTTCAAAGGACCTTCAGCAGCTTCTTTCATTGCGTCATTGATTTCCTCGGCAGTAGCTTCAGTTTTTAATTGGACCGTAAGATCTGTTGCAGAACCTGTGATGGTAGGAACACGCATTGCGTATCCATCTAGTTTACCTTTCAACTGTGGCAATACCAAAGCAACAGCCTTAGCAGCACCTGTTGAAGTAGGTATCATATTTACTGCTGCTGCACGTGCACGACGCTTGTCGGAGTGCGGAGCATCTTGGATGCGCTGATCAGAAGTGTATGCGTGGATGGTGCACATAAAACCGCTCTCGATACCGAACTTTTCGTCCAATACTTTTGCCATTGGAGACAAACAGTTCGTAGTACACGAAGCGTTGCTTACCATTGTATCTTTTGCAGTCAATTCATCGTCGTTAACGCCTAAAACGATTGTTTTAATGTCGCCTGATGCCGGAGCACTGAGCACTACTTTCTTAGCACCTGCTTTGATATGCTTGCCCATACCCCCAGCATCGCGGAAGAAACCTGTAGATTCAATCACTAGATCAACACCTAGCTCAGCCCAAGGCAAAGTTGCAGGATCGCGCTGAGCGTACACAGTAATTTCTTTACCGTTTATTATTAAGCTGTTTTCAGTGTGCTCAACTGTACCATTGAAACGACCGTGCGCACTATCGTATTTCAAGAGGTGTGCAAGCATATCGGTAGCTGTTAAATCATTTATTGCTATAATTTCCACGTTGTTTTTTTCGATCAAGTTTCTGAACGTCAAACGACCGATGCGGCCGAATCCATTGATTGCAATTTTACTCATAATCTAGTGTGTTGTTAGGTTGCTAGAATTCTAGCGATTGTTAGCATTTCTTCGTCTAAATCTGTGGTCTTAGAAATTGCTTCTGATAGTGGTGTATAAACTATTTTTTGGTTGATAATTCCCGTCATAACCTTGGCTTGACCTTTGATTAATCCCTTTACGGCGTAGAAGCCTAATACAGAGGCTAGAACACGGTCGTTAGTTGATGGTGATCCTCCACGCTGCGTATGACCGAGGTTCGTCACCTTCACGTCAATGCTTGGGAATTCTTTTTTCACTGCTTTTGCAATGTCAAATATATCGCCGAGGTGGTTCCCTTCTGCGACCATAACAATATTCGAGGTCTTACGCTTTGCCTGTGCTTGGCGAAGGTCTTTAAATAAATCATCGTACGTACTCTTCTTTTCTGGGAGAATGATACTTAAAGCACCGGTAGCCATGCCTGTCGAGGCAGCTATATACCCTGTATCTCTACCCATTACTTCAACAAAAAAAAGACGGTTGTGTGAAGAGGCGGTATCGCGGATTTTGTCAACACTCTCAATAACTGTATTAGTAGCTGTATCGTATCCAATGGTGAAATCTGTCCCGTATAAATCATTATCAATGGTTCCTGGGACACCGATAACACGAATATTGTGTTCTTCGGCAATCTTTAACGCTCCGGCGAAAGAACCGTCACCGCCAATTACTACTAGTGCATCGATATCTCTTTTTTTTAGATTTGCCGCAGCCTTTGAACGTCCTTCAGATGTTCTGAACTCTTGACTGCGCGCACTTTTCAAGAAAGTACCTCCAAGTGCAAGGATGTGCTTAACACTATCTGTGGTCAATTCTACGATATCATCTTCTATCATTCCTTCGTATCCATGGTAAGCTCCAAATACTTTTTTTCCATAGTATAAAGCAGTTCTTGTCACTGCACGAATAGCAGCGTTCATCCCAGGAGCGTCGCCCCCGGAGGTAAGGACCATAATATTGTTAATCTCTTCAGACATAGTCGCAAAGATAGCAACTAAGTGTAAATAATACACTTATTAAATAATTACTCCTTATATTCATTGACCCCAAAATTAAAAAACATACTTAAACTGACCATGAGTGAATTGAAGGATATCAATCCGAATATTAGCGTTGACTGCGTAATATTTGGTTTCGATGGACAACGTCTTAATGTTCTTCTTATTCAAGAAAAAGACATCGGCCAGGGTATTCTCAGAATGCGTCTCCCAGGAGATTTGATTCATCGTGGCGAAGGGCTTGACGAAAGTGCAGACCGCGTATTGTGGGAGCTTTCGAGCTTAAAAAATGTTCACCTGCAACAATTTCACACCTTCGGAGATCCAGTTCGTGTAAACGGTGAAAAGGATAGAAAATGGCTAGAGCTGTACCGTGCAAACCCTAATGAGCGGGTAGTTACAGTTGCTTATTATGCCCTGGTTAAGATGGTAGACTTTGCTCCAAATCCGTCGAGTTTTGCGGGCGAGGCTTTGTGGGTTAATATTCGTGAAATTCCAGAATTGGCCTTTGACCATAATTGTATTGTCGATGTTGCCTTGACCAAGCTTCAGAGACATTTTGAACTGAATAAAACGGCTTACGAGTTGCTACCGCCTAAGTTTACATTAAACCAATTGCAGCAGTTGCATGAGGCCATTACTCAAGAAGAACTAGACAAGCGAAATTTTCGGAAAAAGATCGTCCGTGAAAAGATGATTGAGGCCACCGAAGAAAAACAGAAAGGAGTGCTTCATAAACCAGCCCGTTTGTATCGGGTTAAATCAGAAGATAGCCTCGTTTAAAGCGAAAAGCACCTCGTTTGGTTAAAAAACGGGCCGATTCAGTTAATACCGCCTTTTTACACGCTTCGAAGCAATAAGTGTATTCTTTACATTTGAAGAATACAACACTTAACACCAAAACATGAAGCGATTCTCACGTTTTCTCGTGGCTCTTTCACTACTAATAGGCAGCACAGTTTATGCTCAGTCTGTTACGGGTACGGTGGTAGATGAGTTCAATGAACCATTACCGTCGGTAGCCATTTCAGTTGATAGAGGTGGAGCGACCTCTACCAAGTCCAATGGTCAATATTCCCTTTCATTGAAGCCGGGGAAGTACGCCATAACCTATTCTTTTGTCGGTTACGAACCGGTCGTTAAAGAAGTAGATTTAAAAGGCAAGCAAATCATCAATGTAACGATGAAGCCTTCGAGCAACCAACTCGACGAGGTTGTAATTGTAGGATATGGTGTGGCGCGTAAGCGAGACCTCACCGGCTCGGTAGTTTCTTTGAAGACCAAAGAGCTCACGGATATCCCAACACCTTCTTTTGAAAATGCCATTCAAGGAAAGGCAGCCGGGGTACAGGTAATTACCGGTTCAGGTATTGCCGGTTCAGGCTCTATGGTGCGTATACGTGGAGTCGCGTCTATTTCTGCAGGTGGTGATCCGCTTTATGTAGTAGACGGTATACCAATTACACAAGATTATTTCTTGAATGGTAACCGCGGTGGTTTTAACACTAACCCACTTGCAACGATTAATTCGAACGATATCGAATCTGTGGAGATCTTGAAAGATGCAGCAGCAACAGGTATTTACGGTTCGCGTGGTTCAAACGGGGTTGTATTGATAACCACAAAAAGAGGTAAGAGCAAGAAGTTGGCGTACAACTTCTCCTCGCGCGTTGGTTTCTCGAACCCAACGGCATTGCCGAATATGATGAACAAAGACGAGTACCTTCAGATGTACGAAGAGTCATGGGTAAACGACGGCAACGTAGGTGTGCCTGAGCTTCCAGGTAACCGTATGAGTTGGTCAGAAGCGCAAGCTGCTGAAGGAACGGATTGGGTACAAGAAACCATTCGCCAAGGGATTAAGCACGGGTACGACTTTTCTGCTTCGCGCGCTTTCAAGGGCGGAAACTTCTACGCCGGCCTATCGTACAATGACAACCAAAGCTATTTGGCGGGTAACTCGTACGAGCGTTTAGCGGGACGTATCAATACAGATTTCGACATTACAAAACGATTCAAATTAGGATTGAGCACGTCGCTTTCCCGCGGAGTGAACAACCGTATCGATGCCGCCTGGTCGGGAGGTTTTGGTGAGGCGATGTCTCGTGCACTTCCAATCTATCCTATTTACTACGCAGAAGACGAGTACGACGACGACGGCAACCTCGTTGCTTCCGCGGGTGATTACTGGTTGAAAGGCGGTATAAGTCTAAACCCAGTGGCCCAGCGCGACATGAAAGATTGGACAGCTATTGAGGACCGCTCGATCAATAACATTACAATGAACTACAAATTGAACAACAACTGGACCTTCCGCGGTCAAGGGGCGTTCGATTACATGCATTTCGAAGATCACATTTGGGAGAAGCCGGGTTACGATCCTACTTATAAGGACGCGGACGGCAATTTCTTGGGTCGTGCAAATATGTACCCGTACAGCGTTTACAATACTTCTGGTAACGTTACAGCAAGCTACATCAAAGATTTGGGCGAAGAACATCACATCAACTGGTTGATTGGTTCAGAGTACCAATACAATAGAATTAGGCGTTGGGACGGCTACTATGACAGCGAGGCTGTTGGTCAGATCCGCGAGACGGGTCAGTGGGTGAACGATCCTTTGAGCTACATTGAAGAATATGCTTTTGCTTCAGCCTTTACTCGTTTGAATTACAACTTCAAAGGCAAATACTATGCAGAGGCGTTGATTCGTCGCGACGGCTCTTCGAAGTTTGGTCCGAACAACAAGTACGGAAACTTCCCTGCGGCTTCGGTGGCATGGGTTCTTTCTGACGAAGACTTTATGGCTAATCTACCTGCAGTGAACTTCTTGAAGTTTAAAACATCCGTAGGTAAGAACGGTAACTCTGCTATCCCTTCGTACCAGTGGTTTGGTTACTACAACGTAGCTAACAACGGTTATGGCGGTCAGACCTACCGTTACCCTGTGATTCGCGAAAACGCAGATTTGCGTTGGGAGACCTCTACGACTTATGATGTAGGTCTTGAGTACGGATTGTTCAACGATCGCATTTCGGGTGAATTGGCTTGGTACCGCAAGCAAACGAACGACATGTTATTGAACGTTACCCTTCAAGGTTCTACAGGATTCGGTTCTTGGTGGGACAACGTAGGTAGCGTTTACAACACAGGTGTTGAATTTACGATCAAATCCAGAAACATCGTGACAGATAACTTCACGTGGACCACAGACTTCAACATTGCACGTAACTACAACCAGATTAGTTCTATCGGAGAGTACTCGCCAGATGCAGTAAGTGGTGGCACGAACGATACTCGTGTCGTTGTGGGAATGCCAATTGGTACGAACTACCTCGTTCAATTCTCACATGTAGATCCGGCGAACGGTCTTCCAGTTTACCTCGACAAAGATGGCAACGAGACCTACACTTGGGACCTTCAGAACCGTGTGGCAGTAGGTAACGTAATGCCAGACGCCATTGGTGGTTTGACCAATACGTTTAATTACAAGAACTGGGAGTTTGGCTTTATGTGGGTATTCACAATAGGTGGAGATATCTACGACAGCTCTTCGAAGCGTCAGATGGGTGTTGTGACCGATTGGAATATGCGTACAGATTTGTTCGACCGCTGGCAACAGCCGGGTGATATTGCAACATACCCGCGTCTCAGCCGCGACTACCGTACCTACGGTTCAAATACGGAGTGGATCAACACCAACCTATGGTTACACGACGGGACCTACGCTCGTCTGCGCAACGTGAAGTTGAGCTACCGCATACCGCAAGAAAAATTAACCAAGAACGTAAAAGGTATGACCGTAAATTTTACCTGTACGAACCTCATTACGCTTACAAATTTCATCGGTTTGGATCCAGAGATTGCTCGTGACTTCGAGAATGCTACCGATCGTAACATGTCACCGAACATTACGTATCTCACCCCACCGCAGGAGAAGACATACAACATCGGTGTAAATATTAACTTTTAATCCTTAGCAATTATGAAAAAGATAGTAGCACATTTAGCACTTGTAGCGATTGTAGTAGGAAATTCATCTTGTGAGCGTATCCTAGATTTCAAAGCGGATACTACGTCTCAGATTCCAGCAGATTCAGCCATCGTAACCATCGAGGATGCGGAGCAGTTGTTGGTGAGTGTATATGATGTTGCGGCAAACGCCTTCAACGGCCGTTTTCAAAACATCCCTGAAGTAATGTCGGACAACCTTGCAGACCCACTAGGTTTGAATGGGGAGTATGCGCAAATTTACCGTTGGACGTCTTCGTTCTTTAACGGTTCTTTTGGCGGCGAATACCGAGATGCATACATCGCCATATACCGCGCTAACACCTTGTTGGAAGAGGTAGCTGACCTAGAAGGTGCAACCGCAGAAAGCATCGAAAGAATTTCTGCTGAAGCAAAATTCATTCGCGCATTTTGTCATTACCATGTGGTTCGTATCTGGGCCTTGCCTTACGGCTACACCTCAGACAACAGCCACCTCGGTATTCCATTAAAGTTGAGCGCCGATCAGACGCCGCAAATGCGTGCGACAGTTGCTGACGTATATGCCGCAATTGTTTCAGATCTATTGGACGCCGAGGTAGATCTTCCTGCAGACAATGGCATCTTTGCCGACCAGATGGCGGCGAAAGGTCTTTTAGCTAAGGTGTATTTGGAGATGGGCGATTTCGCCAATGCAAAAGCCAAAGCAGCTGAGGTAATTGGTTCGGGCTACTACAGCTTAGAGCAAGATTTAACGAAGCGTTACAACGACCATCCAAATACGAGCTTACCGGCTGAATTCATCTTCACTTTGGTGAGCACAAACGAAGTAATTGGTGCCGACACCTTGGTTGACGAGCGCGGTTCAGGTTATGTGTGGAACTATCGTTCTGACGATCCAAATGCTAATCCTGCGCTTAAAGCCTCTGCGGATCTATATGTTGCGGCGACAAGCGATACCAACGACTTGCGTGGTCAAACGTGGTACAACATCCGCAATGCAGGTTCAGCTGACGAGCTGTACATGATCAGCAAGTTTGATGCAAGCTTTATCGATGTGCCGCTTATTCACCTGACAGAAATGTATTTGATCTATGCGGAATGTAACGTTCGTTTGAATGGCGATGCTGATGGGACAGGATTGGGCTACATTAACGATTTAAGAACACGAGCAAACGTGGCTTCCTTGAGTTCGCTTTCGGTAAGCGATGTGATGAACGATCGAAGATTGGAGATGGCCTGTGAGGGCGATCGTCTGTTCCAGCTTAAGCGTCAAGGAGTGCTCGGCGAAATTCAGAAGATTAGAGGAGTAGATTGGGATTGTCCAGGAATGGTACTCCAATTTCCTAACTTTGAAGGAACCGCCCAAGGATTTATTTATAACGAAGAAGGAGGCTGCGAATAAAGCAGTTTAGCGATATGAAAAAAGTAACATTATTTATTGCGAGCGCCTTATTGATTATGGGCGCATGTAAGCGAGAAGTTGGGCCTATCGGACCAGCATACGAATCCGGTGCAGGTATCGTCGGTACTTGGGAGTTGACCAATGCGGATCAAACCGATGTAACGCTACCCGTACCAGAAACCAGAGATATCAGTTCGTTCTACCAAAATAATCAAGATAAATGGGTGGTGGTGTTTAGCGAGGACAGCACCTATACGGTGAATTCACAGGGCCCAGGTTTCGATTTATTTGGTGTCGGAGGCACTTGGAAGTATAATACCCCAGAATTCCCTTCTGAGTTGCACCTAACTCAGTTTGACACCGTAACGACGGTATTTCCTTTGGGCAATATGCCCCGTACAATAGATCAGAACGTGAGTATTGTCTGCGACCGTATTCGTTGCGACAAGCCAAGTGTTTCTTACAAATTAACCTTCACTAGAAAATAGGCTCAAATGAAAAATATTAGCACACTAATTGCATTGATTTTGGGCCTAAGTGCTTCGGCTCAAATTTCAACAATTCCAGACGAAAATATTGATCCGGCAGATTCTTTAGAGATCATTTTTGATCCTGCTGCTTTAGATCTTGCAGTTGGTCACCAGGACCTTCTGAAGCAAGCCGTGGATGCAGGAGAAGACATGTACATCTGGACTTGGAAGCCAGCAGCTCATCCAGACGGCCATCCTTATGTCAACGGCACAGGTTCTGCGCCTTGGAAAAATTCTAACGAGGCGATGAAGATGACCAAGAATTCTGACGGTACGTTCTCTTGGAAGATTGTACCTACCTTATTCTACGAGGTAGACGCAGCCAAGGTATATGCTGATGATATTCACTTCTTAGTGAAAGCAAAAGACGGTGGTGGTTATGGAGATCCGGATGTAAAGACTGACGACCAAAGCATTGCCATCGATCCTCCTGCTACGGAGCGCAATCCGTTCTACCACTTCCCTACTAAGGTAAAGATTGACGACGTAGTTACGCTGCGTTATGACAACTGGAGAGAGGAAAAAGTATCTATGCAAAATTTAGCATCCGACGAATGTTATGCCTACGCTAAGGTGGTGTATACAAATGGCTCAGTTGCTCAGATAGAAAGCCCTTTCAATGCAGGTACTAACCCGAATCTAAAAATGACCTTTATAGGTGATGGAAACTTTGAAATGCATCTCGTTCCTAATGAGCATTTTACTCTTGATGCGAATAATGAAGTCGATTATTTAGAGTTCATTGTAATTAAGAAAAACTTTGCAACGGGCGCCGATAGAGTTACAGAAGCGGTCCTTATTCCGATTTTCTGTCAATAATACTTAGCCATAGACCAGCTAAGAACCCGGTACTGGGGCCGGGGTTTTTCTCAACTAATACTCAGAGAAACATGCAGAACAAACCTAAACTCAGTTTTTGGCAAATTTGGAATATGAGCTTCGGCTTTTTGGGTATCCAGTTTGGATACGCGCTACAAGGCGGATTCATGAGCCGAATTTTTGAAACGCTCGGTGCCGACGAGTACAGCCTTCCATTGTTGTGGATAGCAGCGCCGCTCACGGGTCTTATTGTCCAGCCCATTATTGGGCAGATGAGCGACAACACTTGGCATCCAAGGTTTGGTCGTCGCCGTCCTTATTTTTTAGTAGGGGCAGTGCTCGCATCACTAACTCTTTTGGTTGTCCCGCACAGTTCGGCCCTTTGGATGGCAGCAGGTGGACTATGGATTCTTGATGCCACGATGAACATCAGTATGGAGCCGTTCCGCGCTTTGGTCGCGGATAAGTTGCCAGACAGCCAGCGCAGCTTCGGCTTTGTTGTTCAGACACTGATTATTGGTGTCAGTACTTGGGTAGCTTCAAACCTGCCGCTGATGGTGAGCTCTTTAGGCGTGAGCAATGAAGCATTGCCTGGCGCTGTGCCGATTTCGGTAAAGGTCGCCTTTGGAATAGGAGCCGCGGTATTCATTCTGTCTATTCTATATACCGTTTTTACGACCGACGAATATCCACCGGAGGACATGGAAGCTTTCCGTGCTGAGCAAAAGGAGAAATCGGGTTTCGCAAATACTATTTCTGAAGTATTCAAGAACATCGCGGATATGCCGAAGACTATGAAGCGTTTAGGTGTGGTTCAATTCTTCTCATGGTTTGCCTTCTTCTGTATGTGGTCTATGGCCAACCCAGCATTGACCGATCACGTGTTTAATGCTGCGAAGCCGGCGACCATTGATTTTGCCGCAACTACTGCGGAGCAAATAGAGATTTATCAAATAGCGGACAAAGCATTTAACGACGCGTCAAACAGGGTAGGCTCGTACATGGGAAATTACGGTTTGAGCTCTATGATATTTGCATTGTTATTAACCCTTTGGACGGCCAAAAAACGCATCAATAGAAAATTTGTTCACATGTCTAGCTTGTTTGCTGGGGCTTACGGGTTCATTAGCATGTACTTCATTACGGAGCCATCAATGCTTATTATTAGCTTCGTTTGCATCGGATTTAGCTGGGGATCTACCCTGTCTATGCCGTATGCTATGTTGAGCTCCACCCTTGACCCAAAAAGAATGGGTGTGTATATGGGCATCTTCAATATGTTTATTGTAATCCCACAGATTGTTGCAGCAACCTCGTTAACGACTATCTACAAAGGAGTATTTGGTGTAGATCCAATAAACGCGATGCTGCTTGCAGGCACATCGCTGGTCATCGCAGGTCTGTCGAATTTTTTAATTACTAACAAGAAGGCAGTGACATACACACCTGAGACCTAATTAAAGCGGTCTTTTTTGCTTTCGGAATTCGCGGGGGGAAATATTTTTTATCTTTAAGAAGGAACGGTTGAATGAAGAACTAGAGTTGAACCCGCTCTCTTCAGCGACCTCTGACATTGGCTTGTTAGTATTGACAAGCAGGTGTGAGGCGACTGTAGTGCGGAGCTGCATCAAGTAGTCGGTAAAGGTCAGTCCTGATGTCTGACGGAACCAACGGCTAAAGCTCTGCTCAGTCATGCTTGCGATATCTGAGATTTCGGCAAGTGTTATGGTTTGTTGGTAATTGTCCTGAATGTATTTAGAAACGCGTTCCATACGTTTGCTAATCTTCTGACTCATGACGTTGCTGTACGCACTTGTCGTAGAAATAGTCTTAAGTTCTTTTCGCTCCGCAATAGAAGCCATCAGGCTGAAGAAGGCCCCTATGCTTTTTAAGGAATTGGTTCCAACTATATTTGCGAAATCTTCGTGCTCTTCTGGTGTGAATTGTCCCAGGTCAACACCAAAACTCATAGCTTTAAAAAGTGGCCCCAATGCTGCACTTTCTTTAAATGAATTTAGCCATTCTTGGGTAAATTGGAGTCCCCAACATTCCCGATCCATTATCATTTCTTCTTCGTCTGAAGCCACAAAGTTGTGGGGTAGATAAGGGCCGAGTAAGAATGCCTGTCCGACTTTGAATTCAACAATCTTGTTTCCAATAAAAGCGAGGCCTTCGCCTTTGACCACATAGGTGATTTCAATTTCTGGATGGTAGTGCCAGTAGTCGGTAAAAATGGATGGCCCACGTTGACCGACGCTTTGTGAAAGTATATAGCTGTGGTAGCTTCTGTCTTTTTCGTCAATACGTATGTTTTCGATCGTCGCTTTCATTGCTCAAATTCGCATATTACGGCTTCCCAACGATAAAATACCGAGCCGCTGTTCTTGTCGTAGCTGAGTAAAGGTTCTTTTTCTCACCAGTATTCGAAGCTTCTCGCCTTATATGAAGCAATTACGACTAATACCCATCTCGAATATTCGCTCGTTGCTTCGAGGATGTGATAACTGCCTTTTGGCACGCTATGGGTGAACAGGGATGTTCTCCGTACCCTTACAAAAGAGCCCAATTCTTGACACAAATTTGCGAAAAGGAAGTTTAAGGCGCTATTCTTCATTTTTTGTAGTATAATGCGATAATATGGTTAAAAACCGGCAGAAAAGGCTTGTTTTGAGCGATTTCTATGTGTTAATTTTAAGAAGTAATCGATACATTAATTACTAACCAAATTTTTAATATGAAAAAGTTTTACGCTTTAGCAGCTGCCTCGTTCCTAGGAGTAAGCGCATTGGCACAAACAACTTACAGCGTGACCTTCCAGGTTGATATGGGTTCTGCCACCATCAACTCTAACGGTGTTCACGTTGCGGGGTCGTTCCAGTCTTGGTCTCCAAGCACGACTTCATTGACGCAGGTAGGCACATCATCTATCTATTCAACGACTGTAACTGTCAACGCAGGACAGTTGGAGTATAAATTTTTGAACGGAAACGCATGGGGCGACGATGAGAGCGTTCCGGCGCCAATCCAAGTAGGCACTAACGGTAATAGTAACCGTTGGGCTGTGATTTCTCAGGATACTACACTGCCAGCAGTAATGTTCGGCGGTGCTGCTCCTGCAGGTCAAAAAGCGATACAATTCAAGGTGGATATGGCGCTTCAGACTGTTTCTTCAGATTCAGTTCACGTAGCGGGTAACTTCCAAGGTTGGGATCCAGCGAAGTCGCAGATGGTTAATTTTGATGGCGTACACCGTTACATTGCTTATGTAGGCAAGACAGATTCTACGTACTTCAAGTTTATAAACGGTAACGGATGGAGTGTTGTTGAATCGGTGCCTTCTGCTTGTCAGGCTTCTTCTGCGGGTATTCTCCAAGGTGATAACCGATTTTACATAGATACGCTTAGTAGTATCTACGAAGTCTGCTACTCGCAATGTGGTCCATGTACAGTAGTTCCGACGTACGACATTACTATCAATGTTGATGTAAGCTCTTTGACTGCATGTTCGATGATTGACTCTGTAACACTTGCTGGTCCAATCAACGGATGGGGCGGTGAGTTGATGACTGATCCTGACGGTGATGGTGTTTACTCCATATCTTACCTTAATGTTGATTCAGGTGATTTCCAGTTCAAGGCACGTTACCACCTAGCGGGTGCGACCAACTGGGAAGGCGGAGGCAACAAAATTGTTGTTGTAAGCTCTGACTCCGTAGTTGCGCCTCGTTGTTTCGGTAACGATACGTACGGTCCATGTCCTACAACTCCACCTACGGCTGATGTAACATTTATTGTTGACTTCACGCAGGCATCTTTCACTCCAGCAGATACAGTTTACCTGATGGGTAACTTCACGCAGTGGAGTGCGAATGCTATTCCAATGGTGGCTCACTCTCAAGCAGGTCAGTACATCGCTACTGTTGCTCAGTACTGTCCAGGTACTATGGAGTACAGGTTCTCTAATGGCGATCCGTCAAACAACTCTAACCACGAACCAGTTCCTGTTGATTGTGGTGTAGACAACGGTGTAGGCTCGTACAACCGTTTCTTCGCGCGGACAGGCTCTGTAGATACTGTAAAGCACATTTACGGTGCTTGTTCATTTATCTCTATTGAAGAAACCGGATTGGATGCTTTAGTCATCTACCCAAACCCGATGACTGATGTTGCGACTATCGCTCTAGGTAACTCTGATTTTTATACTGTTCGTGTAACGGACATTACTGGCCGTTTGGTTGCTGCTATGGGAAATACTCAGGGCAATGTTGAGTTGAACGCCTCAGAAATGGTTCGCGGTATGTATTTCGTGAATATCGCGAACTCTAAAGGTGAGTTGAGAACAATGAAGATTATCGTAGAATAATCTTCTCCCTCAACATGTTCCTCTTGAAACAAAGCCCTGGCGCAGCGCGCGGGCTATTTACCAAATATTTATGAAACAAAAAGGCGGCTCGATGGCCGCCTTTTTCAGTAATTATATTTGTCTTTTTTATAAGACTAATCCGTTCTCAACAGCAAATCTTACGAGACCAGCAGTATTGTTCATACCCAGCTTATTTAAGATGTTCTGACGGTGATTATCAATGGTTCTTTTTGACAAGAAGAGTTGTTTTGAAATTTGCTCATTGGTGAGTTGGTCACAAATTAGTTGAATGATTTCTACTTCTCGTTTACTCAATCGAGCTACTGCTGGATTATCGCTTTTAAGTTCGGCCACACCTTTCCCAAGAATCTTCTTTTCTATCAATCCATTGGCAAGTGATTGTGTGTAGCAAAGTTTTCCATCCAGGACAGTTGTTATGGATGCAACAAGTTCTGAGGTTCCTACACTTTTAAGAACATAGCCTTTGGCGCCTGCTTCAAGCATATTAGAAGCTTTGTCTACATCCCCGTAGTTTGATAGGGCAAGAACTCGAAGGTCCGGGTGTGTTTCAAGGGCCTTCTTGGTTAAGGACGGCCCGTCGGTCGCTTCCAACTTATAGTCCATAATTACGATATCGAATTCCGCTTTACTCAGTTTTGCAGACATTTCACCGCCATTTCCAGCCTCTGAAACCTCAAAGCGGTGGCCTTCAAAATCTCCCATTTCGAGCATTGTTTTAATACCATCTCTTAGGATAGGATGATCGTCCACTATGAGTATTTTGACATTTTTCTTTGCCATAATTCTGTGTAAATACGCGATTTTGACTGCGTTAAATATACTAAGATTTGTTTTTGATTAGGTTTTTAGCCTGAAAACGGACATATAATTTTGTGATTTTGAATCAATTAGAAGTCAACTCTTTATGAAGTCCCGGAATTGCACTATATTTGTCAAAACTTTTTGGCACTCAAAAGGGGGACTTCGGTCCCCTCTTTTATTGCCGGTAATTGATGAAATACGCAGAAATTGAAAAGGCCGCTGAGCAGGCCGTGCTTGCGAACGACGCATTTTTGGTAGAGCTTGAGGTAAAACCAAATAACGTAATTATTGTCTATGTTGATGCAGACGAAGGTCTTTCGATGGATCAGATAAAAATGATTAATAGGAACATAGAATCAGAATTAGACCGTGATGTTGAAGACTTTAATCTTACCGTAAGTAGTCCAGACTTGAACAGGCCCTTAAAAATTTGGCGCCAATATCGGAAAAATGTCGGTCGCTTTCTGAAGGTGACATTCAATGACCGCAAGGTGGAAGGAAAGTTGGAAAAGGTGGAGCAGGATTTTTTGGTCCTAGGCGTTCCTCAAAAGAAGAAGAGTGCCCCACATGTTGAATTGGAAATACAGTTTGCTGACATCGCGGAAGCGAAGGTCGCGATTAGATTTAATTAGAAGTTTTAGTTTTATAGATAATGGAAAATCAGGCGATTATCGAAAGCTTCCTCGCCTTTAAAGAGGAAAAGAACATCGACAGAACCACTTTGATGGCCTTCATTGAGGAGGCCTTCCGCAATCAGTTGCGGAAGAAATACGAGACCGATGAAAACTTTGATGTTATTGTTAACCCAGATAAGGGTGATTTGGAGATCTGGCACAATAGAACCGTAGTTGAAGACGGAGCGGTTGAAGACCAGAATCAAGAAATAGAATTGAGTGCAGCACTTCGTATCGAGCCAGACTACGAGGTTGGTGAGGAGGTTTCTGAAGAGATAAAATTAATTGACCTTGGTCGACGTTTCATCTTGGCATTCCGTCAAAACTTGGTAAGCAGAATTCAAGAACACGATAGTTCAGAATTGTTCAAGAGATATAAAGACCTTGAAGGTGAAATCATCACCGGTGAAGTGCACCACGTTCGTCACCGCGAGGTAATCGTCTATGACGATGAAGGAAATGAACTAATCCTTCCAAAGGATCAGATGATTGGAGAGCGTGAGTTCTTCCGTAAAGGGGACACTATTCGTGCAGTTGTAAAGGAAGTTGTCTTCCGTGGTACCAAGCCAGTTGTAATTATGTCGCGCACGGACGAGCGTTTCCTAGAGAAGCTGTTCGAGCAAGAGATTCCAGAAGTGTACGACGGCCTCATTACTATCAAAGGTGTGGTTCGTATTCCTGGCGAAAAGGCGAAAGTTGCAGTTGAATCATACGACGACCGTATAGACCCAGTGGGTGCTTGTGTGGGTATGAAAGGTTCGCGCATCCACAGTATCGTTCGCGAATTGCGAAACGAAAATATTGATGTGATTAACTACACAAATAATTTACAGCTCTACATTCAACGTGCATTGAGCCCTGCGAAAGTTACATCATTGAACATCGACGAGGACAACCGCCGCGTTGAGGCTTTCCTGGCACCGGATCAAGTAAGTTTGGCTATTGGTCGAGGAGGTACAAACATCCGTTTAGCAAGTAAATTGGTGGATATGGAAATAGATGTATACCGAGACGATATCGAGATTGAAGACGATATAGAATTAGATCAGTTCAGCGATGAAATAGAAGCTTGGGTAATCGAAGAATTGAAGAAAATTGGATGTGATACAGCAAAGAGCGTATTGAAGTTGACTAAAGAAGAATTGGTTTCAAGAGCGGATCTGGAAGAGGAAACTGTAGACAATATCGTTTCAATTCTCAAGCAAGAATTCGAGGAAGAATAAGAAAACACTAAAGACACTCTATGAGTAGCGTCAGATTAAGTAAGGCCACAAAAGAACTCAACATATCTCTAGAGAGAGCGATTGAAGAGTTGACAAAAAATGGCCATGACATTCCAAACAACCGTAACACAAAGATCACGGAGGAGCAGTACGAAGTGCTGAAGACTTCTTTTGCAGACGATCTTGAGCGGAAAAAGGCTGCCGAAGAGGTAAGCCAGCAGTCGAAAGAAGAGAAAGAAGTTCTTCGCGGTGGCGCTGAGGATATTGAGGCTCCAGCTCCTGTCCCTGAGGCACCGAAGGAAGAACCTGCCCTTGCTCCTCAAGCAGCGAAAAATAAGTCAAAGGCTGAGGAGAACGCGGAAGTGCCTCCAGAGGAGTCTGCGGGGGACTTAAAAGTCAAGGGTAAGATTGATATTGATGCCCAGAAGCCAAAGATAAAGACAAAATCAGCTGCTGCTGAAGCACCGGTAGACAACAAGAATCATAAGCCTACTGAAAAAGGGCCAAAGAAGGCCGCTGGCGGCGCGAAACCTCAAAAGCAAGCGCCAAATATAAAGGCTGAGGAAAAGGCAGAAGAAGCACAACCCTTTGAGGCTGAAATCAAAACGAAGTATGTTAAGATTGACGGTCCTAAGTTCACCGGTGAGAAGATTGAACTTCCGGTCGAAAAGCCAAAGACCCCTAAAAAGAAGCGTACACGCATTAAAACGCAAGGTCCAGGGGGTGCTACACCAGCCCAAGCGGATCCGAAAAGCAGAAACCAACGTGGAGGAAATAACCAAAACCGCGGCAAAGGAAAAGTCCGTCGAAACCAACCTGTAGTACAAAAACAGGAATTGACAGATGAGCAAATACAAAAACAGATTAAAGAAACTCTAGAAAAACTTACTTCAGGTAAGAAGAATAAGGGGGCTAAGATTCGCCGTGATAAGCGTGCCGAACGTCGTGAAAAAGAGGAGCTTAAGGATATACAAGCCGCGGAAGAAAGTAAAGTACTGAAGGTAACCGAATTCGTAACGGTTACTGAGCTTGCGAACATGATGGAGGTAAGCGTCAACGACGTTATCGCTTCTTTGATGGGTGTTGGTGTCATGGTGACTATGAACCAACGTCTTGACGCAGAAATGCTTGAGATGGTGGCCGAAGAATTCGGCTTCGGGGTCAACTTCGTAGACGAGGAGGTTACAGAAACCTTCCAAGAGGAAGAAGACAAAGAAGAAGATTTGAAACCACGTTCCCCAATCGTAACGGTGATGGGTCATGTCGACCACGGTAAGACGTCTCTTTTGGATTACATTCGCAAGGCGAACGTAATTGCTGGTGAGGCTGGTGGTATCACCCAACATATCGGCGCCTACAATGTTAAGGTTCATACTGGTCAGGCAATTACCTTCTTAGACACTCCGGGTCACGAAGCCTTCACGGCAATGCGTGCGCGCGGCGCACAGGTAACGGATATTGCTATTATTGTAGTTGCAGCGGACGATGCCGTCATGCCACAGACAAAAGAAGCCATCTCTCACGCTCAGGCAGCCGGAGTTCCTATTGTTATTGCCATTAACAAGGTGGACCGTGATGTAGCCAATCCAAACAAGATTATGGAGCAACTTTCTCAGGAGAACATCTTGGTTGAAGATTGGGGTGGTACTATCCAGTGTCAGCAGATTTCTGCCAAAACAGGGCTTAACATAGAAGAGCTTCTTGATAAAGTTCTTCTTGAAGCGGAAATGCTTGACCTCAAAGCAAACCCAGATAAAAATGCTAGCGGTACTATCGTAGAAGCCTCCTTGGATAAAGGTCGCGGTTACATGTGTACAGCATTGATTCAAGCAGGTACTATGCAGGTTGGGGATTACGTTCTCGCTGGCCAGTACTCGGGTAAGGTAAAAGCGATGCTAGATGAGCGTGGCAACCGCATTCAAGTGGCAGGGCCATCGACGCCTGTAAATCTTTTAGGTTTGGACGGGGCACCTACTTCAGGCGATAAGTTTATCATTATGCAAGACGAGCGCGAAGCTAAGCAGATTGCTGCCAAGCGTCTACAGTTGATGCGTGAGCAGAGCGTACGTTCTCAGAAGAAGATGACCCTCGAAGAGATTGGTCGTCGTCTAAAGGTGGGTGACTTTAAGGAGTTGAATATTATCCTGAAAGGTGATGTAGACGGTTCAGTTGAAGCATTGTCAGATTCTCTTCAGAAACTCACTACTGAGGAAATTCAGGTGAACATTATTCACAAGGCAGTTGGTCAGATTTCTGAGAGCGATATCCTTCTTGCGACAGCATCTGAGGCCATCGTTGTTGGTTTCCAAGTTCGTCCTTCGGCACAAGCGCGTAAGCTTGCTGAGAAAGAGGATGTGGAGATCAGAATGTACTCAATCATTTACGACGCAATCAACGAAGTCCGCGATGCAATGGAAGGTATGTTGAGTGCTGATATGAAAGAAGAAATCAAGGGTACTGCAGAAATCCGTGAGACCTTCAAAATCTCGAAAGTTGGTACCATCGCAGGATGTATGGTTACCGAAGGCACTATCGAACGTAACCACGATGTTCGTATAATCCGTGACGGTGTGGTTGTTTACACAGGAAAATTAGGTTCTTTGAAACGATTCAAAGATGACGCGAAAGAAGTTCGTCAAGGGTTTGAATGTGGTTTGAACGTTACTAATTTTAATGATATCAAAGTCGGCGATGTTGTCGAATCCTACGCAATGGTTGAGGTGAAGCGAACGCTTGATTAACCGAGAAGATAAGGACGAAAAAGCCCGGCCATTGGCCGGGCTTTTTTATACCATAAAATTTTATCCTCCTAGTACAAAATCAAAGCACCCACGGCAAACAAGCTACCGTAAACGATCCCAATCCCAAAGGTCCAATAGACGAATAGCTTTAGTATTGAAGGCGTCTCAACCTTATCTGTGGGATCCATCCGCATTTCCACCGGCTTCCACGCTCCTCCAGGTTGTACGGTCTTGTAAAACTCTACAAGTGTATAGGTTGGTGTCGGATTAGTCAGGTACATGGTTGTTACCCATGCCACAGTGGTAAATCCAACCGTAAAGAAGAAGCTATTTGGGAATGCCCAATCGAGTGCATAATGCGCGAGTGCATATCCTATGAATGGTGCAATCGTTGCTGCGATCTCCGTCCATGCGTTGATCCGCCACCAGTACCAACGCAGGATTAAAACAAGCCCTAAACCCGCACCACATTCCATGATAAATTGCCATACACCTGCGATGCTATCCATCAAGCTAGTCACGAGCAATCCTAAGATTGCCAGTACTAATGTGGTCAATTTTGAAACAGTCAAACTCGTCTTCTTGGGCGCATGAGGATTGATAAACCGCAAGTATCCGTCGTTAATAAGGTAGGATGCCCCCCAATTCAGTTGGGTAGACATAGTAGACATATAGGCCGCAAAGAAGGATGCTAAGATCATTCCCAGGAGCCCTTGCGGCAAGAAATCACGCATGATAAAGATATAGCCGAAGCGGTAATCCTGGTTGTATTTAACGGCTTGTGGCAACTGCTCCCCGTAGACTTCTCCCCAGCTTTGAGACCAGTCAAGATACGAACCTTCCTGATCTTCATTCATCGGTTCGAAACGAGCCTCGCCGGTAAGCATTTCATAGGTGATAAAGTCAGGCATTTCTTCTGCCGGATTACCCTTTGATCCATACAGAGCTACTGCGCTCAAGGCCACCAAAATCCAAGGCCATGGGCGTACCGCATAGTGGCCAATCTGGAACAAAGCACTGGCCAAAAAAGAGGAGCGTTCGTCTTTGGTCGCCAGCATGCGCTGGGCACTATAGCCTCCTCCACCAGGCTCTGCACCTGGGTACCAAGAGGTCCACCATACCATTCCAAAGAAGGCCAAGAAAGAAGCCAGTGTAATTTGATAACTACCCTCGCTCGAAGCTTCACCGCTGATGGAAGGAAGGAATTTGAAAGTCTCTTCAGGCAGGGCGGCTTTCAGACCTGCTACCCCGCCAACTTCAGGAGCGCCTAATACATAAATGGCCAAGGCGATTGAGCCGGCCATGGCCAGGAGGAATTGGAAAACATCAGTATATACCACCCCTTTTAAGCCACTAAAACTGACGTAAAAGACCACGCCGAGCAGAGCAGCCCCTGTCCACAAAAGGGCCTCGTTGTAGCTTAATCCAAAGAACCCTTGAAGTAAGGTAATCATAGCGACATTTACCCAGCCCATAATGAGAACATTCATAAAAGCACCTAGGTATAAAGCTTTAAAACCACGAAGCAGGGCAGCAGGCCTTCCCGAGTAGCGAAATTCGATGAACTCTACCTCAGTAGCCATACCTGAGCGGCGCCACAATTTTGCGAAAAAGACTGTGGTAAGCATGCCACCAGCGAGAAGGTTCCACCAAAGCCAGTTTCCACTAATCCCGTATTTCCCTACAAGTTCGGTTACAGCTAGCGGGGTGTCGGCTGCAAAGGTGGTCGCCACCATAGAGATACCTGCGATGTACCAAGGTAAGGAGCGGCCGCCGAGAAAGTATTCACTGATGGATGATTTTTTGCTGCGGCCGAAATACATTCCGATAAGAACGGTGGCTGCGAGAAGAGAGATGAGGACCGCGAGGTCTAAGGTGCTAAGGTTCATGCGCCTAATTACGTTTGCGTTGGAAGAATTGGGTCATCATATCACCGCACTCTTCCTCCATAATTCCTGAGATAATTTCTGTTTTTGGATGCAATTCACCGCCGTGTTCCCTAAAGCCACGTTTTGCATCGCTAGCGCCATAGACGACCCTGCCTATTTGTGACCAATAAAGGGCGCCGGCACACATTGGGCAGGGTTCTAGAGTTACATACAGGGTGCATTTTTTAAGGTATTTGGCACCTAAATAGTTCGATGCCGCGGTTATGGCTTGGATTTCTGCATGTGCAGTGACATCCCTGAGTCTTTCGGTAAGGTTATGGGCTCGTCCGATGATGCGGCCGCCAGCGGTAATTACAGCGCCTACGGGGACTTCACCCTCGCTAGCGGCTTGCTCAGCTTCTACAAGCGCAGCCTTCATAAATATGTTGTAATCATTAAGGTCGATCATCTTCCACGCAAAATAGGCAATTGGCCCACAAGTTTGGCTATTTTTGCGGTTCAAACAATTAGTACCATGTACAGATCACATACTTGTGGCGAATTGCGCGCCGCACATATTGGACAAACAGTAACTCTTGCAGGTTGGGTGCAACGTTCACGTGAACTAGGGGGGATGACTTTCCTGGATTTACGCGACCGTTACGGGATTACTCAGGTGGCATTTAATGAGGAGTGGGACGCTGATTTGTTGAAGGAAGCAAGAAAACTTGGCCGCGAGTGGGTGGTACAAATTGAAGGTGAGGTAATCGTGCGCCACAGTAAGAATCCCAACATATCTACCGGAGATGTAGAGATTAAGAGCGCCAAGCTTGTTGTATTAAACGCAGCGAACACACCTCCGTTTACTATTGAAGAAGAAAGTGATGGCGGCGAAGAGCTTCGAATGAAGTACCGTTATCTAGATTTGCGTCGCGGACCATTGCAAAGAAATTTGGCACTTCGTAATCGCGTAAATATCTCGGTGCGTAAGTATTTGGATCAGCAAGGTTTTATGGATATCGAGACGCCGTTCTTGATCAAGTCTACGCCAGAGGGTGCGCGCGATTTCGTGGTGCCTTCACGTATGCAAGAAGGCAAGTTCTACGCATTGCCGCAGAGTCCGCAGACCTTTAAGCAGCTCTTGATGGTCAGTGGGTACGACAAGTACTACCAGATTACGCGCTGTTTCCGTGATGAAGATTTACGCGCTGACCGTCAGCCAGAATTTACACAGATTGATTGTGAGATGGCTTTCGTCGAGCAGGAAGATATCTTGAGTACATTCGAGGGATTGTTGCTTCACCTTTTGAAGGAGGTGAGTGGCGCGAAGATCGACAGAGTACCGCGTATGACCTATGCAGAGGCGATGGAGCGATATGGAAATGATAAGCCAGACATTCGCTTTGGGATGGAATTGGTCAACTTAAACGAGTTTACGCAAAATCTTGGTTTTATGGTATTCGATCAGGCAGAGACCGTTTTGGGTATTGCGGTTCCAGGTGCTGCTTCTTGGACTCGCAAGCAGATTGATAAATTGACCGATTGGGTTAAGCGCCCAGACATCGGAATGAAGGGCATGGTGTACTGTAAAGTCAATGAGGACGGCACCTACAAGAGTTCCGTCGATAAATTCTATACACAAAAACAACAAGCGACGTGGGTGGAAGCTGCTGATGCTAAGCCTGGCGACTTGATTCTCATTTTGGCCGGTGAGGAGCGTTTGACGCGCAAGGCAACTTCTGAATTACGTCTTCACATTGCTGAGGAGATGGACTTGAGAAAACCTGAGGTATTTGCACCGCTATGGGTAGTTGATTTCCCGCTGTTGGAATGGGACAGTGAAACGGAGCGTTACCACGCAATGCACCACCCGTTTACTTCTCCAAAGCTGGAAGATATTCCTTTGATTGACATTGATCCGGGCAAGGTTCGTGCAAATGCCTATGACCTTGTTTTGAACGGCAATGAGATTGGTGGTGGTTCTATACGTATCCATGATAGAGCGCTACAGAGCCGTATGTTTGATTTGCTCGGATTTAGTAAGGAAGAAGCAGAGAAGCAGTTTGGCTTCTTGATGAGTGCCTTTGAATACGGCGCGCCTCCACACGGTGGTTTGGCCTTTGGTTTTGACCGATTGGTAGCTATCCTAGGTGGCGCTGAGGTCATTCGTGATTTTATTGCCTTTCCGAAAAACAATGCGGGTCGTGATGTAATGATCGATGCTCCAGCTACTATTGACGAGGTACAGTTGAATGAGTTAAAGCTCGCAACTGCTGCGGTAACGAAGGAATAGAAGGGCTTGATTTTTGTAACTTTATAGTCCTTAACTTGTTCTTATGCTACGGAAGATTACATTATCGTTAGCCTTTATCGCCACCACCTTTATTGTAAACGCACAAGATTGTGAATCTAATACTTTGACAGACAAGGAGATTCGCGAAATGACTTGGGTTGAAGCTATGCAGGATTATCGCGTGAACTTCAATACTGTTGTCGATAAATTCAACAAAGCACATCGCGGAGTGTCTTATGAAAAAGGGCACGGCATTAAGCAATTCCGTCGCTGGGAGTATATGATGGGCCAACGTGTGGATGAAAATGGTGTACGCCCTCATCCAGGAATATTGTACCGGTCTATCCAAGGTCAAAACAATCAATCAACGAATGAATACGGCGAATGGAGCGCTATGGGGCCATATAATGCGCCTTCGAATGGAGGAATTGGTCGAATCAATAATGTTGCCTTCCACCCTAAGCACAATGATACCATCTATGCTGGTGCCCCTGCTGGAGGTTTGTGGGTGAGCTACGACGACGGTCAGAGCTGGCAGACCTTTACAGACGAATTAACCAATATCGGGGTGAGTGATCTCGCCATTGATCCTGTTCAACCGGATACTATGTATTTAGCAACAGGTGATCGCGATGGCGCTGACACCTACAGCTTTGGTCTTTTGAAATCGACGGACGGCGGTGTGAACTGGTCGTCAACAGGATTGACGTATAACGTTAATCAAAACTATAGAATAGGCCGAGTGGTAGTGCACCCTGGCAGTACGAATATTGTAATCGTAGCCACTAACGGTGGTGTGTATCGCAGCACGAACTACGGTTCTACATTCTCACTCGAGCGTGCAGGTGCCTTTTACGGTATAGAGATGGGTCGTGGCGACACAGTTTATGCGACGACTTCTGGCTCTTCTCCGAAGATTTACCGTTCTGCAGATGCAGGAGATAACTGGACACAACTAACAAGCGGACTTCCAACTTCGGGTAAGTACCGTTGTGAGGTAGCTGTTTCTAATACTCCAGGGAAGTTGTACTTAGTGTACGGTGATAGTAATTATGGCTTTGGTGGTGTCTATCGTTCAACAAACGGCGGTAACAGCTGGTCTTTGATGAGTTCAACGCCAAACATTATGGGTTGGGCGAACAACGGTACGGGAACCGGTGGTCAGGCATGGTATGATTTGACGATTGCTTGTGACCCTAATGCTGAAAACACCATTTATGTGGGTGGTGTAAACATTTGGAAGTCGACCAACGGCGGCTCAACATGGTCCATTGTGGGCCACTGGTACGGGGCAGGATCTACGCCTTACGTTCACGCAGATCACCACCATGCTATCTTCCGTCCAAGCACCTCACAGCTTTATATAGGTACAGACGGCGGGGTATACAAAACGTCAAACGGAGGTTCTTCGTGGTCCGACTTGAACGACGGTATGAACATTACCCAGTACTATAAGATTAGCCAGAGTACTACGGATTCTTCATTGGTCTTAGCGGGTGCTCAAGACAACGGCTCGCATATGCGTTCAACCACTATGAACTGGAGCGAGGTAACGGGTGGAGACGGCATGGATAATGGTATTGATGCAGTGAACGATAACCGAATGTATACTTCGGTATACTATGGTTCCTTCTATACGAGCAATAACGGTGGTTCCTTCTTTAGTTCTATTAATAGTTTAACGCCGGCAGGCTCTGGAAATTGGGTAACGCCGTTCCAGGTAGACCCTATAATTAGTAATACGGCCTATGCTGGATTTAAGAAAATTTGGAAAACGACCAATGCAGGTAGCAGCTGGTCGGCAACCTCGACAAATAATGTCAATGGAAACTCCAATATTGATGAGTTTGAGATTGCGTCGAGCAATACGAACTACATATACGCATTGATTAACCAAGGGGTTTATAAATCAACCAATGGCGGTTCAACTTGGTCTACCATTACACCAAGCGGCTCTTTGTCGCCGGGTAATAATGTTTTAGGTATAGCTATCGATCCGGACGACGAAGATCATATTGCTATTGCTATTTCCGGTTATAACGCGAACAAGAAAGCTATGGAAAGCTTTAATGGTGGACAAAGCTGGACAAACATTTCGTCTGGTCTTCCGAATGTTCCAGCTACTGCTGTGATTTTTGAAGGAAACAATAGCGACGGCATTTATATCGGTACGGATATCGGAGTTTACTATAAAAGTTCAATCTACCCTTCTTGGGTAAGCTTCAACAAGAATTTACCGAATGTCATTATCAACGACTTTGAGATGTATGAAGACGAATTGATGCTTCGTATTGGCACTTACGGTCGCGGTGTTTGGCAGAGTCCTTTGATGGTTGGTCTTAGTGCTATTCCAGAGGCTTCGTTTACAGCAGATCCTGCAAGTACGTGTAGTCTTGGCGATACGGTTCAATTAACCGACAACTCTTCAGGTCAGCCTACTTCCTGGTACTGGCAAATCACTCCATCTACCTACAATTTTGTGGGCGGAACTAACGACAGTTCTCAGTTCCCGATTATCACATTTACGGCAACGGGTAATTACACGGTTTCATTAACAGCTACTAATACCTACGGTAGTGATGATACTACGCAATATCAAGCGATTTCAGTAGGTGGTGCAACCCTTCCATTTGTTGAAGATTTTGAAAGCGGACTTAGCGGGTGGGAAATCATTAACCCTGATAACGGCATGACTTGGTCTTCAGCAACGGTAGGTGGCACAACACCTGGGTCTTCGGTGATGACGGTGGGTCACTACTCCTACAGTACTTCGGGCGCAGTAGATGAGCTTGTTTCTCCACTGCTTGATTTCTCAAACGATACTTTGGTTAGTATGACTTTCGAATATGCCTCGGCGTTCTACTCTTCAGGTTACAGCGATAGTCTCAAGGTGTATGTAAGTGACGATTGTGGAATTATGTGGGCTGAGGTTGCTGCTTGGAGTTCTGCGGATGCAAACTTTAGCACTGCAGGCCAATTGACTAGTTCGTTTGTACCCAACGACAGTACCAAATGGTGTCACGGAAATAGTTTTGTGGCATGTCCATCCATAAATCTCGATGCCTACAGCGGCAAGTCTGGTATCCAAGTGAAGTTTGTCGCAATCAATGGATATGGTAACAACCTATTTATTGATAACATCAACATTACAGGACAGTCGCAAGTAGCACCAATAGCTTCTTTCACTGGAGATTCAGTAGGTTGTACTGGGCAAACTTTGAACTTTTTTGACTTTACAACACCAACACCTGCGGCACGTACTTGGTACTTCCAAGGAGGCACACCGTCAACGTCTAATGCACCGAACCCGTCAGTAACATATGGTGCTGCTGGATCGTACGACGTGAAGCTAGTAGTTAGCAATGCTGCAGGTACTGATTCAGTGACTTTGAGCAACTACGTGACTATCACACCAGCAATTGTTTCTTCGGTTGCTTTATCTGTAAGCGGAACAATGGTTTGTAAGCACGACAGCGTCTTTGCCTCGGCAACTGGAACAAATGGTGGCTTAATTCCTGCCTATGACTGGTATATAAATGGTACACTAGTGCTTTCAGGTTCTTCAACTTTCAGTGGAACTTTTAATGACGGTGACGTTCTAAAAGTGGCAATGACCAGTTCGGACGATTGTGTATCTTCTAAAGTGGTGTCCGATTCAGTAATCATCAATGTAAACCCGTTACCAGTCGTTACACTTTCCTCTCAAGGTTATGTGTGTGAGCTTGGCGGTCCTCAGCAATTGAGTGGTGGTACCCCAGTAGGGGGGATCTACTCAGGAACAGGAGTTACTAATGATTCAATTTACCCGCTGTTAGCGGGTGTAGGTTCGCACTGGATCTATTACACATACGCTGATGCAACTACAGGTTGTTCGAATATGAAGCAACGCACTTTGAGTGTACAACCGGCGCCAGGCAAACCTTCAGTAAGCCAGGATGCCACGACAGGAGAATTGGTTGCTACAACTCCAGCAGGGTTCTATTCTTACGAGTGGTTGGATGCCAATATGAATCTAATTGCAGGGGCAACTTCTGCAACCTACCTCCCAACGGCTAATGGCGATTACTACGTGAAGATTATTTCAAACATTCAGTGTTCTAACGTATCCGATGTATATAGTGTGAACAACATTGGCCTTGAAGAAGAGCTGCTTGCAGGCTTTGAGATCTTCCCGAACCCGGCAACGAACTTGTTGACTATCCGTACAACAGGAGAGGCGGAGCTTCGTATTATTGATGCAGCAGGACGAGCGGTACTAGAAACGAACATCACAAGCTCGCTTGATCTCGATGTTCAAGGTTGGGCACGCGGCGCGTACATAGTACAGTTTATAAAGGGCGATGCGATTGAAATACTTCCAGTAATGCTCAAATAAAGCCGCTGAAATTTTAATAGACAAAAACCCCTAGTCTCGGGCTAGGGGTTTTTATGATTGAAATCTCGAGCTGTGGCTCGTAATTTATAGCGCATTCTTAGGCAACTACCATGTGGTTAATCATACTCTTGAATAGCTCTAGACCATCTTGGTTACTCAGCTCAGCATCTGCAGCACGCTCAGGGTGCGGCATCATTCCGAATACGTTCTTCTCTGCATTACATATACCAGCTATCTTCTCAATAGCACCGTTTGGGTTCTCCGCTTCAGTTATATCTCCACTCTCAGTAGCATATCGGAAAAGTATTTGGTCGTTTGCCTTGAGCTCGGTCAAAGTTTCCGCAGAACAGTAGTAGTTCCCTTCACCGTGAGCGATAGGAATTTTGTAACCGCGCGAGTGGTCGAGGTCAGCGGTAATACCTGCCGTCTTGCTAACGGGCTTGATGAATACGTTCTTACAGATGAATTTGTGGCTGTCGTTGTAGCGTAATGCGCCAGGCAACAACCGGCTTTCAGTAAGGATTTGGAACCCGTTACAAACACCGAGTACATAACCGCCCTTATTGGCAAATTCGATAACGCTACCCATGATTGGACTCATCTTTGCTATAGCACCAGAGCGCAAGTAATCGCCGTATGAGAATCCGCCTGGAAGCACTACACAGTCTACGCCTTGCAGGTCAGTATCCTTGTGCCATAAGCTCACTACTTCGTAGCCCATAATGGTTCCCAATACGTAAATCATGTCTTGGTCACAATTAGACCCAGGGAAAGTGATTACACCAAACTTCATAGCATTCGCTTTTTGTTTGTGGCAAAGGTAAAACCTTTAGGCCAATTTTGAGGTAATGACTAATAAAGGATTGTACAAATTTCAGGGCAAGATTTTACGCTGCCACCCGTTCTTGTCCTGAAGTTTGTACAATGAGAAGATGAAACAAATCAAAAAGATTAGTGCAATACAAAACGAGGGCTTTTCATAAGGCGGATTAGGTTTAGCTTTGTAGGATTCTAAATAAGTTAATGTATCTATGAGAATTGCAGTAGTCGGCGCAACTGGAATGGTGGGCCAGATCATTTTGAAAGTTTTGGCGGAGCGCAGTTTCCCAGTAACGGAGTTGATTCCTGTGGCTTCCGCGAGAAGCGTAGGAAAGACTGTGATCTTTGGCGGTCGCGATTGGACCATATGGAGTTTAGAAGATGCTGTCGCTACGGCACCAGATCTAGCGCTGTTCTCTGCGGGTGAAAACGCTTCTTTGGAATGGGCGCCGAAGTTTGCTGCAGTTGGCACACGCGTGGTAGACAACTCGAGTGCCTGGCGTATGGATCCTGCTAAGAAATTGGTGGTACCAGAGATTAACGCTGATATATTAACAGTAGAGGATATGATTATTGCAAACCCAAACTGTTCAACCATTCAGCTTGTGGTTGCACTTCACCCATTGCACAAAGCTTACGGCGCGAAGCGAGTTATCGTAAGCACATATCAGAGCGTAACAGGAACCGGCAAAGCGGCTTTGAACCAACTAGAGCGCGAGCGTGTGGGCGATGATGTGGATATGGTATACCCGTATAAGATTGACCAAAATTGTATTCCACACTGTGATGTTTTCCTCGAGAACGATTACACTAGAGAGGAGATGAAGATGACTCAAGAGACAGTAAAGATTATCGCTGACGATGGCATAAAATTGGCAGCTACTGCAGTTCGTGTGCCTGTTCAGGGCGGACATAGCGAGAGCATTAATGTGGAGTTTGAGCGTCCCTTCGAAATAGCGGATGTTAAGAAGCTTTTAAGCGAAACAGAAGGGATTACCCTGCAGGATCAGCCAGAATTTAATACCTATCCAATGCCGCTTATGGCAGAAGGCAAGGACGATATTTTCGTTGGCCGATTGCGTCGTGACTTTACAGCAAATAATGCTCTAAATATGTGGGTCGTTAGTGACAATCTGCGCAAAGGTGCCGCAACAAACACTGTCCAGGTTGCCGAGGTGCTCTTGAAGAAGGGCTTTGTAAAGAACTAATTCTATTTCATAATTCGTTGTCAGAATAGCGGAACACGTGGCTTCCTTTTTGTGTTATCTACATTATGAAGATTAAAGTATTTGCAATAGCTGTGCTCGGATTAACTCTAAGCTGTACAGCACAAACCAACAAAAAGATGAGTGACACGTATGCAATGGCAGTCATTCCCGAGCCTGCCGAGGGACAAGAAGTAGCTATTTTGGCTTCTGGATGTTTCTGGGGAACGGAGTTCTACCTACAAAAAGTACCTGGAGTTATAGCAACTACATGTGGTTATACCGGGGGTATCGTTAAGAATCCAACGTACCGTGAAGTTTGCACAAAGCGAACAGGACACTATGAAGCTGTTCACGTCGTTTTTGATCCAGCTCAAGTAAACTTTGAAGAGTTGTCCCGTACATTTTTTGAAACACATGACCCTACTCAACGTGACGGACAAGGTCCAGATATTGGACCGCAATACCGTAGTGCCGTATTCTTCAAGGATGAAGCACAACGCGAAACTGCGCAGAAGCTTAAAGACCTCTTGATTGAAAAAGGATACGATATTGCTACAGAGATTCTCCCTGCAGCTGAGTTTTACTCGGCAGAAAACTATCATCAAGACTATTACGACAATAAAGGTGGAACCCCTTATTGCCATGCGCCGAGAAAACTATTTTAGTCTCGCTCTGACCTAAAAAAGCCCGAGCAACTGCTCGGGCTTTTTAAATTAAAACCGCTTGCTTTATTCCGTTGGATTTTCCAGCACGAAGTCTTCCATAAATTTGGTGGTGTATACACCTTCGCGAAACATCTTGTCCTTTACCAGTTGCTGGTGGAACGGAATGGTCGTTTTAATGCCTTCCACGATGAATTCATTCAATGCACGCTCCAATTTGTCGAGAGACTCTTCACGAGTTCGTGCAGTTATGATGAGCTTTGCTATCATCGAATCATAGTACGGTGGAATAGCATAGCCACTGTAACAATGTGTATCTAAACGTACCCCGTGTCCGCCCGGAGCATGGAATGAAGTTATCATACCAGGCGAAGGACGGAATTCGTTAAACGCATCCTCTGCATTGATACGAACCTCAATGCTGTGCATTTGGGGTAAGTAGTTTTTACCGGAAATTGGCTCACCAGCGGCTACTTTAATCTGCTCACGAATCAAATCAAAGCCAACTACTTGTTCGGTAATTGGGTGTTCTACTTGGATACGCGTGTTCATTTCCATGAAGTAGAAGTTTCTATCCTTATCGACAAGGAACTCTACGGTACCAGCACCTTCGTAAGCGATGTATTCTGCTGCCTTAACAGCTGCTTCACCCATCTTCTTACGGAGTTTATCCGTCATAAATGGCGAAGGTGTTTCTTCTACCAATTTCTGGTGACGACGCTGTACAGAACAATCGCGCTCGCTCAAGTGACAAGCTTTACCGAAGCTGTCTCCGATGATTTGGATTTCAATATGGCGTGGCTCTAGAATGAGCTTCTCCATATACATACCGTCATTACCAAAGGCAGCGGCGGCTTCTCGGCGAGCACTGTCCCAGGCGCTTTTGAGTTCACTTTGCTCTAAGATGGCACGCATACCCTTACCACCACCACCGGCAGTCGCTTTAATCATTACTGGATAGCCAATCTCGCGGGCTTTAGTAACTGCGTCTTCATAGGTTTCAAGAATACCTTCAGAACCTGGCACACAAGGTACGCCGGCTTCTTTCATCGTCTCTTTCGCAGTTGCTTTATCACCCATTTTATCGATTTGATCGCCAGAAGCGCCGATAAACTTGATGCCGTGCTCAGCACATATGCGAGAGAATTTTGCGTTCTCACTCAAGAAACCGTATCCCGGGTGAATAGCGTCAGCGTTGGTAATCTCTGCAGCAGCAATGATGTTTGGAATGCTTAGGTAGCTTTCTGAAGATGCCGCAGGACCGATACATACGGCCTCGTCTGCGAAACGAACGTGTAATGAATCTGCATCTGCGCTTGAATAAACGGCCACCGTTTTGATGCCCATTTCTTTACAGGTACGAATCACGCGAAGTGCGATCTCACCCCTATTAGCAATGAGTACTTTCTTAAACATAACGAGAGTGTTTTCCCAGTTTTACGAAGGATCTACCAAAAACAATGGCTGATCGTATTCTATAGGGCTTTGATCGTCAACTAAAACTTTAACAATCTTTCCGCTAACTTCACTTTCAATCTCGTTGAAAAGCTTCATTGCCTCGACGATACAAAGCACATCGCCTGGCTTAATCTCAGAACCAACTTTAACGAAAGCATCTTGGTCTGGAGAAGGACTACGGTAGAATGTTCCAATCATTGGCGACTTCACCTCGATATAGTTGCTGTTGTCCTCTGCCGGAGCTTCTGTAGCTGGTGCTGTAGCTGGTGCTGTAGCTGGTGCTGGCGCTGTGGCAACAGGCATTGCAGCTTGAGGCGCAACGGTTTGAATAATAGTGGGCTGGTCAGAACCCTCTGATGCCGTTTTAATATTAATCTTGAAATTTTCAGTTTCTAGACTCACTTCTTGAGCACCGCTTTTAGCAACGAATTTGATGAGTGCTTGGATTTCTTTCAAGTCCATGATCTTGTATATTTTGGTATACGAATTTACAAGTTATTTTTTATCGATGGCCCATTTTACCCAAATGGCTCCCCATGTAAAGCCGCCACCGAATGCTGCAAAGAAGATGTTATCACCTTTCTTGAACTTATCTCTAAAGTCCCAAAGTCCCAAGGGAATGGTTGCAGAGGTGGTATTTCCGTAGTTCTGAATGTTGATGACCACTTTTTCACTAGTGAGTCCCATACGACGAGCAGTGGCGTCGATAATTCTTAGGTTGGCTTGGTGGGGAACCAAATAGGCCACATCATCTCCAGTGAGTCCGTTTTTTTCTAAAAGTTCCGCAGAAGTATCCGCCATACGACTCACTGCAAAGCGGAAGACGCTTTGTCCTTCTTGACGGATGGCGTGTTGTTTATTATCGATGGTCTCATGAGACGGTGGAAGGAAAGATCCACCTGCTTCAATGCGCAAGAAATCTCGACCTGTTGCATCGGTGCGTAGTAACTCGTCTTGAACACCTAAACCTTCATCGTTTGGTTCCATGAGCACTACTCCACATCCGTCGCCAAAGAGAATACAAGTTTTGCGGTCAGTATAGTCCACTATAGAACTCATGACATCAGAGCCTACGACCAAAACTTTCCTGTATTTACCGGATTCGATGTATGCAGCGGCATTACTTACGGCATACAGGAAGGAAGAACATGCGGCCTGTAAATCAAAAGCGTAGGCATTCTTTGCACCAATTTCTTGGGCGATATATGCTGAGGTTATAGCAACAGGCATATCTGCTGTAACCGAAGCTAAGATTACGAGATCAACGTCTTCAACGCTCACTCCGTACTCTTCCTTCATGGCTTCAACGGCTTTGATTGCGAGATAAGATGCTCCTCGGCCTTCTTCTGGCTTGAGGATACGGCGTTCCTTAATTCCCGTCCGTGTGGTAATCCATTCGTCGTTTGTTTCGACGATGGTTTCCAACTCGGCATTCGTAAGAACATACTCCGGAACATACCCTCCGATAGCTGTAATTGCTGCTTTCATCGTGCTTTCTTAAGTGGGCTAAAATAAACGGTCTATTTTTAAAACTTTATTTAAAACAGAAAAAGTAGCCTTTTAAGGGGCTACTTGTCTGTAAATCATTCATTTGTTAGGAAAAGCTTATGCTTTTTCCATTACAACTTTACCCTTGTAGTAAAGTTTTCCTTCGTACCAGTGCGCACGATGATAAAGGTGTGTTTCGCCAGTAGTCGGGCAAATCGCTAATTGCTGATCGGCCGCTTTGTAGTGAGTTCTGCGCTTGTCTCTTCTAGTGCTTGACTGTCTGCGCTTAGGATGTGCCATATCTAAATACTATTTATTATTTAACAAATTTTTTAATTGATCCCATCTAGGATCAGTCTTGTTTTCTTTTTCATCTGCTATCAAATTCTCAAGGCCGTTTCCAGCATTCGGTCCATTAAGTTTAGCTGGAATACTTAAAATTACTAATTCATACAAGTATTGAGCAATATTAAACGAATTTTCGCCGTGAGGCAATATGAGTAATTCATCATTTTCCCCGCTGTATTCCTCACCAAACTTAACCTGCATGGAGAAACTATTTTGCAGTTCTTGGGTGAAGGCCTCGTTTGTTACGTCGCAAGGTGCTGTGATGCTTCCGTTGAAGGAAAGGTCCAAATCAAGAACAGTTTCACTTTTCAACATTTTCATCTGCGCTACGCCTTTTAAGTCGCTGTATTCTGAGAATTCAAAAAGTCTAAAGAACGTATCATTCAAATTGTAATTAAACTCGTGATAACCAATCTTTAAGCCACTAAACGTTACAGCAAAGTCTTTGGTCTTCATAAGTTCTCTGTCTGAATGAGCGTGCAAAGATATTCAAATTGTTGAAAACTTCTAACGCCTCTCCTTTTGTTTTTTGATTGGATTTGCCGTGATTTCATCGTAGACTTTGCGTCTGTTGACGATATCTATCGCCGCGAAAACCGATGTTCTAAACGACGCTTCGTTTGCTTTGTTTTGACCGGAAATGTGCATAGCTGTGCCGTGGTCAGGAGAAGTTCGCACTACAGTGAGCCCTGATGTATAATTAGTGCCACTACCCATAGCTAATGCTTTGAATGGCGTAAGAACCTGGTCGTGGTACATACCTAGTACGGCATCAAACTTTTGATCAAACCCTTTGCCAAAGAATCCGTCTGCGGGGAATGGACCGCGCACAATAGCTCCTTTTACATCAGCCTTATCAATGGCAGGCTTTATGATATCTACTTCTTCAGAACCAATTGTGCCAAATTCACCTGCATGTGGATTTAAACCTAAAACCGCTATGCTAGGTTTAATGCAACCAAAGTCGCGCTTCAAGCTTTTTACAAGCAATTCAATTGCCGCTGTAACCTTTTCTTCAATCAAGGATTCAGCAATCTTGCTAACAGGCACGTGACCGGTTACAGTAGCAACCCTCAGAGCATCAGAAGCGAGAATCATAAGTACTTCATCGTCAAATGCCTCGGCAAGGTATCCGGTATGCCCAGTAAAACCATCTACAGAAGCAGCAATGTTGTGCTTGTTGATAGGAGCTGTAACAATGGCGTCAATATTACCGGCCTTAGCAGCTTCTATTGCGGCATCTATACTTTTTAGTGCATAAGATCCGCTTACATCTGTGGGTGTTCCGAGGTTCATTTCAACATTGTCGTCCCAAGTAGTAACAAGGTTGGCTTTCTTGTCTTTAATATCCTCGATAGAATCACAAATGTAGAAATTAAAGTCTTTTATTTTCAACGCATTCTTATGGTAAGATGCTACTTTGCTTGAAGCAAAAACTACAGGGGTACATAGGTCGAGAAACTCTTTGTTTTCGAGTGTCTTCATAATAAGCTCGAAGCCAATACCATTTAGGTCTCCACAGGTAATACCAATAGTTGGTTTTTCGAAGACTGGTAGTTGTACTTCGTGTAATGGGCTTCGTTCAACTGAGCCATTGAACAGATCCGCTTGATCCTTGAGTAATTGCGTTTCTTCCTCAGAAACTGGGGCCGCCTTTACATTCTTTGCGGGGGTTTTTTGCTTATTTCGATTTCGATTCCTATTTCGGTTGCGTCCTTTGCTTTCAGGGTTACCCTCTGCATTGTTCTTTGCAGCACCCTCTTTGGAGCGATTAGATTCACTACTTTCTTCCTTAAGTTTGCGATTTCGGTTGCGATTTCTATTATTTCCTTCGCGACCTTCTTCTTTTTTTCCCAATTTTGGTGCGTTCTCCTTGTTTTCGCTCATTAGAAGTTACTTAAGAAATCATATAATAGACGAACGCCAATACCTGTTCCGCCCTCCACTTGGTAGCCAACACGCTTACTCAAATGAGCAGGTCCTGCGATGTCGAGGTGGATGTATGGATAATCTGTGAAATGCTCTAAAAACTTGCCTGCACTTATTGCCCCGGCTTCTGGCCCGCCAATATTTTTAAGATCTGCAATAGAGCTTTTTAGTAAGTCTTTGTATTCCTCCCAGAAAGGAAATTCGACCACACGCTCTCGTGTTCTAAAGCCACTGGTTTGCAATGCCTCCATTTTCTCTTTCGAAGCATTACCCATTCCTACGATAGCATAGCGTCCAATAGCTCTAGCCGCTGCGCCCGTAAGTGTGGCTAGATCAATAACTAACTCTGGGTTATAGCGCTTGGCGTAGATTAAAGCGTCGGATAGAATCAATCGGCCTTCAGCATCTGTATTGATTACTTCAACTGTAGTTCCGTCAGAGATGGTGATTACGTCTCCTGGCGTCACAGCATTTTTGCCAGGACGGTTGTCTGTGGCAGGCACCAAGCCAATAACATTAACGGGGAGCTGTGCTTCTGCGATGGCACTCATTGTTCCGATCACTGCCGCTGCACCTCCCATATCACTTTTCATAGTATCCATAAAGTTGCTCGGCTTCAGGCTAAGTCCTCCGGTATCGTAAACGACACCTTTACCAACAAGAACTACTGGTTTCTCGTTCGTCGCACTTTCGCCTTTATATTCCATAATAGTGAATGTCGGAGGTTCTACAGATCCATAGTTTACTCCGAGAAGTCCGCCCATTTTTAGGCTTTCGATTTGTTTTTTCTCCAACACCTCTACCGAAAATCCGTGACGTTTTCCTGCTGCTTTCGCTTCTTCAGCAAGTTTTGTCGCAGTTAGATCAATTACGGGACGATTCACTAAGTCACGGGCCAATAAAGTACCTAAGGTGGAGTATTTAATGCGTTGGATATTCTCCGCATTCTCGTCTTCTACGAATATTTTAGTAAGACTGTTGCGGCGTTTCTGGGCATCACTAAAGAACTTTAGAAATTGATAATTACCCAAGATAGCGCCTTCGCACACCTCTGCTTGAAAAGGCCCTTCGAGTTTTATACTGTCTAGACCGAGGCCATTTACATGGCTGGCAAGTGCATTGCCAGCGAGACGCATTTTTTCGGCGCGTTCGTTTGATTCGAGTTCTTTGGTTAATTGAAAGGCCCAAATAGTAGATGAGCCGTCTTGTAATTCCATCCAGCTTTCTTCGAATTTTGCACCGATGAATTCAAGGCGGTTCTGAAGCGTTTCTGATATGCCTAGTTTATCTCCTTTCTTATAAACAATTGCCACTGGGCCATTGTAATCAGGAGTATAGGTAGTGATGTTCATAGAAAATTGATTATCTGTCAAATGTACTATTTTAACCAACCATAAAGAAGTACTCCATGTTTACTGGAATTATTGAAAATTTAGGCTCTGTAGCCAAGATAGAAAAGCACAAAACGAATCTCGAATTTTACATTGAATCGAGCCTTGCTGCTGAGTTGAAAATTGATCAAAGTGTGGCACATAATGGCATTTGTCTGACTGTGGTAGAGACATTTGGCGACCGTACCTACAGGGTTACAGCCATTGATGAGACTATAGCTAAAACTAATATTGGAGATTTGAAAGAAGGCGATAAGGTCAATATTGAGCGGTGCATGACCATTGGTGCTCGCTTGGATGGACATATTGTTCAAGGCCATATAGATCAAATTGGCGTTTGTGAAGGAGTCAGAGAGCAAGACGGCTCATGGATTTACGAGTTCTCGTACAATCCTTCATTAGGTAATGTTACGGTAGAAAAGGGTTCAATCACTGTGAATGGCACTTCTTTAACTGTGGTAAATTCTATGGAAGGCGGATTTAGCGTAGCCATTATTCCATACACTTACGAAAACACGGTATTTCATTCCCTCAGTAAAGGAGATAGGGTTAACTTAGAGTTTGATGTCATCGGGAAATATGTTGCCCGAATGATGGAAGGTTACAAGAAATGAGAGGACTGGAAAAATTGGTGAATTTGACGTCGTGTGTATTGCAGTTGATGGACTAGTTTCTTAATCTGAAAAGTTAGTTCCAGATGTCAAGGTAACGGGTTTTTGTGCACGCCAAACAGTTGTTGAGTGGTGCAAAGAGTCAAACCCGGACGGGTTTTTATGGATATGGAAATGCCAGGTGCTCTCGGCTTGGATGTTACCCATCAGATCAAAGTTTTTTTTGGCATATTTTGTTTGTTACTGCACATAGCCGTTGCAGTCTAGATATCTTTGATACCGTTGTGAATCTCGCGGTAAATGGAGCATAGTGGAACCTTAAATTATCTTATCGGAAATCGATTTAGAGTAGCGTAAACCTGCGCACATCCATATTCCCACCACAGAGTATAATTCCCGTTTTTCCATTTGTTTCCTCGCGCATTGCGGCAGCCACTCCTGTCCCTGCCGATGGCTCAATCAACTGCTTAATTGTTTCTAAACAGGTGTGCCAACCCTCTTGAATTTCATCTTCGGTTAGCAATGTGATGCGCTCCACGTGTTTGTGTATGATTGGAAAGTTTTTGTGGCCTAATGATGTTTTCAGGCCGTCAGCTATAGTATTGGTAGATTTTGCCGGTATCCATTTTCCTGAGGTGAAGCTTTTAAAAGCATCGTCGGCAATGGAGGGCTCACATCCAATAACCTTCGCCTTTCCGAAATAGCTATTGGCCAATGCAGCTCCAGCGAGTAATCCACCTCCACCCACTGGTACGAAAATCTGACTGAGGTCCGGGTGTTCCTGCAATAATTCATAGGTTGCCGTCGCTTGGCCAGCGATGATATCGTAGTTGTCATAAGGGTGGATTAATAATGCCCCGGTGTCCTGTCGAACTTGTTCAGCAGTAGTTTCTCTAGCTTCAAGGGTAGATTCGCAAAAAGTTACAATACCGCCATAATACTTTACTGATGCTATTTTCGCTTTTGGCGCATTTGAGGGCATAATCACATAGGCTTTTGCGCCAATCTGTGCAGCCGCCCAGCTCAAGGCCGCTCCATGGTTTCCTGAGCTGTGAGTAAGTAGGCCATTTTTAAGGGCTTCTTCTCTGTGCACGAGTACCGTATTCATCGCACCCCTTGCTTTAAAAGCACCAGTCATCTGAAGATGCTCGCATTTTAAATAGAAATCTCCACCAGCGAGATTATTGAACATTGGAGATTTAAGAACGGGAGTTCTTGAAATATATGGCGCAATACGTATTGCAGCACTTTTAATATCTGCTGCTGACGGAATAGCGGTATGTGAAGTGACAGTGCTCATGAGAAATAATCTTTTGGAGGAGGTTCTACAAACGGTTCGTCCGAAGAGAGCTGAGCGACTAGGAATTCCATCAATTGGTGTTCAAATTCAATAAGGTCTCGTTCTCCCAAAAATTCTCCTTCAAAGGCTCCACCGCGGAGCAAACACTCTGGCTGTGGACTTTGCATTTTATACATTCCTATGCGCCAAGGTAGCGGGGAAGTATCAATTCCACTCTTCCAAATTAGCCATGCGTATAATAGGCATTGAAGCGCCTTTGGTTTTTTTCCGTCCCAGAGATCCTCCCAATTTGTCAAACTGAGTTCAGAAGGTTTCATCCGCCCTGTTTTGTAATCCCAAACGGTCAGTCTACCGCTGTTAATTTCTATGCGGTCTATCTTACCCACAAATTTTAACGGGAGATCTAAATAAGGATGTTTTATTTCTAACTCCAATTTCGTTTCTACACCTCTCAATACGGTTTTCCCTGCTTTTGCACGAAGGAGTTCGTAGCTCAGGAATTGATGGAGCATTTTTTTACATACTTCTATGGTAACCAAATTTCGTCCTTGGTATAGTGCAGATTCAGAATAGCCTTCTTTGACCAAGCACTCAATTCCCAACTCTAAGGCTTTATTGGTCCATTTCTCGACATCGAATTCGGGCAATGGTTTTCCTACTAGTGGCGTATAAAGTTCTTCGAGACCATAGTGGATGAGATTACCCATGACCAGGGCAGACATACTTTCTTCCACTTCGTCCTGTTCTCGTACTCGAACCAGTCGCTTTTGGTAAAAATAATGAGGACGTCCAGCGATTTCGTTAAGACTTGTAGCACTCATCCCTCGCTTCATCCAAGCTTTGATGGCTTCTTTAACTGCAGTTGTGCGCTCTGCGTAAAAGCGATCTTCGATAGAAGACGGGTGTATAGGCCCGTTATTGAAAGCGCGTGGATGTATGGTACAGGCACCTTTTTGAAGTTCCTGCTCTAGCTGCATAATGTAACGCGAAGGTGCACCGCCGCCCATAGAATCACTATTTGTGTTGTAGACTAATACAGCTTTGGAGCAACGTTGCAATATTCGATAAAAGTGATAGGCAAAGATGGCGTCTTTTTGTTCGTAGGTTGGAAGGTTATAGGTCTGCTTTATGTCATAAGGCAGTAGAGATTTGAACGAGGGCCCTGCTGGTAAAATCCCCTCATTGACCCCAGCCATAATTATGTGGCTAAAGTCAAGGGTACGAGATTCCAAGATTCCCATAATTTGTAATCCTTCTAGCGGCTCACCAACAAAGTCAATAGTCCCGCTTCGAAGTTGTTGTTTTACCAGCTTTAACAGAGAAAGGGTATCGACCTCGGTGCTCCCGAGCGTTCGTTCAAGCTGTTCAAGCAAGGTGTGGATTTTGTAACTCGTATTAATGACTATGGTATCTTCTTGCTCTTTGGCAGCAACATACACGAGCCATTTCTTAATTGGAATTAGGATATCTGTGCCTTCTGTAGGCTTAAGAAGATCGTGGTATCCTTTTGGCCCTTTGGCCAATTCTCTGGTCCACTCTTTTGAACCGGTAAAAACCCTGTTTCCCTTAATGATGCTTTGGTTCCATTCCCTCGGCCCTCGTTCTGCACCGCCTAGGTAGAAGTATTGATTAAAGAGGGGGTCGCTAAACAATGCGCTAAGGCTCCTATGATAATAGGTCCAATTCTTCCTTGACTTTTTATTCTTTAAAGCATATTCAACCGCTCCAACCCATAACCTTACGGTCGCGGCGACCTTAGTTTGATCTAAGGGATAGCCCATGGTTATGTTAACTTTCTCATACGATTTTGGCAATATGCTCAATACGGGATTTAAAAGTGTTTCGTCGGCAAGAATTACCGCAATATTTTGTGCGGCAACGCCTTCGCGGGCCCAGCGTTCCAAAGTGGCAGCTACACTTTTTGCCTGACCTGAATATTTGGAAGCCCCTACGGGGGTAATTTCTTTAGGTACGGTTAGAAAATCACTTGAACGGTTTTTTGTAGTGGGTATGTCGTTGCCAAATATTTTTTGACGCTGCTTATGCGCACGTAAAAAGAGCCCCGCTTCGTGCTCGTTCATATTCACATAATGTGGGTCAAGGTCCCACATAATTGTGGTATCCCAGTGGTTTTTTAGCCGGCCAATAATGTCCAATTCCGCCGTGTTCAAAGCATTAAGACCAGCAACCAAGATTCTTTTCACCCCATTTCGATTGAGATAACTATCAATAAGTTCAAGATTTTCGCTGAGGTACCTCGATGCCAAGCCAATATGTGCTTCGCCACGCGCTAACAAGGAATTTTTGAAACGTTCGTACGTGTTTGGAAGCAATGCAACAAAGTCAGAATACTTTTCCATTAGAGCCGTTTCGTTTTCAGGACTGAGGTCCCATTCTGCCAACTTTTGGACATTGTACAAATCGCCAAGTATATGTCTAGGATCAAGCTTGTAGCGATCTATCTCTTCAAAATCTGATAATAGCGTTTGTCCCCATGAAAGGAAGCTCCCCAATGATTCGGGTTCACGGTCCGGATAGGCCTCATACCGTGCCTTATTGTAGCACTGATGCAGTTCGATGAGTAAAACGAGTGGCTCGACAACAAGCAAATTCCCGGCATTCGAGATAAATCCATCGATTTTTGTAAACAATGGTAGTAAAGCGGGTCCTTCTAGGTGAGACTTAAGTGCTTCACGTAAAAAGATTTCTGCACGTTGGTTGGGGAGCACGACCATCTGCTGGTGCAGCGGTAGAGATGATGAAATCAACTTTTGCGCGATTTGCGCGATGAATGTGGACATGGATTACTGGAACAGGTTGCTCCCCTCAATGTAATCAAAAACTGCCTTTGGAAGAAGGTTTCTTAAGCCTTTTCCTTCCGCAAAACTGCGGCGAATAAGCGATGCACTTATTTCCATTTTTGGTGCATTTACCAATCTGAGATTTGGGAAGCGTTCTTGCCAATGCTTTTCGGCTGCTAATTCGTCAGGGAGCGGGTGTCGCGGGTAGACGAGTATTTCATGGTTTTCCATTATACTCTCATAGTTGCGCCATTTGTGGAAGGACTTGAGATTGTCCTCACCCATGATAATACTAAAGTGATAATCCTCGTATTTCTCTCGGAGGTGAGTAAGTGTTTGTGAGGTATAATTTGGTTGGGGCAAACCGAATTCGATATCACTGGCCCTTAATCCTTTTAGGTCTTCTATTGCCAAATGAACTAAATGCAATCGCTCACGATCGGGCAGTAGATTGTTCTTCTTTTTAAAAGGATTGTGCGGAGTAACTACCAGCCACACTTCGTCCAGGTTACCGTATTTCTGAAAATATTCAGCCAATGCAAGGTGCCCAATATGTATGGGATTGAAGGTACCGAAAAACAGACCTACCTTCTTCATTACTTTGCTAAAAAGGCCTTTAAAATAGCTAATGCCTCCGCTTTAGCAGTATCTAGATCGTCATTAACCACCACCTTATCAAACTCTGGTGCACGAGCCATCTCAATGGTCACCTTTGCCAAACGTTGCTGAATTTTTTCTTCGCTATCAGTAGCTCTGCTTCTAAGGCGCTGCTCCAAAACTGCGATGGATGGGGCCTGCACGAACAGAGCCAAAGCAAGTTCGCCAAATTGCTTTTTAAGGTTCAACGCGCCCATTACGTCAATATCAAAAACAACGACTTTTCCCTTTGACCAGATCCGATTGACCTCAGAACAAAGGCTGCCGTAGTAGGTGCCGTTATACACCTCTTCCCATTCCAAAAGTTCGTTTTGAGCCACTCGATCTTGAAACTCTTCGCTGCTAAGGAAGTAATAATCTTTTCCGTGCTCCTCTTGTCCGCGAGGTGCGCGTGATGTTGCTGAAATGCTAAAACAGAGCTGAGGAAATTGCGGCAGCAGATATTTCACCAAGGTCGATTTTCCTGCGCCAGAGGGTGCAGTGAAGATGACCAATTTTCCGTTTTTTTTATTCATTAATCTTTCAACATTTATATGGCAAAGGTAGTGGAGATGAAGGAATTGGCTTTGGTAAAAAGTAGACTTATATTGCCATCGTGATAAAGAAAGTACTACTCGCACTGTTTTGCCTTTGTTTAGCTGGCCCTTTGAGCGCACAATGCTCCTTAGCCTTGGCGTCAGATTCCTTGGAAGCGTGCACGGGAGACACTATCTTCCTTTCTGCGTCAGGGTCTAATTCTTACCAATGGTCCCACGATGCATCACTTAACTGCGACACCTGTGCTTCACCCTACATTATTTTAACAGACACCTCTGAATATGTCGTTGTCCAAGGAAGCAGTCAGGTGACTCAAATGGCAACGAACGGGAACTTCTCCTCTGGAAATTCGGGTTTTTTGACCAACTATATTTACAACGCGACATCAATTTGGAATGCCGGAACTTATTCAGTTGGTCCTAATCCGAATTCAGTACACCCAAATTTTGGTTCTTGGGGCGACCATACGACGGGTACGGGAAACTACATGCTAGTCAATGGCGCTACCGGAACAAATAAAATCCTTTGGCGTCAGACAAGGACGTTTCCCCCTGGTGTGCAGGTGACCATGCAATGGTGGGCACTCTCTTTTGCCTCACCTGCGGGGCAATTGCAATTAAAACTATCTGGTACAAACGCGGGTGCGGTAGCATATACACCATCAACTACTGGAGCATGGCAACAAACTACGAGAACCTTTACTGCACCAGCATCTGGAACAGCTATTTTGAATTTGATTACGTTGGCAGGTCCAAATTCAGGGAACGATTTTGGTATTGATGACATCTCCTTCACTTACGAATGTCAAGCCTACGATACGGTTTGGATTTTTTCGAAAAGAGAAGCGCAGATTCTCTTAGATTCCACCAGTATTTTTGGATGTGATAGTGTGTGTTTTGAGATAGAGAATGGGCTCGATACAAACGGGCTTTTAAACTATCAATGGGTTCTCAGTGATGGAACCGTGGATACGTCAAAAACATTTTCACATTGCCTGTCCGATTCCGGTCATTACTCTGGCTTTCTTGTAACCACTTCAGATGAAGGGTGTTCCGATAGTGTTGCCTTACCACCCATCCGTGTTGGACATACACGTCAGTTAGATTCTTTAGTCATAGCGAACGATGGTAGCATTTTTTCTGGAGCGATACAGGTGCTAAACTCAAAGGAGATAATTGGATTAGGCGCGCATTTCGAAGCCGTTCCTTCGCTCGGGTTAGACTCTGTGTTCATTTCTGCTGGCAGCCAAAGCTGGAGCGATGGAATCATTACTGGTAACCAACTCGCAACGGGATGGAGTCCTGTCGTTCTGGACCCTGGTCCTCAGACTGTCTGTGCCTTCCTCTTCACGGCAGAAGGATGTGTCGATTCTGTCTGCAGGCAAATTGCCTTTTTCCCAACCGTCGAAGTGCCCAACGTCTTCACGCCAAACAGAGATGGGGTGAACGATGAGCTCGTACTACAAACCACTAGCACTGATCAAATAAAGACCACTATTTATAGCCGCTGGGGGACCAAGGTCTTCGAAAGTTCTGTCCTTGGCAAGCACTGGGACGGCACCTTCGAAGGACGTGACGCAGCTCCTGGGGTATATTTCCTTACCGTCGAAGTTGCAAACCCGTATGCGCCATTGCCGATCTTGTCCAATGCCACGGTACACTTGCTTCGTTAAGGGCTAAAAAGAAATTCTTATTGCAAACGTAACAAGGGGCTTCCAAATATTCAGGTCAGGTTTGCGCTTTTGGTTAATGCGCTATGCTGTAGCAGCACAAAATGAGTAGAGAATCCATTATCGACTTTAGTCATTTCCAGTGCTTCGGATGCGGAAGAATGGCTGGCTTATTTAGCCCGTATCACTATATGTCATTTACGCTAAATTAACGGGAATTGGTCACAAATTTTATGTTATTTCGCGCGTTTTCAGCGGTAAGAGTTTTACCCCTTGGGTAAGTTAAGGAGGGTACGTGAATAAGGATATTGTCGCTTAAAGCGTGTTACCTACCTGCTCCTTAATTTTCTCCAACTCATCCTTCATCTGAACAACGTGCTGTTGCATTGGCGCATAGTTGCTCTTTGAGCCGAGGGTATTTATTTCGCGTCCCATTTCTTGGGCAATAAAGCCTAATTTTTTACCGCTGTTTGATTCTTGCATGGTCTCACGGAAGTACTTCATGTGGTTGGCCAAGCGCACCTTTTCTTCATTGATATCTAGCTTTTCGATGTAGAAAATAACCTCTTGTTCATAGCGATTAGAATCGACTTCGACTCCTTCCAATACTTTCATTAATCGCTCGCGAACTAATCCTAATCGGGCCTCCTCGTGCGGAGCAATCCCGGTTAAGCTCTTTTCAATAGAGACAAGGCGCTCCTCGTAATCTTTGGCGATGCTATCACCTTCCTGCTTGCGGAAACTTTTAAGCTTTTCCAAAGCCTCAATTATGAGACCCTGTAGATATGACCACTCCTTATTGGTGAGCTCAGACTTTGAACCGCCCATTACATCTGGCATGCGCATTACCGTAGCAATGAGATCTCCGGATGAATCTGTTTCGCGACCAAGTACCTCTAGTTGTTCTAGGTAGGCTTTGGCGAGTTTCATGTTGATGCTCGTAGCACTTTCAATACCCGTTACTTCAACATATATATTGATATCCACCTTACCGCGTTTCACAGCAGCACCGATCATTTTACGGATGTCCAATTCTTTTTCGCGGAAGATAGGTGCGATGCGTGCATTAAGGTCTAGCCCTTTGCTGTTGAGACTGCGTATCTCAACAGTGATTTTCTTCCCTGAAGTTTGTCCGATGGCTTTACCGAAGCCGGTCATGCTTTGAATCATGAATCACTGAATTTTGCTTAAAGGTAGCAAAACATAAGCCTACCCCTCGAAAGACTTCAGGCCCACGGCCAAGAGGCCTAAATCTTCATCATTAATAGCCCGAGAAATGAACCAGCTTTCGAAGGCGCTGGGTGGCAGGTAAATTCCGGCTTTAAGAAGATGGTGAAACAGTGCATTGAATCGGTCATTTTGTGCGTTAGTTGCATCAGTGTAATTGGCCACGCCATACGTGCCGAAATGTATGCTAATCATACTACCCAAACGATTGATAGCCACCTCTTCGCTTCTAAATCTATCCTGGAGTAAGCCTTCGATTTTCGCGGTTGTGGCATTAATCTCCTCATAAACCTCAGGATGGGTTTTAAGATAACTTAATGTCGCTATACCGCTAGCTGTGGAAATGGGGTTTCCGCTTAAAGTTCCCGCTTGATACACCGGTCCGTTTGGTGCGAGGACGTTCATGATTTCTGCTTTGCCTCCAAAAGCAGCTACCGGCATACCTCCACCGATGACTTTGCCGAAAGTAACCATATCAGGCTGAATACCTAGACGCTCTGCTGCGCCCCCCGGTGCAAGGCGGAAACCGGTCATCACTTCGTCCAGGATGAGCACGGCTCCATGCTGATCGCAAAGTGCGCGGAGACCTTCAAGGAATCCTTCTTTTGGAGGAATGCATCCCATATTTCCTGCCACAGGTTCAACGATTATGGCAGCCATTTTATCGCCTTCTCTTTCGAAATGGCTCGCCACACTTTCAAGATTATTGTATTCGGCGATAAGGGTGTCTTGCGTTGCGCCTTCTGGAACGCCAGCACTGCCAGGAACGGCAAAAGTTAGAAGGCCCGAACCAGCCTTAACAAGAAACGGATCGGCATGACCGTGGTAGTTTCCTGCGAATTTGATGAATTTGTTTTTTCCTGTGTATCCTCGTGCCACGCGTAGGGCGCTCATACAGGCCTCCGTACCTGAGGAAGTCAGACGAACTTTGTCTACCCAAGGTGCCATTTCTGTGATAAGGGAAGCCATTGTGTTTTCGGCTTCGGTTGGGCAACCGTAGCTTACACCGGTGGATAGTTGGTCTTGTACCGCTTCTATGACAGGGTCGAATTGGTGCCCTAAAATCATAGGCCCCCAAGAGTTGATAAAGTCTACATATTCGCGGCCGTCGACATCTACTAAACGACTGCCCTTGGCACTTTTAATGAAAATAGGCGTGCCGCCCACGCTTCCGAAGGCACGAACTGGTGAATTGACTCCTCCAGGAATGATGCGTTTTGATCGTTCAAAAAGCAGCTTGCTCTGCGGATACATATTTAGCTATTTGGATAATTCTTAATGAGATGTTTGCTGGCCTCTTTTGCGAAGTAGGTTAAGATTACTGTGGCACCAGCTCGCTTAACGGCGATGAGGCTCTCCATCATAATGTCATGCTCGTTTAGCCAGCCTTGAGCGGCGGCGGATTTGATCATTGCGTATTCGCCAGAGACTTGATAAACTGCAACGGGAAGGTTAGAGGAATGGCTCAAATCGCGGACTATATCTAGGTAAAAGCTACCTGGCTTCACCATAAGCATATCTGCCCCTTCCGCTTCATCGAGGTAGGCCTCGTCAACACTTTCTTTGCGGTTGCGCGGGTCTATTTGGTAGGTCTTCTTGTCGCCAAACCCTGGTGCGCTGTCTAAAGCATCTCGGAAAGGCCCGTAGAGCGCTGAAGCATATTTGGCGCTGTAGGCGAGAATACCTTTATGACTGTAACCGTTTAAATTGAAGGCGTCTCTTATGGCTCCAATTCTGCCATCCATCATATCTGATGGCGCGACCCAGTCGGCCCCTGCTTCGACATGGCTCAGAGCCATCTTTACCAAGGCCAGTAAGGTTGCATCATTTACAATTTCCCCTTTTTCGATATCGACAATACCGTCGTGACCGTAGCTCGAATACGGGTCAAGAGCCACATCGGTCATAACCAAAAGCTCTGGGAATGCTGCTTTGATAGCGCGTATGGATTGTTGCATCAATCCACCGGGATGAGCTGCGTAAGCGCCTGTATTGTCCTTTTTGTCGTCCCCCTCCTTGACGAAGATCAGCACACTTTGGACGCCAACATCAACGAGCTCTTGAATCTCGTAGATTATAAGATCAAGTGAATAACGGAAATATCCGGGCATCGATGGAATCTCACTTTTGATATTTTCGCCATCTTCGATAAATAGCGGAGCAACGAAATCATGCGGATGAAGTGTCGTTTCAGCCACTAGATTTCGGATCTGATTACTTGCTCTATTAATTCGTTTTCTTTGATTTGGGAATGCCATAATTAAGCCCAATTTTTTGGTGTTGTCAATGCTTCGATTAACTGTGCCTCCGGGGTGCCTTTTTCAGGATGGTGATTATATTCCCAGCGCACGGTTGGTGGTAAAGACATGAATATACTTTCGATACGTCCGCCTGTTTTTAGGCCGAAAAGGGTGCCTCGGTCGTGGATGAGGTTAAACTCTACATAGCGTCCACGTCGAATCTCCTGCCATTCTTTTTGTGCAGTTGTGTAGTCTAGCTTCAAGCGCTTCTCCACGATGGGTATGTATGCCTCAATAAAGCTGGTGGCCAATTCTTTTTGAAAGGCTTCCAATGCGTCACCAGGGAGTTTTTCTTCCGGACGTAAGTAGTCGTAAAAGACCCCACCTATACCTCGGTACTCATTGCGGTGGCTGTTGAAGAAATAGCGGTCGCACCACGGCTTGAATTCCGAGTAGAAATCATTGTGGTGGTTATTGCACGTTTGCTTTAATATTTTGTGGAAGAGAGCGGCATCTTCTTCGAAGAGGTAATAAGGGGTCAAGTCGGCCCCGCCACCGAACCATTGGTCGATAATTCTTCCATCTTTATCAGTTACCTCGAAATAGCGAAAATTTGCATGAGTCGTCGGTACCATCGGATTAACAGGGTGGATGACTAAGCTGATACCAGTGGCATAGAAGTCTTGAGCACTCTCAGGAATGATGTCTTTTAGTACTTCAGGTACCGAACCATGAACTTCACTAACGTTGACTCCTGCCTTCTCAAAGGTCTTGCCTGTCAAGATCCGAGACCAACCGCCCCCTCCAGCTTCACGTTTCCAGCGATCTTCAATAAATGTTGCTTCTGGTTCAAAAGCCTCTAGTACTTGGCACATCTCATTTTGCAAGTTGCGAATGAAGGAGAAGAAGCGCTTTTTCGGTCTAAATTCCATTAGTAAGGGTAAGCTTTAGCAGTTTCGACAAAGGCTTTAGCACTCTCTACTCTAGTAGTGGGCAGCACACCGTGACCAAGGTTTACGACGTGGTTTTGTCCCCCGAAGGAATCAATCATTTTCTTGGTAGCTTTTGCAACAACGTCGGGTGAAGCGAGGAGTGTTGCCGGATCAAGGTTTCCTTGGAATATAGTTTTAGGTCCACATATCTTTCTTGCATATTCAGGAGAAGTGGTCCAACTCAATCCAAGGGCAGAAGCACCTGTAGCATTTAGTTTGTCTAGCGCGTACCAAGCTCCTTTTGCAAATAAGATAACAGGTACACGGTCTTTAACAGCCTTTGTGATACGCTCCATATACGGCAGCGAGAATTCGTAGTACATTGTAGGACTAAGTATACCGCCCCAGCTATCGAAAATTTGAACAACATCGCAACCAGCATCAATCTGAATTTCTAGGTATCGTATAGTTGCCTCGGTAATTTTTTCAAGCATCACTTTAGCGCGTTCAGGTACGTTAAGGATGAATTTTTTTGCTTCTCCGAAGTCTTTTGAACCTTGTCCTTGCACTATGTAGCAGAGTAAGGTCCATGGTGAACCCGCGAAACCGATCAGTGGAACTCTGTTTTCCAATCCTTCCTTCACAGCTTCGATGGCCGGCGTAGCGTAGCGGAAAAACTCATAAGTATTTTCTAGATTCAGTGCCGCAACTTCTGCCTCAGTGGTTGCCGTTTGGAGAACGGGCCCTTTTTCAGGAATCATGTCTACTTGCAGTCCAAGGCTCTGCGCAATAACTAGAATATCTGAAAATAGGATGGCAGCATCCACGCCTACTTGGTCTATAGGCATGACGGTAATTTTACGGGCTAGATCTGGGTTTTGTACGCGTTCAAAGAAGCTGTATTTCTCTTTAAGAACCATATAATCTGGCAGGTAGCGTCCGGCCTGGCGCATAAACCAAACTGGAGGACGCTCGGTAGATTCGCCGTGAAGGGTTCGTAAGAATAGATCGTTTTTGATCATGATAATTCGTTTTTCAAGGTTTGAAGTAGGGTGGTGAAATCGGGTTGCGGTGCCGCATAGACTTTTATGAAGTTTTGCGCCAGAGCGGCATCTGCTGTGCGCTCACCGATACAAATAACAGGAGAGTCCTTAGCAAAATTATTTTCGCTAAGGGTACTTTCTACTCCCAGTGGAGAAAAGGCTAAGATGGCATCCCATTGTTGTCTTGCAAGGCGCGGTGGTTTTGCGCTATTACGGTAAGTAATAATGTGTTTAATACCGTGCTCGGACCAATTTTGGCTGGTGCGTTGAGCCCCATAGTATGTAGCTGTACCTGGCTGCTCAGCTTGGTAAGCCGCCACTAATTCTCCACTATTTCTAAAGGTTCTGATATTTCCAGAATAGCCGGCATTTAATAGAATATTTACCCCTTTATGACCTACTGCCCATAGATTCCCGGGCAATTCGTCGAGCTGATTTTTCAGCTGTTCAGCACCAAATGAACTGGCGATTATAACAACTTCTCCTTCTCCCAATTCGAACGATTGCGGAACGAGATTAAGCACTTCGATATCGTGAAGTTTTAGGCCCATTTCTAGAGCTGCTGTACGTTGTACTTTGTCTATCTCTTTCAAGCAAAGGATGTCCTTTGGTTGAAGTTCGCGGATGGCATCTATGATCTCTCTTCCTCCTCGAACGAGAAGCCGTTGTGCAGCTATTTTTCCAACATCATTACCATTGCCCTTACCAAAATCCTGTTTAATTGAAACCTTTTTCTTGCCATCAAGGCTTAGGAGCGCACCTTCAAAAGAGAAACCACGATTAGTTGGTAGGCAAAGTGCCCCTAATGGTGAGGCACAACCCGACTCTACACTGGCCATAAAGTCTCGTTCTACCTCGGCACAGACATAGGTTTGAAGGTGGTTAATTTTACCTACCAATTTTTCTAACCTAGTATCGCCGTCTCGGCCAATGACGGCAATTACACCTTGCGCCGGAGCCGGTAGCATCCAATCCAATAGTTCTGCATTATTTGGCAGCAGACCTATTCTTTGCAGGGCTGGAGCACTGACAATACCACCATCTGCAGAGAGTATTTTTTTAACTCGGGTATGCATGTTCCCGCGAAGGTCTTTAAATTTATGATTTGGGTATTTGTTCAGCCAGAAAGCTCTTCTACGCGGTGAGCCGCTAAGTAGTATGAGCCGCTCTTCTTTGGACTTGTCGTTGCTTCCTGGGATGAAGGCATCTAAGTAGCCGTCTCTTGGAAGAACGGCAAGTAGTTTAAGGCCTTTCGGAATATTCGTGGGGTAGTCCTTGAGGCTGTGTACGCCTACATCAGCCTTGCCTCCGAGGATGGCATCATCGAGAGCTTTTGTGAAGATACCCGTTTGTCCAAGGTTTTGAAGGGAAGTACTTTGGTCTTTATCACCTTTTGTAGATACTGGGACAACGGAAAATTCCCAATTGGTATGGATTTCTATCAATCGGTCGATAACTTCATTGGTTTGGAAGAGCGCTAGCGGGCTCGTTCTCGAAGCGATGCGCAGTTTAGGACCTTCCATTGAGCTGTTTTTGTAGTTCTTTTAATTCTTTCGGATTCTTTCGGATTCTTTCGAAAAGGCGTGCTTCAATCTTAGCACTAATACGTTCGATTTTTTCGATATCGGTATGTTTTGAGGACCATTCTTCATGCAGTTGACGCTGCAATTCTTTGATTATTGGGACCGCATCCACTGCGAGCTCCCATTCTTTGAATTTATCTAATTCCTCTCTAATAATTTCGTACGCCCTTGGTACCCATTTTTTGCGTTGCTCCATTTGCTCAGAGATGGCAATACTAAGTTGGTCGACATTGGCCAACTCAATGTCTAATTCCTTCTGAACGTTTTCTCCCACACTAAAGGGGATGCTGAGATCGACAATGCATTTCGTATTCGCATTAGCAAGAATTTCAGCAGTAAATACAGGCTGTGGAGCACTTACGGCACTGACAATGGCATCAAACTGACCAATCTGATTCAAGGCCTCGTCCCAACGCAGAGCTTGCACACAGTGAAGGGCAGCTTGTTTTTGAGACTTTGAAAAACTGCGATTGGCCACAAAGATGTTTTTGTTACCTTTTTCAGCAACAAGATTGTCGAGAGTACGCTTACCTATTTGACCCATACCGAATACTAAAATCTTAGCACAGGAAAAGTTAGGAAGCGTGGATTTTAAAAATTGCACTGCGGCATAACTAGTTGAGGAAGTTCCGCCTGAAAGTCCTGTTTCATTTTTAATTCTGCGTGAACTGTATATGGCTTGATTAACGACCTTTTCGATTATGCCCAAAGCTGTGCCGTAGGTCTTGCTTTTATCAAACGCTGTTTTCATCTGTCCAACGATCTCAAAATCACCGAGGATTTGACTATCCAAGCCGGCCATCACTTCAAATAAGTATGTGATGGCTTGTTTACCGATATATCTATCGCCTATTTCGGATATATCAATATGTCCAGATTCTTGCACAAATTTTTTTTCAATATTCTCAGGATGCTTTCCAAACAAGAAAAATGAAGTTCTATTGCAAGTGTTTATGATGAACCCGGCACATTCGTTTTGCGGGAATATCTCACGGAAGTAGGCTTCTAATTGAGTCTCCGATAGTGCGAAATTTTGGCGCTCTTGTGCTGCGGCATGCTTGTGAGTAATGCCAAATGCGTACCAATTATACCCTGTGAATTGCACCATTAAATAGTTCGAAACAGCGAAATTAGAACGGGGCTGAACAAATAAATACCGCTAAACGTTAAAATACTCTCGGAGGTAGTACAGTCTACTTTTGGGCGAAAAATCACTCTTATATTTGAATTATATTATGTTTGAAATGACGGTAAACGACATTAATCTCATTCAAAATGCCGCTAAACGAGGTTTTGTGCACGAATTCGCGGAGAATGGTCTTTCTCTTTTCACGGGTCACGATCAAGAAAGCAGTGAAATTTCCAAGGTAAAATCTGAGGTGCCGTCTAGAATTATTCAGTTTTATTTTTGTTTGGAAGGCCAATTAGTGTTCAATTTCAGCCCGCATTATCAAAAGCAATTACAGTCAGGTCACTACTTTTTCATGTATAATCCGCAGAAGGAATTGGTCTTTGATTTGATACCAGATTTAGGTACTAAGTGGGCTGCTGCCTACACTACTGTGGAAAAGCTTCATTCTTTGTTCGTTAATGAGGCAGAGGTCTTAACTTTCTTAAATGGAGAGAATGCCGCTAAGCCTTTGTACGATGAGCGTGAATGCAGTGCTTCAGTGAAGTGGGCTCTTGAGAGTTTATTTACTAGTGAGCTTAGTGCTGCATCCCGTAAGATATTTGCAAAAGGTAAGTTGTTGGAAGTTTTAGCGCTTCATTTTGATCGCAGGTCAGAGGATATAGAGGCATGTCCTTTCCTTAGAGATGAGAAGACGAGAACGCAGATTAAATCTGCCAAGAATGTATTAATTGAACGGATGACTCAACCACCAAGTATTGCAGAATTAGCGCTCGAGATAGGGATTAGCGAATACAAATTAAAGTCCGGATTTAAGGAAATTTACGGGAACACCGTAGGTGGATTTGTTCTGGATTACAAGATGAATTCCGCCAAAGCCATGCTCGATTCCCGTAACTACCAAGTCAGCGAAGTCGCCTATGAATTGGGTTACGGAAACCCGTCACACTTTATAACCGCCTTTAAGAAGAAGTATCAAATCACTCCAAAGAAGTATTTACAGCAGCTATGAAAAAAGCAGCCGTTTTGATTAACCTGGGCTCGCCGAGGAGTACAGGCGTCAAGGATGTCAAAGAGTATTTAGGTGAATTTTTAATGGATGATCATGTGATTGATTTTCCCAGATGGTTACGCACCATATTGGTGAAAGGGATTATTTTGAATACTCGTCCAAAGAAGAGCGCTGAAGCATACAAGACCATTTGGTGGGACGATGGCTCTCCGCTCATCGTTCTTTCAGAACACTTGATTGCTAAGGTCCGTCAGCAGACACAAATCCCAACGTATCTGGCGATGCGCTATGCACAGCCAAGTATCTTAGACACGCTGAAGAGGATGAACGAGGAGCACTCAGATTTGGAGGAGCTTTATGTGGTGCCGTTGTACCCCCACTTTGCCATGAGCTCTTACGAGACTGTGGTTGATAGAGTAAAAGAAGTAGCTGTAAATAATTTTTCGCATCTCAAGCTTACGTTCAAAGAACCATGGTATGACGATGCCGATTACATTAAGGTGCTCAGCGCCAGTATCAAGGACACCCTGCCAGAAGACCACCATCTTTTGTTTAGCTACCACGGTATTCCAGTACGTCACGTGAAAAAGAGCGATTGTACCGGCCAGCATTGCTATAAAGTTAACGACTGTTGTAACGTGGCCTCTGAGGCTCATACTTTGTGTTACAAGCACCAGACTGCGGTGACGACGAAATTAGTTGCGGCGGAATTGGGCTTGAAGAAAGGCACATATGAAACTTCCTACCAGAGCCGATTAGGCCGAGATCCGTGGATTCAGCCCTACACTGCGCAACGTTTTGAGCAATTGGCCGGCGAAGGGAAAAAGAAATTAGCGGTAGTGTGTCCGGCGTTTGTCAGCGATTGTTTAGAGACGCTCGAAGAAATTAACGAGGAGGGCAAGGAAGATTTTTTGCTCAACGGCGGGGAGCATTTTCATCCTGTTTCTTGCTTGAATGACCGTGACGACTGGTCGGCCCTGCTTGGTAAGTGGATTCAGGAGTGGAAGGTATAACTCATGTTCCACTGCTTATTTTGGGCGGCGGCATCTCCGGATTGGGTGTTGCCTGCAAAGCAAATGAGCAAGGTCAAAAATTCTATATATTGGAGGCCGAGTCTAAGTTAGGCGGCTGTTTACGATCTATGCAAATGGACGGACACACGCTTGATATTGGTGCGAATAGCTGTGCTATATCAGAAAAGTTCGAACATTTTTTAGTCCAATTAGGCCTTGAACATGCCATTATTAAGGCCACTGCTCTGAGTAAAAAACGCTTTCTATTTCAGGATGGAAAGGTGGTATCGGTCACTGGGCTTAAGGACGTCTTTAGGGCTTCATGGTTAAGTTCAAAGGGAAAGTGGCGCTTTGCCACAGAACCTTTTAGAGGCAAGGGAGCGAATGAGGATGAATCGGTAGCTTCTTTTTTGACAAGACGAATTGGACAAGAGGCAACAGAGAAATTAGTCGATCCGGTTTTGGGCGGCATATATGCTGGAAATATCCACTACTTAAGCGCAATGACTGTCTTGGAGAAATTCTGGATAGGCGAGAAAGAAAATGGTTCGATGCTCCGCACTTTTTTTAAAGACCCACCTAAGCCTCGGAAGATAATTAGCTTGGAAGGAGGTTTTGTCACTATTGGGTCGGCATTTACAAAGAAATTTCGAGACCAAATAAAGCTAGAAACCCGTGTAGAGCGCATAGAAAAGACAAATTCCCGCTTTTTGATTACCACGAATAAGGAGAAATTTAGCTGTGACCAATTGGTTAGCACTTTGCCTGTGCATATTCTTGGGGAAGTGCTCGAAGGGGATCTTAAAGACCATCTCAAACAGTTGAAATATGAGTCGTTGACGGTTAGTCATTTCACTGAAAAGCGCAGGGAAGAAGCTCCTGATGGTTTTGGAGTTTTGGTTCCTTCGTCTTCTAGACTGAAGGTCAAAGGGATACTATTTACGAGCTCTATTTTTAAGGGTCGCGCTCCTGAAGGGTCGCGTAATATGACTGTTTTTCACAGCGCTTGTGACGAGCAGTCTATTAGAGAAGAATTGACCACCATCTTAGGTGATCAACCTCGTGAGCTTTTAAATACATATACCTGGGAAAAGGCTATTCCACAGCCGCACATTGGTTTTTTAGACTGGAAAAATGAGCTCATTGAAAGCTTACCTGAAGGAATGCAATTGGCGGGAAATTATCTTGGTAAAGTAGGTGTGGCAGATGTCTTTGCCTCCGGTTACGATTTGAACCTTCGCTCGTAAAAACTGACAAAATAGACGCCTGTAAAGATGGCTAATCCGCCGAATAGCATATGAACGCTCCACTGCTCGCCACCGTAGATGAGGCTTAATAAGCTTGCCAATAGCGGTTGCAGATAAATGTAGGTACCCACAGTTGCTGGATGTAATGTTTTTAAGGCAATGATATTTCCTAGGTAGGTCAAGAAGGTTGTTCCTACCACAACGAATATTACCGCCCCGATGATATTAGCATCCCACAGCGACCATTGAATATCTTGGAATTGGGGGCCGCCAAAAGGCAGGACAAAGAACACGCCAAAGGTAAAGATCCAACGAATGATGAATAGTGCGTTGTATTTATTCATAAGCGGCTTGACTAAAACGAGGTAAATAGCATAGCTGCTCGCATTTACCAGTACGAAGAGGTTTCCCTTCGCAACTTTTGAGGAGAATAGTCCGTTTAGTTGAAAATTGGCGCCGGAATAAATGAGCCAAAAAGCCCCTAATGCGCCTAAGAATATGCCTGCAATTTTAGGTGGAGTAATGCGCTCCTTGACTAAAACGGCACCCGCGACGAGCACCATAATAGGTCCGCTAACCATCATGATGGAGGCATTCACTGGGGTGGTGATTTTCAGTCCTTCAAAGAAGAAAAGCATGTTGCCCGTAACCCCGAATATAGCGCAGATCGCGAGTGTTAATCGGTCGTTCAATGGAATTTTTCTAAAGCTATGACCGCCCGAAAGTGGTGTGAGCAGCCAAAAGAGAAGGGCTGCTCCTGTTACGCGGAATTGGATGAAAGCGCGGGGCGGAACGGCACCCTGCATAGCTACCTTGGCAATGAGGAATGAGGAGCCGTAGATCACGGCAACACCTAACAACGCTGCGTGGGCTAGCAATACTGATTTGCGAGTGGAGTTTTTCATTAGGAAAGGGCTTCTGCCACAGCTTTTACAACTTTCTCGCTGTTGCCCACAAAGATGTTATCCTCTAGTATGAGTACAGGACGCTTCAAGAAGGTGTACTCGTTGATAATTAATTGGCGAATATCTGCCTCACTAAGGGTCTTGTCTTTCAAACCCAATTCCTTGTATTTGCGCGCACGTCGAGAAAACAGTGCCTCTGCCGAGCCAGAGAGCGAAATCATATGATCTACCTGCTCGGCGTTCATAGGCTCGGTTTTTATATCTTGAAGTTCTATTCCTTCAGTATTCCAACTGTTTAAAATGCGTTTGCAGGTATCGCAAGTGCCGAGGTAAAAAATACGTTTCATATAGGTCTAATTTTATTTTGCCAACCACGGCTGAGGATCTTGAATGTCGGCATTTTTCCAAATACCGAATTGAACCATAGTTTTTCCTTCTTCGTTTGTGAAGGCAGTTCCTATAGGTTGTTTGAGGCCAATGGAATCTCCCGCTTTCACCTTTACCCCAATGAGGTTACTGTATACGGTGAAGTAGTTCCCGTGACGAATGAGTACCATCACGTTAGCTCCAGGTATGGGCACCACGGAGCTAACCTCGCCCTCAAAGCTAGCACGCACGATTGCGCCTTGCTCGGTGCTAATCTCGATGTGAGGGTTATCAACCACAATCCCTTTTACCACGGGGTGCGCGTGCTTTCCAAACTTACCAGTAATGAGTCCGCGTTCAACAGGCCATGGTAAGGCGCCCTTATTCGACGCAAAGTTGTTTGCCAATGCTCGGGCTTCAGGCGTCATAGCATATGAGGGTTCGTCGTCACGGGCTTCAAGACCTTTCTCTGCACGTGCTTTGTCAATCAGTCGCTTTAACACCTTGTTCGGAGTACGAGGATTGAAATCTTTTCCTTTAACTAAGCCTAGATTTTCGGCTTCATTTTCAAGGGCTATGCGCTCAGCGCGGAGCTTGGCTTTTCGCATTTCCTCAGTAATGATGCGTTTAATCTGTTTCTCTAATTGCTGGGCTTCGCGTTGCTTTTTCTGGATGTCTTTCTTCAGTTCACTTTCCTTGCTCTGAAGCGCTGCCACCGTTTTTTCTTGTGCTTGAGCATCCACTAAGAGTTCGTTCTTCTCGTATTCTTGCGCTTTTTGAACGTTCAATTTCTCCGCTTTCTTCGCAATCAATACTTCCCTTTCCTGGGCCAATTCCAACTGTGCGTCTTCAATCTGTTTGATCTGTTGCTCGCGGTAGCGAGTCATGTCCTTGAAGTATTGGATACGCTTCAACGCCTGAGTAAAAGAAGAAGAACTGAGGATGAACATGAGCTGATCTACGGGTTGTAGGTTTCGTTGGGCAAGCTCAATGAGTTTTGCATAATCTGCTTTCAAGGAATCTACGCGTACTTCAAGGTGAGTTATTTCTTGCTCCATGGCCTTTAACTCACGGGTGATATTGCGAATCTGGCGAGTCATAGTGGTGATCAGTCTTTCCCGGGCTTTAATCTTTTGATTGAGGGTTTGAAGGTGATTCAAGCTGGTGGCTCGGCTGCTCTGTGTTTGCTTTAATAGCGTGCCGGCAAGGGAAATCTGGTCTTGTAGTAATATCCTTTGCTTTTGGAGCTCTTCTTTAGTTTGGCCAGATGCAACCGAAGCAAAGAGTAGTAGTGCGATGAGTACTCTAATCATTTTCATTAGAAACTAAATGGCGTGTTATATGGGCCTTCTGTTCGAATTTCGCTGACTTCAATTTTCACCGTGTAGGATGGATGAGATTTTAGGGTCAATTCAAGGACCTTTGGGTAGCCGGTGCGTTCGTCGGTATTTGAGTACTCAATGTGGACAATCTCCATTGGATCCGCTATGGTCATATGTTTGATACGTAAATCACGGTCGAGGTCTACTTCTACCTTTCTGTTTCCAGAGATTACGTATCTGGTCACCCACAGGTCACGCTTCGCATCGAACTTATACCTCATAGCCATCTCCGCGCTGATGAGCTGCCCGCGTAATAGGCGGTTGAGGTATTGGAAGGGCACTTCTACCCCAGTCATACCTGCTAAATCATGTGCAGAACCTGACCAATCCAGACCTAGCAGGGTGGAGGTAAAAGCCGCACTATCTTCAATGACAATGGCCTTTCCTACGCGCAGGCCAATCATATCATCACTTATGGCGGCCCACAATATACTATCTTGTTTTGAACGAATCTGGACGCGGAAACTTTGCTCGCCGTCCGGTGTGTTGGCCTCAATACGCGTGAATATCTGCGCCCACTCAAATTTATCTTCAACGATAATTTTGCGCGATACTCCGTCGTTGATTTTTTCTCTTTTGAGCGGATGTTCTGGGGAAATAGGCCGACCACAATTAGCCACCAAAAAGGCGCCTGCTAAAAACAGCAAGAATTTGCTCGACTTATGTGTGTACAGACGGTTCAAAATTTAATGGGCTATTTACCTTTCAATTCCTTCGCTTTATCCCGGTATTTCTGAGCTTTCTCCTGGTTACCTAATGCTTTTTCAATATCGGACGCGTGCTTGTACAGCGTAGCATCTGGAGCAGTTCTCTGAAGTTGCAAAGCTAAGACCATTTTGGCCTGTGCTTCTGGGTATTTCCCCATTTTATACAATACCCATGCCCAAGTGTCTAGATATGTAGCTTCTAGTGTACTTTTTTCATTGCTTTCTTTCGTCAATGCAAGGGCTCGTTCAAGTTCTAATCCGCGCTTGCCCAACTCCCAGGCGAGGTTATTCAAAGCGGCCGCATCTCTCTCGATCTCAAGGCTTAATTCATAGGCGTTAACGCCGGACTCGATGGAATCTTGCGAGAAATAAGCGGTTCCGGCGAGGTTGTAAAACCACTTTTGCGTTTCACCGTCCAATGCCTTTGGAGCGCTTTCAATGGCGACCTTGGCACATTCTGACCACCAACCTCTATCATAATGACTAAAAGTGACATAACTTAGTATCTCAATGTTGTCGGAGAATTCACGAGACATCGTTCGCAGTACTTTCAAGGCTATATCGTCTTGGTTGGTCTGTCGACACAGCTCTGCAACTTGTGTATACACCTCGGGTGTATTGAAGCCGCGCTCAATGGCCTTGAGATAGGTTATGACACTTTGCTCAAACTTACCCTCTAAAATGAGTCGTTCCCCTTCAAGTAAATAATAGGCGCCTTCTCCCTCATGGATTTCTTTTGCAGCTGTCCAAGCCCTATCAGTCATAGGCTGCATGCTCGAATCTTTTTTTGCGGTCTTCCAAAGACTAATTAACACAGGGCCTTTGTCTTTTAAACTCATACCTGGCAGTACTAGCGCGCGTTCTAAATAATATATGCTCTCATCGATCTTATCTTTTGCTTGTAGTACACGGGCCAATTCCATTGCAATCGGTGCATTTTGCGGGAAGTCTTCAACAGCTGTACGCAAGATTTTCTCCGCCTTTTTCGCCTTGTCGTTAGCATCGTAAAACTGTGCAGCGAGCCCCCGGTATTCAACGCGATGGGGGTAGTCTTTGATGGCTTGTTTCACCGCCTTCTCAGCAGCCTTTGCGTCATTATTACGAAGGTGAATCTCCATTTTTTGTTGCACAATTTCAGGGCCATCACCGTACAACTCCTCAAGCGTGTTTAGCAATATCAAAGCCTTTTCACTTTTTCCTGCAGCAAGAGCGCTTAGGAGGGCATCTTGCACATATTCAGGTTGGTCCGGGTGAAGTACCATTAGAACTTCGTAGGAAGAAAGTGCAGTCGCCATATCCCCAAGTTGACGTGCATTGACGGCTTGCAACCGCCACATCCATTGATTTTCAGGGTATAAAGAGGTACCGGTAGCGAGCAGTTGTTCAGCTTTAAAAAAGTTGTTTTCTGTGAAGAAGATTCGTGCAAGCTGGTACAAGGCGGTCTCGTGCGTAGGGTCTTGTGCTAAAAGAATGGCATAAGCCTCTTTGGCCAATTCCGATCTTCCGGTAATGCGATAGGTCTCGGCTTTGTAGAAAAGCGCCGATAAAGGAGAAGACCCCTCTTTCGAAGGGTCTTGCGCAAAGGTTGTTATAGAAATGAGTACACCGAGGAGCGCCCCTATCAATTTCTGCATTAGTCCATTCTTGAATAGTCGCCTAAAGATACAGAAGTCCAGCGACCATCTATATGTGCGTGGTTTCCTATCATACTGTCCTTAAGGTCGATATTGGTGATGATAGAATTTGTTTGGATTAAGGAACCCTTAATGGTAGCATCTTCAATGACACAGTTATTTCCCAAGCTTACGTTCGGGCCAATTTTAGCGTTCTTCAATACCACATTTGAACCAATGTAACAAGGCTCTATAATCTCCGAATTTTTTAAAGTGATGTTTCCCCCTCTAAGCTCTGGCTTGCCTTTCAAATAGCCCAACATTTTGCTGTTGGTCTCCACGGTAATGGCTTTGTTTCCACAATCCATCCAATCACTCACAGTGCCAGGAAGGAACACCTTGCCTTGGTTCATTAGGGCACTCAAGGCATCGGTAAGCTGGTATTCACCGTTTGAGCGAAGGCCGTTGTCCAGGATGTGTTTTAATTCTGTTCGTAATCCAGATCCGTCTTTGAAATAGTAAATTCCAATGATGGCAGAATCTGATACGAACTCCTTCGGTTTTTCTACGAAGTTGTTGATGCTGCCGTCCTCGGCGAACTGCACCACACCGTACGCTGAAGGGTCTTCTACTTGCTTTACCCAAATCACTGAATCTGCATCAGTATCAAGGGTAAAGTTTGCACGGAACAAGGTATCGGCAAATGCAACGACAATCTCATCGTCCATACTGTCGGCAGCACAGTGAATGGCGTGCGCAGTACCTAGCGGTTTATCTTGGTAATAGATGCTTCCTTTGGCACCCAAGTTTTCTGCAACTTTCTTGAGATCCATTTCGACTTGCTCGCCAAAATCGCCAATAATAAAAGCGATTTCATCCACCTTCTTATCGCCACATACACTCACGATATCTTCAACCAGGCGCTGAACGATAGGCTTCCCTGCTATAGGAATTAAGGGTTTAGGTACGGTGAGGGTGTGGGGTCGAAGACGCGATCCGCGACCTGCCATCGGTACGATAATTTTCATATTTATAACGGTTTATTGGTCGTTGTAATTAGTTTTTTCCTGTGCTTCCAAATCCACCAGCGCCACGGTCTGTATCACTCAAGTCGCTGACGGCTTCCCATTGGAATTGGCTGTATTGGGCCACGACTATCTGTGCAACTCTCATGCCATCTTCTATTGTGAAGGGCTCGCTGCCGTGGTTGATGAGTAGTACGCTTACATCGCCGCGGTAATCCGCATCTATAGTCCCAGGGCTGTTTAGAACGGTTACGCCGTGCTTATAGGCCAGACCAGAACGTGGGCGAATCTGTGCTTCGAACCCGTTGGGTAAAGCCATAGCAATACCCGTAGGAATAAGCGATCTTTCACCGGGCTTAAGTACTACCGGAGCATCTATATTGGCACGCAAATCCATCCCGGCACTTTGCGGGGTTTCAAATTGAGGAAGGGCATGTTTGCCGCTATAGATTACTTGTATTTTCATTTTTTGAATAAGAATTTGAAGAGTCCGTTGCGTTCCACCATTAACATAACGAAAAGATAGGTTAGTCCTAGTCCAATTTTAAGATTGTCATCGCTCAGAGGTAAATAGTGAAGGGCAAAAGCCAAACCACTCGAAACTATAATAAGCCCGCCAATCTTACTCCAGTTGTAAGGCACTCTGTAGTTGCGGTTTCCCCAAATCAAACTAGCAAAGAACATAGCGGTATAAGCGACGAGTGTTGTGATTGCTGCTCCCAATATCCCCATCCGTGGGATGAGTACAACATTACCGACCACAGTTAAGGTAAGTCCCACAAAAGTGATGTAGATCCCGTAAGTAGTCTTATCGCTCACCTTGTACCACATGTTCAAATTTGTATTGATACCGAGAATGACATTGGCGAGCAATAAAATGGGTACTAGATGAAGGCCTACCCAAAACTTTTCATCAATGAAAAATTTCAGGTAATCTAAGCCAGCGATGATGAGCACAAACCCTACGCACATCACCCAGGTAAAACCTTCCATGACCTTCGCCATTTTTTCTTTGCCGTCGCCTAGATTGGCATTTTTGAAAAAGAAGGGTTCTGCTGCATATCTGAATGCCTGATTGAACAATACTAAAAAAATTGAAATTTTATAGACTGCCCCATAGATACCCAAACTTTGCGCCCAGCTCTCATGTGGCAGCAAATATTTGAGCAATTGACGGTCTAGCATCTCGTTGGCAATCCCCGCCAATCCACCTATTAAGAGGGGTATTCCAAAGGCCAATAACCCCTTGGTATATTTCTGGTCCAGACTGAATCTAAACCCTCGAAAGGTTGGTAGAAGGAGTACAAACATCAAGATGGAGGCCCAAAGGTTTGCCATAAAAATATATTGCACGCCGCGCAGCTCGTGTGTGAACCATGGCGCCACTCCATTCAATTCCCACAACGCCGGCAAGAAGAAGTACAGGTTTACCAAGACGTTTGAGAAAATCAAAGCCAATTTTATTCCAGCGAACCGTACCGCTTTGTTTTGCCTTCTAAGTCGAGCAAAGGGAATAGCCGCGAGTGCATCCAAGGCTAAAATGGCAAATAGATAGCGCAAATATTCTGGGGTCTGTTCGTAGCGCAGGGCACTCAGCAATGTGTTTTGACCAAAGTAGGTGAGTACCCCAAAGGCACCTAACACGAGCAAAATCAAAGTGATAGAAGTTCCGAATACCTTGCGTTCGTCCCAGCCTTCCTTTTCACTAAATCTGAAATAGGCCGTTTCCATACCGAAAGTACATATGACGATAAGAAAGGCAATGAGACTGTAAAAATCTACGTTGACCCCGTATTGGGATTGGCTTAAAACCGCGGTCTGCAGCGGCACCAACAGAAAGTTGATCATGCGCCCTAGAATGCTGCTTAATCCGTAAATCGCCGTTTGACCGGCGAGCTGTTTCATACCGTTACTCACTCCTCAAATATAGCCTTTGGGTCGTACCTTTGGGCGACCTTAATAATGAACTCATGAACAAGCGATTTATTGTATCTATTCTCGCCTTAGTATTTACCTTATCTCTTCAAGCACAAGAAGTGGCTATCGATAAGGGTGCTCCCAAGCGCATGCAGTGGGATTTAGGTTTCCTTGCATCGGATTCCCTTAAAGGCCGTTTGCCTGGAACTCCCGGCAATGATCTTGCGCGTGACTTCATAGAGCGACGCATGTCAGAGTATGGTCTCGAACCTTACGGTGAAAACGGCTATAGACAAGCTTTTCCAGTTCCTGAATATGCTGCAATAGATTACGATCGGACAGGCCTCAGATTGGGCAAAAAAGTCCTCGTTCCTCATTTAGACTTCTATCCTGTGGCCTACAGTGGTAATGGCGAATTTTCTGCGAAAACCCTCAGCATTGGATACGGTATCGTCAAAGAAGACGGCTCCTACAACGACTACGAAGGCAAGGACCTTGAGGGCAAAATTGCCGTACTCAACGCGAGCTCCCCCGACGGTGTGCACCCGCACAGCGAGTATGCGGCCTACCACAGCGTAAACCAACGCCTTAAATTGGCCAAAGCCAAGGGTGCAGCAGCAGTACTTTTAATCAACCCTGAAAAAACGGCCTCGGACCTTCCCGAATTCTTCAAGGCCATTAAGCCGATTGACATCCCAGTTCTCTTTGTGCGCAACGAGGTGGCGGCTAAAAAATTGGCAAAAAAATCTCAAAAAGTGAGTCTCGCAGTTCGTATGAAAGAACGCTATAGCACGGGTTACAACCTCGCAGGATTCATTAACAATAATAAAGCTTCCACAGTCGTTCTGGGCGCACACTATGACCACATTGGTATGGGTAGGGAAAACAGCCTCTACAAGGGCGCTCCAGACATACACAACGGTGCCGACGACAACGGCTCAGGCACCACTCTTTTGCTCGAAGCCATACGCTACTACGGCAATCGCAGGGACACCAACTACAACTACGTCATCCTTTTCTTTAGCGCCGAGGAAAGCGGCCTGATTGGCTCTAAATACTTCACCGAGCACCCAACCTTTCCCCTTAAAATGGTGGAATACATGATTAATTTCGATATGGTGGGTCGTCTGCGCAGTGACCGTCTCCAAATTTCTGGAACAGGTACTGCTGAGCAGTGGGACGAGGTCCTAGATTCACCTATCCATAATCTGGACATCAAGAAAGATCCTGCCGGTGTAGGCCCTTCAGACCACACTTCATTTTACTACAAAAACCTACCGGTGCTTCACCTCTTTACTGGTACCCATGAAGATTACCATAAACCGTCCGACGATGCCAATAAGGTGAATTACAAGGGGATGGCAAAATTGGCCGCAATGGTCTACACCATTACCGCACGCACTTCCTCCTTCGAACGCCTGAATTTTCAAAAAACAAGCAGTTCAGAGGAGAAAACTGCACCGCGTTTTTCCGTCACGCTCGGCGTTGTGCCGGATTACCTTTTTGGCGGACCTGGCCTGAAAATTGACGGTGCTACTCAAGGCCGTCCGGCCGCGAATGTTGGCATGAAGGCGGGAGACATCGTGATGAAAATAGGCGATTTCGTCATCGATGACATATATGCCTATATGGGGGCTCTTGGCGCCTTCAAGAAGGGCGATACTACCACGATCGTTTATAAGCGTGGCGGTAAGGATATAGAAGCAGAAATCACTTTTTAATGGAACAGAAATCACATAGTGTAGCAGTCATTGGTGGTGGTTCCTTTGGGACGGCCCTCACCAAAATCTTTAGTGATACCCTCGGGCATTGTGCCTGGTGGATGCACAACAGAGAAAGTGCTATGCATGTGATGCGCTACCACCACAATCCTCGCTACTTAAGTTCCGTTGGCTTTAATCCAGAGGCGATTTCAGTATTCGAGGACATTGAAGCGTGTATAGCTGAGGCAGATATCGTAGTGCTAGCCGTACCAAGCGCATTTGTGAAAGAGGTGTTGGCAGATTTAGATCCGGCACTGCTACTTAAAAAGATTGTAGCCACAGCAATCAAGGGGATTATTCCTGACGAAAATATGATTGTGGGTCGTTACTTAAATGAAATTCTTAAAGTTCCGGAAGAGCAGATAGTGGTGATCACAGGTCCTTGTCACGCCGAGGAGATTGCACTAGAACGACTGAGCTACCTAACGTTGGCAGCACGCGAAAAATCGGTTGCGAAAATGGTCGCACAATGCATGGAGAGCCACTACATAAAGTGCACCTTGAGCGACGATTTGTACGGGACGGAATATGCGGCTGTATTGAAGAATATCTACGCCATTGCCGCTGGGATGTATCACGGACTAGGCTATGGTGATAACTTCCAAGCAGTCCTGATGAGTAATGCGGCGCGTGAGATGAACAGGTTTATGAAAGCGGTGAGCGATACTAAGGTGAACATTTATAAAAGTGCCTATCTGGGAGACCTTTTGGTAACCGGTTACAGCCAATTCTCGCGCAATAGAATGCTCGGCAACATGCTGGGTAAGGGCTATACCGTCAAAAGTGCCAGAGCAGAGATGAATATGGTCGCGGAAGGGTATTATGCGGTTCCACTCGTCCATAAACTTCGCAGAAAACGCGAAGTGAAGATGCCTATTGTAAAGGCTGTTCATTCGGTATTGTACGAAGGGAAATCGGCGAAAAAAGAGATGGAAAAATTGGCCCAAAAACTAGGTTAAGCTCAAAACTTTGAAGAAATGAGGGCGTTACTAAGGCAGAAAACAATGCAATGAAACTAATTCTTACCATATTCTCCCTTGCCCTTGGAACCACGCTCGCGGCGCAGGATGCTACAACGATCTTAAAGAAGAGTGAGGCCTACTTGCGCGGTGCGCAGAGCACAGCCGAGGTCAGTATTACCACGGTCCGACCGGGTTGGCAACGTACTATGGATGCCAAACTATGGAATAAAGGCACAGACAAGAGCTGCATTTTAATCACTGGCCCCAAGCGTGACGCGGGTACTGTTTTCATGAAAAATGGCGAGGACATATTGAACTACGTACCCGCAATCAAAAAGTTGGTGGCTTTGCCGGCGGCATTAGTTCAGAACTGGATGGGAACGGATATTTCTAACGATGCTTTAATTAATGCGGGATCCTTGACGGTGGATTATAACCCAGAGATTACAGGTTCTAAGGAGATGTCAGGAGTAGATTGTTGGGTGCTGGAGTTAATGCCGAAACCCAATGCACCGGTCGTCTGGGGTAGAATAGTTGCGTACATCGATAAGGCTACATTCGTACAATTGGGCGGAGAGTTTTACGACGAAGACGAGTTCCTAATCACGGAAATGCAAGCTTCAGAATTGACAAATTTTGACGGCCGTAAACTCCCCAAAGTCATTAAAATGATTCCGGCAGAGGATCCAGAGAGCTATACAGAGATTCGTTATAGCTATGTAGATTTTACCACACCTATATCGGATAGTTTCTTTACTAAGGCCAACATCAAAAAGATAAAATAATGCTCAAGCTTGCTTGGCGCAACATATGGAGAAATAGGGGACGAAGTGTTATTACCATCGCTGCGGTAATGTTCTGTGTAATCTTCGCCGTTGTGCTGCGAAGCTTTCAAGTTGGTGTTTGGGAGAACATGATCCACGAAATCGTGGGTAACAACTTTGGATACCTACAAATTCATGAAGATGGATTTTGGGCTGATCAGAGCTTAGACCGTACCATAGATTTTAATACTGTAAATGTCCAAGAGCTTCTCTCCGTGAATGGTGTAGATCGATTAATCCCAAGAATGGAAAGCTTTTCGTTGCTGTACCACGGCAGCAATACTAAAGGCTCACTGGTTATGGGGATAGATCCTGCTCTGGAACTGCCAGGATTGCAACTAGATGACATCCTTTTGGAAGGCCGTAGCTTTTCCCGAGACGATAGTGTTATTGTGGTCAGTGAGGGCTTGGCAAACTACTTTAATGTAGGTCTTGGCGATACTTTGTTGTTTATGGGCCAAGGCTACCACGGCGCAACAGCATATGGTGCGTTCCCTATCGGTGGAATTGCAAGAATGACCAATCCGGAGTTAAACAAGCAACTGGTTTTGATGCCTTTTCAGAAGGCACAATACATGTACAATTGTACCGACAGAGCTACTACTCTAGTTGTTGCTGTAAATAAGGATTCGAATTACGAGACGGTAGGAGCTGCGCTTAAAGGATTGGGCGCAGAAGGGTTGGAGATTTTAGAATGGAAGGAATTGTTCCCCGAAATCATTCAAACCATAGAGGTGGACATGGCGGGTGGGCGAATTTTTGTCACCATTCTGTACTTCATCATTTCCTTTGTTTTGCTTGGTACCGTCATCATGATGGTTGCTGAACGCCAGCGAGAATTTGGAATTTTGATAAGTATCGGGATGAAGAAAACGAAATTAGCCTATGTGACTTTATTGGAAAACATCATGCTTATTATGGGTGGAGCCATCGCAGGTATGGCCGTAGTTAAACCGGTCCAATTCTATTTTAAATACCACCCTATCGACCTCAGTGGTCGGATGAAAGAAGCCATTGAGCAATACAATTTCGAGCCCAAACTCTATACTACCACTTCCTTTATCATCAATCTTAATCACGGAACAATCATTTTTGCTATTGGGGTATTGGTGAGTCTATATGCATTGGTGAAAATTATGAAGTTGAACCCTATAGAAAGTATGCGCTCATGATTATCAAAGTCGCTTGGCGAAACATCTGGCGCTCCCGAATACGCTCCATCATCGTGTTGAGTTCTATTGCTATAGGAATTTGGGCGGGACTGCTCATCATCGGGTTCTCTTTCGGGATGAACAACGAACGAACAGCTGCGGCAATAGGCGCCACATTGGGGCACAGCCAGGCGCATTCCTCAGACTTTTTAGAAGACCCTAGTCCTAGTGCGGTCATAGCTCCTGCGGCTTATGAAAACCTTGTTGCCACATTGGAAAATCAGCCTTTTGTGACCGGTTATACGCCACGAACCATGCTTCAGGGAATGGTCGCTTCGGCGAAGCAGACACGCGCTTCAAGAATAATAGGCGTTAACGCTGAAAGTGAACGCGCCAATACCACCATAGCTACTTATATGCTCGAGGGAGATTTTTTCGAGACTCGGGTGCGTAAGGGGGTAGTAATCAGTGAAAAATTGGCTAAGAAAATGGGCCTTAGAATGAGAAAAAAAATGGTCCTCACCTTTCAGGACCATAATGGAGTCATTCACAAAGCATCATTTAGGGTCAGCGGCATCTATCGAACCTTAAATGCGGCATGGGATGAACTCAACATTTACGTTCAGCAGAAGGATGTTGAACTCATTGTTGGCACATCGCTCATCCACGAGGTATTAATCATTTATGACAAGAGTGAGGACACGGAAGAGAAGACTGCTGCAATTAGCGCAAATATTGTATTGCCCACAATAATCACTTCTTGGAAACAGAATAGCCCAGAACTAGGATTTGCTGACGATATGATGGGTATTATGCTAGTGCTTGTTCTAGGAATTATAATGCTCGCCCTCCTTTTTGGCATCATTAACAATATGCTGATGGCGGTATTGGAACGCCGCAGAGAGTTGGGGATGTTGATGGCTGTAGGTATGAACAAGCGTAAGTTGTTCTTCATGATTTTGATAGAAACATTGATGCTTGGCCTAGTGGCCGGACCGATCGGAATTATAATGGGCGACCTAAGTGTTCGCGCGATGATGGAGGTAGGACTCGATCTAAGTACTAAAAAAGACGGCTTGGCAGAGCTGGGTATGCAGAGCACGATTTACCCTGAGGTTGTACCGGAATATTATGCAATCATCGCTGTAATGGTCATTATGACTGCACTAATTGCAGCATTGTTTCCGGCCTACAAAGCATTGAAGTTGAACCCGGTGAGAGCCATTAGAGGAAATTAGGGTATGAGCAAAGCAGTTATTGAAGTAAGAGGGCTATACAAAGTGTACGAAGGCGCTGTTCCTGTAAAGGCAGTGAACGGGATTGATTTGACCATTACCGAGGGGGAGTTTACCGCACTCAAAGGTCCTTCGGGCTGCGGTAAAACCACGCTATTAAACCTCTTGGGTGGTTTAGATCAGCCGACATCAGGATCTATACTTATTGATGGCATTGATATCACTGAGCTCTCGGACAATGAGCTCATTGATTTTAGGTTGCACAACATCGGATTCGTTTTTCAGGCGTATAATCTCATTCCTGTGTTAAGTGCTACAGAAAATGTGAGCTTCATCATGCTGCTTCAGGACCGCCCTAAGGAAGAGCGTTTGGCGCGTGCCGAGCAGCTTTTGAAGGCAGTTGGCTTGTCGGGGAAGGAGAATATACGCCCGGGCCAGCTCTCTGGCGGACAGCAGCAACGCGTGGCCGTAGCGCGTGCCTTAGCATCAAAACCTAAATTTGTCCTGGCAGACGAGCCCACTGCGAATTTAGATTCTGAGAGCACCTCGAAATTGTTAGACATAATGGATGAGCTGAATGCTCAAGAAAACATGACGTTTGTCTTTGCGACTCACGATGACAGGGTCATTGCAAAAGCCAAAAGAGTAGTGAGTATTGGCGACGGTAAGATCATTAGCGATACGGCGAAATAAAAGTTAAATCGACGCACATTACCCCTTTGGTATTCTTGTCAAAAATTCTTGCACGCCCTCAGAGCGAAACGCCCTTTTTATTGCTCCCTGTGGGGTTTGCGAAGCAGGATGTCGAGGTTCTGTATGTCCATAAAAAAGAATTGAATGAGATTACTGATTTTGTCTAACCTTTGTCAAAATTCTTATAGACATGTTTAAAGGTACCTCTATTCAGTTTGTAGTCGATGCAGCAGAAGTTCGTGAAGAGCTTAATGCTGGAGGTCTGAATTGGCCAATTATTAAGATTCTTGGCGACGAGGAAGACGAGGATAAGAATCCAGAAGAGATGAGTATTTCAAATACAGGTGTCGCTATTTACATCGATAGCATTGATCTTATATTGAAAGAGCGCGTTGAAAAGGCAAAGGAAATTGTCACGACGGTGGCACGCATGATTCAATACTTCAACGCACGCAACGAAACTGCTGTCCTATTCTTCCACACGAGCTGGCAGACGTATTTAGTTAAGGAGGATTAATCCTTCAAATGGTTCTGCAAGAGTCTCGCTTTCTGTATACCAACGCATTCTACGAGTGCCTCGAAGGGTGCTTCTTTTACCTTTTTCACGCTTTTAAACTTGCGCATTAACGATTTGCTCGTCTCGGGACCAATTCCTTTTATTCCGTTCAATTCGCTCTTATAGGCTCCTTTGCTCCGCCTGTTTCTGTGGTGGTTCAACGAGAACCTATGGGCCTCGTCCCGAGCCTGCTGAATAATCTTCAGTGTTTCGCTTCGTTTGTCGAGATAAAGCGGATATGGGTCACCTGGGAAGTAGATTTCTTCCAGACGCTTGGCAATACCAATAATGGTAATCTTGCCTCGCAGCCCTAGTCGTTCGAGCGAACTCAGCGCAGCACTTAGCTGACCTTTACCTCCGTCAATGACAATCAACTGCGGCAGGGGCTCTCCCTCGTCCAAAAGGCGTTTATATCTTCTGTGTACGACTTCTTTCATTGAAGCGAAATCGTCAGGACCTTCTACTGTTTTGATATTGAACTTACGGTAATCTTTTTTCGACGGCTTTCCGTTTTTAAAGACGATACAGGCAGAGGCAGCATTTGTTCCTTGAATGTTTGAGTTGTCAAAGCATTCCAAGTGACGCGGTTCCTCAGGCATGCGTAAATCCGTCTTCATCTGGGTCATGATACGCTTCACGTGGCGGTCGGGATCAATAATCTGAATGTTTTTCAATTTCTCTTGACGGTAGTACATCGCATTCTTAATGCTGAGGTCTATGAGTTTTTTCTTCTCCCCTTTCTGCGGTACGGCAAATTCTACCCCCTCGAGCTCCAAGGCTACAGCGTGTGAAGTGAACACCCTTGGGGAGGTCGAACCAAACAGATCTCGTATCTCTGGAATAGCTAGGTGTAAGAAGTCGTGATATTCCTCCTCGAGCTTCTTCTTCATTTCCACGGTATAGCTCTGAACAATGGCTCCTTCAACAATTTTCAGGTAGTTGACATACCCAAATTCGGCATCCATACTTACGCTGAACACATCTATATTGGTTATACGGAAGCTCACTACGGTGCTCTTCACTGCAAATTTTTCGAGGACATCTAAGCGCTCCTTGCAGTACTGTGCCTGCTCAAATTCGAGATTTTCGGCATGGCCTGCCATTCGTTCTTTCAGGCTGCGTTTTACCTCTCCAAGCTGCCCTTTGATAATTTTTCGCGCAGCATTGACATCTGCGTTATAGTCTTCTTCGCTCTGCAGGTCTTCACACGGACCTTTACAATTTCCGATATGGTATTCAAGACATAGTTTGAACTTTTCTTTCTCAATATTTTTCTCACTCAGCAGGTACTTGCAGGTACGTGTAGGGTACATCTGCTTGATCAGCTCAAGCACGGCTTTCATAGCTTTTACAGAAGGGTATGGACCGTAGTACTCACTTCCGTCACGTTTGATGTTGCGTAGGCCATAGATTCTCGGGAAGCGCTCTTTTCGTATGGTGATATAGGGGTAGCTCTTATCGTCCTTTAAGTTGATGTTGTACCGCGGCTGGTGCTGCTTGATGAGGTTGTTTTCAAGCAACAAGGCATCTCCTTCAGAATCCGTGATGATGGTTCGGATATCGGCAACTTTCTTCACCATGACGGCAATACGGGCGCTAGTTACACTCTTGGTAAAGTAGCTGCTGACCCGCTTTTTCAGGTCTTTAGCTTTCCCAATGTAGAGAATATTCCCGTCCTTATCAATGTGCTGATAGACCCCTGGTTTGTGAGGTAGGGTCTTAAGCAGATTTTGAATGTGTACGGGTGCGTTTGCCATTGAAGTAAAGATAAAAAAACCCGACTCCCTCACAGGGAGCCGGGTTATGTTCGCGTGTTAAGCGAGTGGAGATATTTTTTAGCGGGCGTCCATAATGGTGACCGTACCGTTGATGACGTATTGATACTCATCTGCGGCATTAATTAACTCAATGGTGTAGAAGTACACTCCATCGGCTAATTTTACATTGTTTTGGTTAGTTCCTATCCACGGATTACTGTTGTCGTAAAGCGGTTCGCTTTGCCATACTCTATCACCCCATCTATTGAAAATAGTTACCTGACTTAGGTCATTATAATCTTCAACGTATTGAAGGATGAATTCATCATTTACATTATCGCCATTAGGCGTGATGAAGTTTGGTACAACAACAGTATCTGGTACCGGCGGGGTTGTAATAATGATTGGCAAACAGTTTGAGTATGCCGTGTATTGCGTATCACCTGGGTTAATGGTACGAACACATACGCGATATTCACCTGGAACAAGCTCTACAAACATTTCATAGGTCGTGTCTGGAGCAATTACTGGGTTTTGTGGCGAACTCACGTGGTCGTGCACAAATTCCTGCATCCATATCCCATTAATTTTCTCTTGCAATACCACTGCGTAGCTGTCTACCGGCCAAGCGTTATAAGTATTCCAAATAAGATTGATGGCGTTGGTATCAGGGTCAACGATTGGTACCACACCATTATCTCTCTGCAACAATATGCTATGCGCATCTCCCGTTGGGCCTTGCATATCGTCATTCAATTTCATGTCTACGCGGTAATCGTAGCTGTCTTGATCAACTTTGATGAAGCCGATTTGGTTATCTTTAAAGTCATACTTGTACTGATTAAATACTGTACCTACTTTGTTCCATTGTATCTGCCCTGGATCTTTGCGGAAAATTTGCCATTCTTGGAAGAGGTAGTTCGGGTACGATGATGTATCAGCACTCCATTCAATTACCGGATTCTTATCATCTTCAATAGTTACGTTTTCAAGCTGATAGTCAGCGTTAAAACAGCCTTCGACATTCAGCTGGATGGTATCAAATTCGTTCATTGGGAAACCACACTTATTCAAAAGAGTATTCCCGTCATTCCCAACTTTGGAGTACAGAAAATACTTACCGTTTTTGGTAAGTGGCTTGAACAGTTTGATAGTCATTTGAGAAGCCTCAAAGTTGTTATCACAGTTTGCAGTAATTGACTCAATAGCCAACGGTTGACCGTCAGGTTTTGTCAAACGGAAATCAGTACCATCTGGAGAGATGGAACTACAATCTAGTTTAACAGCGAATTTCAAGGTTACTGAAGAATCCAAACAGTTGTAATCAACTGTCGGAAGACCGTTTACTGGGTCTTGATACATACCGGGTGCTTGGTAATCAAGCTGCACACACGCTTGAGCCAACGGCGTACATGCAGAAGCAATGGCAATCTGCATATCGCGATTTACTTCACCAATCTTACGCCATACGTACAATGTAGAGTCGAAACGGTACTCATCCACAGTTACTGCCATTACGTCAATCTCAATAGCAGATGGCTTAAAGGTAATCAAACCAGAAGACGGGTTCATGTATAATGAATTCGCCGGGTTCGTTGTAATTGGCTGGTCGTAAGTCCAACCTGCAGCGTAAGGAATGTTTGTTGGAGAACAAGATCCAGAAGCACCCGCTTTCACGTGTGAAATACGGTAATAAATAGAATCTCCGTCCGGCTCAACAACACTTTGCTTCCAGTTAAATGTACGACCTGTGCAGAATGCACGCACTGGCTCACTTACGAATTCTGGGCTGTTGTTCTGACCAATCTGGTTGTTCAACTTAGCCTCAATATAGAAGCCTTGAGAAGAAGGGTTGGTAATATTATCTACTGCTGGGTTACGACAACAAGTACTGAAAGCGAATGTCCAATCTGGCGCATTACCCGGTAAAGTAATTTCGCCTTCGTACAACATTACATTGATAGTTACCCCTGCATTGGAGCTGCTTACACAATCAAAAAGCGTTGGAGCCACAACCCCTGACCCGCCTGTCGTACCTACCTCTGAAAGTGTAGCACTTACGGTAGCAAAGTTTGCGGAACATGCATAAATTGTTGCAGAAGCCGGCAAATTGATGCCGGTCGCGTCGCGGTAAAGACGCATAGTGATTTTGTATTTGTGTGAGTTTCCAGTTGAGCTGATGTATTCGTATTGAATATCTCCGCCTGCATTGTGTGAGGCCTCAGCGACTGTTGACATTCCAACGAATGCAAACGCCAGAATAAAGAGACGAATAACGTTTTTCATGAGGTTGTTCTTCTTGTACATTTTCAGTAGCTTAAATATCCATATAAAAATCGGCGGGTACAAGGAGAATGAGTAAACGAATCGGTTTACCGAGAAAGAAGTACATATATACCTACAAACCCCAACACTGCGCCGCTCAAGAGCTCTCTAAGCGAATGACGTTTTAGTAGAATGCGTGCCCAAGCCGTTGCTCCACAAAGGCCAACTAGCAAGAACATAGTGTATAGGTTGCCGGCGCTGTACCTCTCAAAGAGGGCGAGATATAGGCCAGTAAATCCCGCAACACCTGCCATATGCGCACTGCTTTTGAAAAATGGAATAAGTACTGAACTAACGACCAGAACAAAAGCGCTTGCTAGAGTACTGTATACAATTTCACGAGGCGCACCAATGTTCATAAGAATCCGAGAGGTTAGGATAGCACTAAACGCTGCAACCATATAGGGATAAATACGGTCTTGTTTCCTAATGAGGTGTACACTTTCAATAATGCCCAATACCGTGAGTATGTAGATAACGAGCAAAGGAATGAGGTAGGTGCCTGTGAAGACGATAAATAGTATTTTAATGATGCTCTCGAAGGCGAAAACATCGGGATGTATAAACAAAATGTATAGCGCTCCAACTGTAGGTAATAATCCAGGATGGAGTGTATAGCTTAACAGCTGTGCAAGGATATGTTTGAAGCTGTAGTGCACTAGAGTTCTTTTCTCATTCGGGCTACCGGAATATCGAGTTGCTCGCGGTATTTAGCGACAGTTCGACGTGCGATAGGGTAGCCTTTTTCCTTAAGAATGTTGGCGAGGGCTTCATCAGTTAATGGCTTTCGCTTATTCTCTTCAGTAACTACATCTTCAAGAATCTTCTTGATCTCTCGTGTGCTGACCTCTTCACCTTCCGCGTTGGTCATGGACTCTGAGAAGAAGCGCTTAATCAAGAAGGTGCCGTATGGCGTTTGAATGTATTTATTAGACGCGACGCGACTTACAGTTGAGATGTCCATTTCAATTTTTTCTGCAATATCCTTTAGGATCATTGGCTTGAGTTTTCGTTCGTCGCCGGTTAAGAAGTATTCACGTTGGTATTCTAGGATAGCTTCCATCGTAAACATCAGGGTCTGCTGGCGCTGAACTATGGCCTCAATGAACCATTTGGCGCTATCTAGCTTTTGCTTCACAAAAAGCTGCGCTTCTTTCTCTGATTTATTTTTTTGTCCACTGGCCTTGTAATGCTCAAGCATTTCCCGGTATTTCGGACTAAGGCTCAGTTCTGGCGCATTCCTGCCGTTTAAGGTCAATTCCAATTTGTCGTCAACAATCTTCAGGTTGTAATCTGGAATTACATTTTCTGTTGGTCTGCTGAGGTTAGAAGAGCCCCCAGGTTTGGGATTCAATCGGCCAATTTCTTCAATGGCTTCCTTCAGCTCATCTTCCTGAACACCTAAGCGGTCCATCAATTTATTATAGTGGCGCTTTACGAAAATATCAAAGTAGTCCTCGAGAACACTCAAGGCGAGATTTACGCTTAGTGATGGAGTTTTACGTTCCAACTGAAGAACCAGACACTCCTGCAAATCGCGTCCTCCGACACCCGCAGGGTCTAAATCCTGAATCACCATGAGAAGTCTCTCAAGTTCCTTGTCATCGGTGAATACTCCTTGCGAGAAGGCGAGATCGTCAACTATATCTTCCATCGACCGACGCAGAATTCCGTCATCGTCAATTGTACCTACTAGGTAAATCGCTAGATCTAAATCTGCTTCGCTGAGGTTGAGCAGCCGCAATTGGCTGATAAGGCTTTCATGGAAACTTTCACTGACAACCACGGGTGCTTCGTACAATTCGTCGTCTACACTAAAGTTATTTGCTCTGGTGCGGTATTCCGGGATATCATCGTCGCGGAGATAGTCGTCCCAATTGATTTCTTCCATACTCTCGCGAACTTCGCGATCGTCGGCACTGTCGTTTTCAAAGTTGTCCTCTTGCTTTTCCCTACCTTCGTTTAGCGCTGGGTTTTCTTCCAGCTCTTCTTTGATGCGTGCCTCCAGACTTTGCGTCGGTAGCTGCACCAACTTCATAAGCTGAATCTGTTGCGGACTCAGCTTTTGTTGAAGTTTTTGTGATAGGGTTTGCTTTAACATCGGTTAGGGGTATGAGGCAGTTTAAAAGTTCGCACTTTTTGGTGCTCGAGGGAACGGAATTACATCACGGATATTTCCCATGCCGGTTGCGAACAATACCAATCGCTCGAAGCCTAGTCCAAATCCACTGTGTACGCATGTTCCAAACTTGCGTGTCTCGAGATACCACCAAAGCTCTTCCTCTGGTATACCTACATCGGTCACCTTTTGTTTGAGGACATCGTATCGCTCTTCACGTTGCGAACCGCCGACGATTTCACCTATGCCTGGGAATAAAATATCCATGGCACGAACGGTTTTCTCATCTTCGTTAAGACGCATGTAGAAGGCCTTTATATTGGCAGGGTAATCGAATAAAACCACCGGTGCTTTAAAGTGTTTTTCAACGAGGTAACGTTCATGCTCACTCTGAAGGTCAGCACCCCATTCGTTAATGAGATATTTAAATTTTTTCTTCTTGTTTGGCTTACAGTTGCGCAAGATTTCAATCGCCTCATTGTAGCTTAAGCGGACGAAGTCGTTACTCACTACAAACTCGAGCTTTTCGATAAGCCCTTGTTCTGAGCGCTCGTTCTGCGGCTTGGTCTTTTGCTCGTCCATAAAACGCTTGTCTAGGAATTCAAGGTCGGCACGGCAGTTATCTAAGACATATTTAATAGTGCGTTTCAAGAAGTCCTCTGCGAGGTCTATGTTCATTTCGAGATCATAGAAAGCCATCTCTGGCTCAATCATCCAGAACTCTGCAAGGTGACGCGTTGTATTTGAATTTTCAGCACGGAACGTAGGGCCGAAGGTGTAGATTTTCCCCAAACCCATAGCACCAAGCTCGCCTTCGAGTTGGCCACTTACTGTAAGATGTGTTTCTTTTCCAAAGAAGTCTTTACTGCTTTCTTGATCGGTGCCATGAGGTAGTGTCGTAACTCGGAACATTTCACCAGCACCTTCAGCGTCAGATCCAGTAATAATTGGGCTATGCCAGTTGAAGAACCCTTCTTTATTGAAGTAGTCGTGTATTGCAAAAGACAGGGCGTGACGAATGCGGAACACCGCGCCAAAGGTCTTTGAGCGAGGACGCAGGTGCGCAATCTCACGCAAGAATTCTAGGCTGTGTTTTTTTGGCTGAAGTGGGTATTCCTCAACAGGCGCATCACCCAAAATATCAAAAGATTGCACGATGATTTCAACGCTCTGTCCTTTTCCTTGACTCTCTGTAAGCACACCAGTAACTGCCACACAGGCACCAGTGGTGATGCGCTTGAGCTCGTTTTCGTCTTCGTTCTCGAAGTCTACGACACATTGCAGATTGGCCAAACAAGACCCGTCATTGATGGCAATGAATTTATTGCTTCTAAAGCTACGTATCCATCCTTTAACTGTAATGATACTGCCTAAAGTTGGCTCTTGTAAGATTTTCGAAATGCTCATTTCTCGTATTGTTTGCTACAAATATGCACTAAGTAGCCCATTTAAAATACGATTTTTCTGTAAAAATCAACTCGATCTTAACATAATGGCATAAAAATTGTTATGAGATGGAAACTCAGGAAACGATTTATGTATATTTCGTTTCCAATATAAAGTAAAACGGCCTTCGTATCTACCCTAACGACCAATGACTATTACTCCAGACGCTGTAAAAATTTTTGCTACTGGATTTGAGCTTTTCAAAAAGTTCGGAGTCAAAGCAGTTACTATGGAACAAATTTCCAGTACCTGTGGGATTTCGAAAAAGACGCTCTACAAATTCGTTTCAAATAAACCTGATTTTCTTTTTCAATCGTTCAGCTTTTTTGCCCAAAGTATGGAAGGCGTTTTATACAATGTTCTCAAGAAAAACGGAGGCAATGCTATTGACGATTTATTTGCCATTGAACGTTTTGCGGAACAGCATATGCGCGGTGATGAGGATCGATTGATTGGACAATTGGAGCAATACTATCCTGAATTGGCCCCGAGATTAAAAAAAATGCGTGAGGAGCTAGTAGTCAAGATTACACAAGACAACTTGAGAAAAGGGATGAAAGAAGGGTTGTATCGTGAAGATATTGCCGTAGAGCATATCACCATTCTATATTACGGACATATTTTAGCGGCACACGAAAACAACCTTGCTGAGCGTCCAGCGGACCTCGATGAATTGCGTCAAACAAGCCTGAGGTACCACATCAGGGGGATAGCTTCAGACAAAGGAATTCAATATTTAAATCAACTAATAAACAACGAAGAATGAGAAAACTAGGATTGCTCTTACTGCCTTTGTGCTTGTCTAGTACTGTTGGTGCTCAAGAGAAATTCAGCTTGGCTTTGGCCCAGGAGTATGCGCTTGACCATGCCTACGGGGTACAGATTGCCAAGCTGGAGATAGAGCGTGCCAAACAAATTTACCGTCAGAATCTCGCTTATGGTTTGCCCCAGGCGTCAGCTAGTGGACAATACATCTACAATATCGATCTGGGTGCTTTGGTGACAGATTTTAACGGCGATGGTGTTTTAGATGAGTTAGTATTCGGTACGGACTATCAAGCACAGGGCGGGTTAACGGTGAATCAGCTGATCTTTGACGGCTCTTATATAGTTGGGCTTATGGCCGCAAAAGTTCTCAAGGATGGTGCTTCTATAGGAATGGAGCAAAGCAAAGCCGAACTGAAAAGAGAGGTGGCTAAGGCCTATCATTTGGCGTTGTTGAGTGAGGAGAGTGTCAGAGTATTAAAGGCGAACGAAGGCTACTTGCAAGATCTGGCCTTTGAAATGCAGAAGATGAACGAGGCGGGTATGGTCTCCAAAGCGGATGCCGATCAAGTGATGCTGAACTACAATAACATTAAAAATGCCGTTCTGTATGCTGAGGGTCAAGCGAGGGTTGCGAAGATGCTTCTCAAGCTACAAATGGGGTTCCCTATTCAGCAAGATATTTTAATGGCAGACCAAATGGATGCATTGGTAGTAGATGCCGCGGCAGCTTCAGCTATGGTAAACTTTTCCTTTGATCCAACGAAGACCGTGGACTATCTCGGTATGGAAAATCAAGTGGATGGTTCAGAGCTTCAATTGCTAAATCGGAAATTGGGGTATTTGCCTTCCATTGGTATTACCTATCAGAACAATTTCCAGTATATGAGTGGTGAGTCCAATATTTTCGGAGATGACGCAGTGGAAATTCCAAGTTCATTGGTGGCAGGCAACATTAGCATTCCACTGTTCACTTCAGGAAACGGCCGAGCTAAGGTGCAAGAAGCAAAAATTCAGCGCGATCAAGCAAAAATTGGGTTGAAGCAAATGGAGGACGGTTTGATAATGCAGCACGCTGCTTTGGTTAATGACTTCCACCAAGGAATTGCAGATTACCTTGCACAGAAAGAAAGCGCGGCTCTCGCTAAGCGCATTCGTGATCAGCGAAGGTTGGAATATAAGGAGGGGATGACCTCTTCGATGGAATTGACCCAGAGTGAAGCACAATATCAAGAGGCTTTGCAGGCCAAATTCATTGCTGCTCAGAACGCCTTAGATAAGAAGTCTGAATTGGAATATTTAATGACTAAACAAACACAGAAATAAGAAAAAGACATGAAAAAAGTAGTATTCATTATAAGCAGTATTGCACTTGTAGCATGTGGGACGCCAGAAGAGATGGGTACCACCGACGAGCTGAAAGCGAAGAAAGAGGCGTTGGTTTCTTCACGCGACAGTATCAGTGCTCTTATTTCTGAAGTTGAGCTCCATTTAGCGGCACTTGATACCAACAAGGTATACGATGTAGTGACTTCGAAGGAGGTGGAGCCAAGTTTGTTCTTGCACTATTTCGACGTCTTTGGTATGGTTGAGGCAGATAAGAGCATCAATTTATACACGACGGCCAGCGGCAGTGTAAAGAAGATTTATGTGAAAAACGGACAGTCTGTCGAGAAGAACCAATTGTTGTTGTCGCTTGATACAGATATTATGATGTCTTCCCTTGCTGAGTTGCAGACAGGATTGGAATTGGCCAAGACTGTTTTTGAAAAACAACAACGTCTTTGGATGGACCAGCAGATTGGTTCAGAAATCCAATACTTGCAAGCCAAGAACAACTATGAAGGTTTGGTACAAAAGGTGAAAACCTTGAAGGAACAGATTGAGTTGAGCGAAATTCGCGCACCGTTTTCTGGGTCTATTGACAACATCTTCGCAAAGGAAGGTCAGTTGTCAGGTCCGCAGATGCCGGCTATTCGTTTGGTGAATACTTCAGGTGTGTATGTAAAAGCAGATGTTCCTGAGAGCTATGCCAATCGTGTGTTCGTTGGAACTCCTGCAAGTATAGCCTTTACTTCTATGGACTACGAAGTGACTGCTGAGGTTCTACAGGTGGGCCAATTCATTCAAGAAGGCAACCGTACGTTCTCAATCAATGTGAGCTTGCCTGAGGCGAACGGTGTGAAGCCAAATCAAATGGTGCATATTGCACTTCAGGATTACAGAAACGATGAAGCCTTGACAGTTTCAGCAAGTTTAGTGCAGCAAGATGTGGAAGGCAATGACTTCATTTACACCTTGAGAAATTTTGAAGGAACGGACCGTTACCAGGTCGTAAAAACATGGGTAACCACGGGTCTAACATTTGATAATCAAACAGAGATTGTTTTGGGCCTAGAGGCGGGAATGCTCGTCGTAGAAAAAGGATCGCGCAGCGTTCGTGCAGGTCAAGAAGTAGTATTGGGTTAATCCCGAAATCCACTTAATAACATGGAAGAGAAAAAAAGTTTAATTAAACAGTTCGGACCCTCCAACTTCTCAGTGAAGAACCGAATGACCGTGTACGTACTAACCGTAATCGTCTTCGCGGCAGGTATTTTTAGCTACACGTCGATGCCTTCTGAGGCATTCCCTGAAATTGTCACGCCAGAAATCTATGTAGGTACACCCTATCCTGGGAACTCCCCGGTGGATATTGAGAAGTTGATATCCCGTCCTTTGGAAAAGGAAATCAACGGTATCTCGGGCGTAGATGAGATCAATTCTACCTCGGTAGAGGGCTATTCGACTATCCAAGTAAAATTCAACTTTGACGTCACTCCTGAGGATGCCCTGAGAAAGGTGAAGGACAAGGTGGATGCAGCTATGGGTCAGCCCGACTTTCCTACAGATTTACCAGCGGACCCTAACATATTCGAGCTGAACTTCTCAGAATTGATGCCGATTATGAACATCAATATGTCTGGAGAATTTTCCCTAGACCAACTCAAGGACTATGGCGAATACCTCGAGGAGCGCATTGAGGATTTGACAGAGATTTCCAAAGTAGATATCCGAGGTATCGATGACAAGGAGGTACGCGTATTAGTAGATACGAAAAAGTTGGAGACCCTTGAGTTGAGCTTCCGCGACATCGCCGGAGCTATCCAAAACGAAAACATGACTATTTCAGGGGGTAACCTTTTGGTAGACGGCTACCGTCGCAATGTTCGCGTAGTTGGTGAGATTCGCGAGCTGGATGAGTTGCGCAACGTGGTCATTAAGAGTGAGAAGATGCAGCTTGTACGCCTCGTAGATGTTGCTGAAATAGAATTTGATGAGGTAGAGCGCCAGTCCTACGCGCGACAATACGGCTCTTCAGTTGTGATGCTTGATGTATTCAAGCGCTCAGGTGAAAATCAGATCATCGTAAGTGAAAAAATTGCAAGCCTACTCCAGGACTCTAAAGACGATTACTTCCCGGACAACTTGAGTATTTCGGTGACTAATGACACCTCTGAGCAAACCAAAACTCAGGTGGCAGATCTTGAAAACTCCATCATCTTTGGGATGTTCTTAGTAGTATTGGTATTGATGTTCTTCCTCGGACTGCGTAATGCACTCTTTGTGGGGATTGCTATTCCAATGTCTATGCTCATAAGTTTCGTGATACTTAATGGTATGGGCATTACATTGAATACTATTGTGCTCTTTGCTCTTGTATTGGCGCTGGGTATGTTGGTAGATAACGGAATTGTAGTAGTCGAGAACATCTACCGATTTATGGACGAAGGTTATTCGCGCATTGAAGCAGCTAAGCTGGGTGCCGGAGAAGTCGCCTTGCCTATTATTGCTTCTACCGCAACTACTTTGGCAGCCTTTCTACCGCTGGCATTCTGGCCGGGTCTCTTCGGTGAATTTATGAAGTATTTGCCGTTGACGCTGATTACAGTACTTTCTTCTTCGCTTTTCGTTGCCTTAGTAATCAATCCTGGACTTACGTCAGCGCTGATGAAAGTTGAGGAGGCGCCTTTGAATAAAAAAAGATTGAATATGATTTCTATTGTTGCGATCATATTAGGAGCAATAATTGCCTACGGCGCAGGTGCAATGGCCTTCGGAAACTTGTTTATCTACGGTGGTGTATTTGCCCTCATCTATGCCTATCTCGTGGTTCCTGCTACGGCATGGTTCCAAGGCAAAGCGCTTCCAGCTTTAGAAAGTGGTTACAAGGAAATACTGAATTATGCTTTGAACGGAAGAAAGCCCTTTGTGTTCTTCATCGGAACCTTCGTACTTCTGGTATTCTCCGGAATGCTCTTGGGTGCGTTCCCGCCAAAGACATTGTTCTTCCCGGAAAATATGCCTAACCAAGCCATGGTTTACATCCAGATGCCTATTGGAACAGACATTGAGGAAACTAATGCAGTGACTTTGGAGCTCGAGAAAGAAGTAATGGCCATCGTTAACGAGTTCAACTTTATCGACGAAAATGGTGTTGAGCAGAACTACATGGTAGAATCCGTCATTGCCCAAGTGGGTGAAGGAACCTCAGACCCTAACGCCGGACCTTCTATGGCACAGACACCAAACAAAGCGAAGATCACGGTGCAGTTCCACCCTTTCGCCGAGCGTTTAGATACAGAGGGTAATCGCGTTAGCAGTGCTGGTGTTCTTAATAAGCTTCGTGCTACTTTGAGCAACTACCCTGGCGTGGTCGTTAGTGTGGCAAAAGACAGCAACGGGCCACCAACTGGTCCTCCAATAAATATAGAAATTGCAGGAGACAACTACTTTGAATTGGTTCAAACGGCTGACGAGATTCGTACGTTCATTAACTCCAAGGGTATTGCCGGTATCGAAGAGTTGAAACTAGATGTCGAAACGGGTAAGCCTGAAATGCCGATCGAAGTAGACCGTATTAAGTCACGTGCACTGGGCTTGAGCTCTGCACAGATAGGCGACGCAATGCGCACGGCACTTTTCGGTAAAGAAGTAAGCCGATTTAAAGACGGCGAGGAGGATTATCCTATCAACCTTCGAATGACGGACGAGTACCGCTACAATGTGGAAGATTTGATGAATCAAAAAATCACCTTCCGCGACCAAGCGACGGGCCGGATAAAACAAGTTCCTATCTCTGCAGTAGCCAAGGCGAAGAAGACTTCGACCTTCTCTTCAGTGAAGCGTATTGATCTCAAGCGCGTCATCTCGGTTCAGTCAAATGTGCTTGAGGGTACGAACCCAACCGAGGTGGTAAACATAATTAAAGAGGTGATGAACGATTACGAATTACCACGTGGCATCAAGGTAGACTTTACAGGTGAGCAAGAGGAGCAAGCGAAGGAATTGAGCTTCCTGTCTGGTGCTCTGATGATCGCAGTATTTTTGATTTTCCTCATCCTTGTGAGCCAATTCAATTCTACATCAACACCATTCATCATTATCGTAACCGTCGCATTCTCCCTCATCGGCGTATTCCTAGGTCTTGTCATCTTCCGTATGGAATTTGTCATCATGATGACGATGATTGGTATCATTTCTCTTGCAGGTATTGTGGTTAATAATGCCATTGTATTGATTGATTTTATTAAGCAGTTGACCGCACGTAAGAAAGAAGAGTTGGGCATAGAAGAGAACGAAAAGCTTACCAACCCTGAGCTTATCAAGGTCATCGTTGAAGCAGGCCGTACGCGTTTGCGTCCAGTATTGCTCACGGCGATCACGACCATTCTTGGTTTGATCCCGTTGGCTACTGGTATGAACATCAACTTCTACACGCTCTTTAGTGAGAACGACCCAAATATTTTCTTTGGAGGTGATAATGTGGTATTCTGGGGGCCAATGTCTTGGACAGTGATCTTTGGCTTGACTTTTGCCACCTTTTTAACACTAGTGATTGTACCAGTTATGTACTTCTTATTCGAGAGAATGCAGCGCTTCTTCGTGAGATTAATAGCTTGATAATATCTAACCATAGCTTAAGATTAAGCTACGATTCCAGCGGCGCGATGCGGCGCTGGAATTTTTATTTTTCACCCGATTTTTTGCCCTAATTTTACCCAATGATTGAGCGCTTGCGTAACATAGATCCTCTCGATTTAACCGCATTCACCAACGGCCTTAAAGAAGAGATCGTAGCACGTGTAACGGATAAGATTTCACACTTGGAGTCCTCCCTTGCTGTCGCGGAATTAACGGTGGCCCTTCATTACCTTTTGAGTACTCCCAAGGACCTACTGATTTGGGATGTCGGCCATCAAGGCTATGTGCACAAGGCATTAACAGGACGCTTGGACGCACTGAATACACAGCGTACCAAAGAAGGTATTAGCGGATTTCTTAAACGTGATGAAAGTCCCTACGACTTTTTCGGCGCAGGACACGCATCAACCTCTTTAAGTGTGCTTACAGGAGCGTGTATTGCCGATGCAGCAGCAGGCCGTCGTCGCAAGCGCGTTGCGGTGATTGGAGACGGTTCTATGACGGGCGGTCAAAGCTTTGAGGCATTGAATCATTTAGCCACTACAGCCGGAGATGCATTGGTTATTCTCAACGATAACGACGGCAGTATAGACTCAACTGTTGGTGCACTGCATGAGTACAACAGTTATGGCGGCTACATCCAAAGTCTAGGGTGGGAATACAGCTATCTCGAAAAGGGCAATGATGTTCTTTCTTTGCTTGAGTCCTTGAAAGCAGTCATAGACCGCGGTGGTAAGCAACTCCTTCACATTAGAACTTCGAAGCCAAATTTGAGTAAAAGTAAATCCTACGAACCTGGGACCACCTTTCAATGGTGGGCTGCTGAGCAGATGAAGAAGATTTTAAAGTCAAACCAGCAACTACGTGTGTTTTCTCCTGCAATGTTTGCTAGTAGCGGCTTTGGTCCACTACGCGATGAATTTCCGGAGCAGTTTATCGATACAGGTATCAACGAACCTCACACAGCAACTGCTGCGGCAGGTATGGCTGCGTCAGGTGGGCGTGCATGGGTACATATTTACAGTACCTTCTTACAACGCGCGATGGACCAAGTCATTCATGATATAGCACTTCAAAACTTGCCTGTAATTTTCTTGGTTGATAGAGCGGGTCTGGTCGGCGCTGATGGTCCTACTCATCACGGTGTCTTCGATGCTGGTTTTTTAGCTGACGTACCTAACACCACAATATGGAATCCCAGAAATGGAGATGAACTACAGGCTATGATGGTGGAAGCAGCTTCCATCCAAGATTCTTTGGAAGGCCCGTTGTTCATTCGTTATCCGAAAGCGAAAACTGCTTGTGGTACGCCTGAGAAATTTGAGCCAATGAAGTGGATGTCACAAAAAGAATCAAACTCATTATTGCTCTCTACGGGTGCTCTTTCTTCCCATGTAGAATCTGGTGTTTTTGATCATCTACATTTAGGTCAGGTCAAACCACTACCAGAGAATTTACCACAGTTGTTGAAAGACTATTCAAACGTTTTAGTCGTTGAGGAAAGCATTGGAAACGGAGGCCTCTTTGGAGGATTAGCAGGCCTTGTTGCAGATAAAGACCTCGAAGTAAAATTGGTCAAGAGGAAGATTTCTGACGAATTCACGAACCACGGTAACAGGCATGAGTTACTAAAGGAGTTGGGGCTTATCCCTTAAAGCTCTGGTCCCTCACCTTTACTATGAAAAAACTATCCTTATTGCTTGTTGCGCTTTTTGTTGTAAGCACTAATGCCCAGACCAAATCATTTGCACTGTCATCAAAAGCCACCTTCGAGGTTGGAAATCTTGTCTTTAATACTGTTGAAGGAACTATCGCCGGGGCGCGAGGTACTGCAGAATACGATGAGGGTATTCTGGTGGCCATTATTGGAACGTTGGATGCAAACTCGATTAAAAGCGGAAATAACACTCGCGATTACCACTTGAAGGACAAGGAAGAATTTTTCAATACAAAGGCAACGCCTAGAATTGACTTCACCGCCAAAGAAGTCGTATTTGTTGGAAAATCCTCAGGGGTAACCACCTATAAACTCAGAGGCTCCCTTACCTTGCGGGGAGTATCGAATGATATTGAGATTGAAGTAGAGGAAACTTCAGCCGGTCATTTGGTAAGCACCTTTACCGTGAATCGAGACCTTTGGGGTCTAGGCGATGGCTGGTCCAAAATAATAATTGCGCGAGACATCAAGGTAAGGGTGGATATCCACCTAGAATGAATAAATGAAGAAATTCACCGACTTTGGTCTGAACGATACGCTTTTAGATGCCCTGTTCTACATGAACTTTGAAGAGGCTACGGAGATTCAAGAGAAGGCCATTCCCACAATATTAGAAGGTAAAGATTTGATTGGTTGTGCCCAGACGGGTACAGGAAAAACTGCAGCCTTTGTTTTGCCTACGTTGAATCAAGTTGCAGAAGAAGAAAGCGACGGCGTTCAGGTCCTTATTTTATGTCCAACTCGTGAGTTGGCCATCCAGATAGAACAACAGATCCAGGGCATTGCCTACTTTACAAACGCCTCTTGTTATGCGGTATACGGGGGCGGTGACGGCGTAAGCTGGGAAGGCGAGGCTGATGCACTTAAAGGTGGTGCAGATATAATTGTAGCTACACCAGGACGACTCCTTGCACATATCGCTCGTGGGTATGTGAAGTTCAACACGGTCAAACACCTTATTTTGGACGAGGCGGACCGAATGCTTGATATTGGTTTCTTCGACGATATTATAAAAATCATAAAGCAGCTTCCTGAGGAGCGTCAAAGTTTGATGTTTTCTGCTACTATGGCCCCTAAAATTCGTCAGCTCGCTAAGCAAATCCTCAATAATCCCGAGGAGATTTCCGTGGCCATTTCAAAACCTGCTGAGGGGGTGACGCAAAAGGTCATTATGGCGCACGAAGAGCAAAAGGTGAGGCTTGTTCAGCACGTTTTAGGCGACAAAGACGATTTTAATTCCATCATTATTTTCTGTTCTACCAAGAAGAAGGTTGAAAATCTTGCCCGTAAGCTAAAGCAGAAGGGATACGCTTGTCAAGGTATTAGTTCTGATTACGAACAGGATGCGCGTGAAGAAACGTTGAGGAACTTTAGAAGCGGAAAAACACGTATTATGGTTGCAACTGATGTAATGTCCCGAGGTATAGATATTAAGGGTATTGACCTTGTAGTCAATTACGATGTTCCCGGAGATGCGGAGGATTATGTTCACCGCATTGGTCGGACGGCTCGTGCTAAAAGAGAAGGAATGGCCCTGACATTGGTTTGTCCGGACGACATATTTAAGTTCTCCAAGATTGAGCGATTGATTGATAGGGAATTGGATAAAGAGCAGCCACCAAAGCACCTTGGAGAAGGTCCATTATGGCATTCTCCAGATCGAAAGGGTAAAGGACGTAAAAATTCAAACTCTAAGAATAAACCGAACAGGGAAAAATCACGCAACGACAAACCCCTTGGCGATCGTGAATACCGTAAACCAAGACAGGACAGAAAGAAAGAAAAGTCGAAAAACAGACTTTTGTATGAGGCATTACCTAACCCCAAAACAGCGTCCCAAATAGAGGCTGCTGAATAATTAACATCATTCAAGGGGTGCTTACCGCAGGGGAAAGCAGTATTCGGTTTGGTTGATCGAAAAAAGTTTTTATGAATTGAGTGCGTTTTTTAGAAAACCTTCGCACAGTTCATTCCGCTATGTTAAAGGTCATATCTTGAGGAATTTCTTAACGAGCTTTCAAATAAAGTACAAATCTTCCTTGGCTCGAACTAATTAGCATACCGAATGAGCGCTGAAAAATTGTCTAGAAAGGAACTGCTTGAATCATTCCTGGAAAAGTTCAACATTTCCACCTTAAACCCTATGCAGGTTGAGGCAAGGAAAGCTATCTACAATGGTAACGACGTGGTATTGTTGTCTCCCACAGGAAGCGGCAAAACGCTTGCGTTTTTATTACCGCTCATAGAACGCTTAAATCACAAAGTTGACGGTATTCAAGCGATTATTTTAGTTCCTTCAAGAGAATTGGCTATGCAGATCGAGCAGGTAGCTCGCCAATTAGGATCAGGATTTAAGATCAACGCGGTATATGGCGGCAGGTCTGGTCAAATAGACAAGGCTAATCTTAAAACAAAACCGGCGCTACTTGTGGGAACACCGGGTCGAATAGCAGATAGATTCCGTCGTGATAATATGGACTTAAGCTGTGTCAAAACCTTAGTGCTTGACGAATTCGACAAATCTCTTGAAGTGGGTTTTGAGCGTGACATGTCAGAAATCTTACGCAGTCTGAAGGCAATTAATCAATGCGTTTTAACCTCTGCAACTGATGCTGTGGTAATCCCCGAGTTTCTTGGTATTGACAACCCTATTTCTATAGATTATTTGAACCAGCATCGTCCCCAGTTGACAGTCAATACAATTGCCGTTGGAGCAGGCCAGCGTCTAGGCGCACTTGAAGCATTACTTAAGAGATTGGAAGGTCAGCCAGGTATCATTTTTTGCAATTTTAAAGAGTCGCTTTTCGACGCCAGCGACTTCCTCTTTGATCAGAAGATTGAGCATGAGTGTTATTATGGTGGTTTAGATCAAATAGATAGGGAACGAGCTCTTGTTAAGTTTCGGAATGGTACCTGTCAGTTGCTCCTGGCAACCGATTTAGCTTCACGTGGATTAGACATACCTGAAATCAAGTTTATCATTCATTTAGAGTTACCATATCATTCAAATGAGTTCACACACCGTAACGGGCGCACGGCGCGAATGAATGCGAAAGGCGGTGCGTATGTACTGCATAAAAAATCGAAACCACTACCTGAATATATAAAGGCTGTTGACCCGCTGAAAGTTGAAATAGCAGAGCTGCCTTTTGAACAGTTAGATGTTCAGAAATGGACCACCTTGCACATTTCTGGTGGAAGAAGGGATAAGATTTCTAAGGGCGATATTGCCGGCCTTTTTTTTAAAAAAGGAGGTCTGTCGAAAGAGCAACTTGGTATAATCGAACTTCAGCAGAGCTATTCCTACTTATCCGTTTCAACATCTATCGCTCAAAAAGTTGTGGAGAGAACAAACAATCAGCGTTTAAAAAAGAAGAAGGTGCGCGTTACTATGGTACCCTAATTAGATCCGAATAAACCGCTCCGTATAGTCTTTTGTTGGGGTTTCGACACGCAATATGTAGGCGCCTCGTGCAAGGGTGCTGATATCGATAATTTCATTGAATTGACCGATGAAATCAGTCCTATTATTCTGCCAAACCTTCTGACCCGAGGTACTGTAAATGCTTAGGTTAATATCGTTCTGCTCTCCTAGTATAAACTGAACGTGCAATTGATCTATTGCTGGGTTTGGAAAAAGGAGTAATGAGTACGATTCTCGTGCGACCGTGAATATTTCAGTGGCTATTTCACACGAATCAAAGCGTACAGTAAGCGTGTAATTACCGTTGGTAGGGTTATAGAGAACGCTATCTTCAGAGATGTTAGTACCGTCCAAGCTCCAATTGTAGAATACACCGCTAACTTCCTCAGAAATTTCGCTACGCAATAGGTTTCCGTCAGCTACAATATCTACATCAATGACTGCAGAACAGGAATCGAAGTTTGCCGTCAATTCTGTATTTATATTCATAAGAACTTGTATCGAATCCTCTTCTTCATTTTGATAATTTCCGTTGTTTGAGGTCCAATGCGAAAAAACGTACCCGAAGTTGGGCGTAGCTTTAGCGGTGATTGGACAGCCACCGTGATAAACACCTTCCCAGGGTAGTTCTGGTATTATGCTATTTAGCTTAATTACTCCTGCATCTTCAGGATAGGCGTCCAAATCAATGTCTCTTTGTCCGTATAGCGAAAAGCTCTGATTGATATGCTGTCTTGCAGTTGATATTCTGCTCGCATTGTAGGATTTAATAGAATTCACAGCATTCGACCATGAGGTAAATGAATATGGCCCCATTTGACTGCTCCAGTTCGAAATGTGGTCTGGAATAGCTGGCGCTAATTCGGCTTTCAGCTCGTCTGTGGTGGCATTAAAGTTGGCCGTTTGAAACGTGGTATTAATCAAATCGTTATATCGATTGGTGAATCGACACATAAAATCGTCATTCTCTAGAACGTGATCAAATAATTCGGAATGGTCGTTTGGTGAGGTCGGGTTTCGCGCTCGATCAATATAATTTTGGTAAATATTTCCGCCGTAAAGTCCGAAGGCAAAATCAGTATCATACATCATATAGCGCCAAGTCGCATCAAGGGTGTCTTGCCTCCACAACTTGACGTTGTTCAACCCCCAATCTATGCCTAGCCAGTCTCTATTCTGTATGTAGGTCTGGAAAACGAAATAGTCGATGTAATTGTATATATCGAACCTCGAGCTGAATACTTCTAAAAAGTTGTCCGAAGAAGTGCTTGTATTCATGATGATGTCATAGGACTCCGAAAAGTGTGCCGGTGAACCAACCAAGGAACCGTCTCTATTTATTAGTTGTACCTCATCACTAGGCACGCCATGGTTGCTTTCAACATAATGTTCATCTAATTTTTCTCTTATCCCGTACAAACCCCAGTACGAACCATTTAAGTATACGATACAGGGTTGGTAGCCCATTCGATCTATTTCGGTTCCCTGCGCTAATCTACTCATAATGGCATCTTGTAGTCGATCTGAAAGTCCGTGCTGACCCCCGTTACGGAGGTTGAAGTTGTTATAGCTCGTAATGTGCGGTTTACGCTTTATTAAAGTGTGTTTAATCTCCCCAGTATAAATGGATTTGGCATCCACTCTAAAAGATTTTTGCGGCTCCGCCCGCGACCATCCACCGTGAATTTCAAGATCGAATTCTGCCTCGAACTGTTTGGTCTGCGTACCGTCGAAAAACTCCATTCTCGACTTTCTTGACCATGGTTGCCAGAAGTTACTTCCGAAATATGGGTAACTCGTACTTGCATTGGGTCCCATTACGTAAATTCCCGTATACCAATTCCACAAGTGGTCCTCATCTGTGATGATTGAAACTACAGGTAAATCGTGGCTGTTTTCATTAATAATGTAAGTTCTATCCACAGTAGGACTTGGCAAGGCAGTTCCATTATTGTCAAAAGAACGTACACTTAGCACACTAGACTCATTAATGTATATAGTTCCGTTGACCACATTGTCAAGTTGGTCTGGTACATCCCCGTTCGTGGTATAATGCGATGTTGCATTTTGCGCAGTAACTACTGTTACTGGGTTTGCTGCGGAATACCAACCTGAGGCTAGATTGATCTGAGGCGCAGGCACAACCCCTGTGTAGCATGTACTTTGGTTATTCGAGGCGTTGGGCGTGGGAGAATTAAACAAACACCAGGCTCCTACACCATCTGGTGTACGGCCCCTACTTATCGTATTTTTGATAGCACTAGATATGTATGCACTGTCAATAATGTTTTCGCTGGTATCGCTGATTATCACAGTCTCTCCACGCGACAGCTTGAAATCCGCATGTGGCAGGACCATTGGTGGAATGATCCATTGGGGTAGACCTTGGTAATTGTATGTCGTTGAAGCAATCCCTGCTGAAAGGAAAAAATTCCCGGTCATATCGGATGAATTACCCGTTGCATTGTGCACACGAACCGCTAGGACATTAGTTCCAGCTTTCAATAGGTCATTCGACTCTTCCGTGTCAAACAGCACGTGTTCAGGAATACCTCCCAAATACATTACCGCTTCGTGTTGTCCCTGAGTGAACTCATTGTAGGCAGGTTGTCCGCTTAAATTGGAAGAACGCATGATTTCAATACCATTCAAATAGGCGATAAACCCGTCGTCATAATCCGCATGAAAAAGTAGGTTGGTGACCTCACTCAAATCATTAATTACAAATTCATGACGCATTAAAACGGATGGAGTAGCACCAATGATCGTATTGTCATCATTGTCTCCATAACCTACACCTCCTTGACCTGAAGACCAATTTTGATCATTGTATCCATTTTGATTCCAATTCCCATAGTTTGCTGGCGGCGTATTCCCGCTCCAATACTTCCATATATTTTCAGCTTTAACGATAGATTCCCAATGATGAGGAACCTTAAAATTCTCACGCCCTGATGCACAAATTGTAATTAATTGTTGACTTGCCAGCTCTAAAGCAGGAAATATCCACTTGTCTAGATTATTTGGATTATCGCTGAGGTAGAACCCGTCTAGGTTAACCGTGGCATTCGAATAGTTGTAGACTTCAACCCAATCCACATCTTCTCCGTTCTCGTCCGTAAAACCACGCTGAGAATTAAACTCATTGATTGCTATCTGTCCGTGCATCAACGATGTAGATACAATGCTAATCAACAAGGCTATTAATCTGAATGAATTGTGTTTGGTCACCATTATCCGCTAATTTAATGGTGATTGCACAAACGCCGTGCCTAATTGTCATCTTTAATCTGATGTAATTTGAATGTATTCGAAGATTATATTGGTGCGTCTTTAAATAATACGGGGATGAAGCTCACGGACTTTCCGACCATATTTATATTAATCAAGACGACTTGTTGCCAAGTTCTCTTCGTACTTTTCTAGTATCATCCTGGAATGATCACTACCGTCGTAATCTGAAATAGACAATAAGGCATATTCTGGATCATTTTCATTGTTTTCATCCAGACAAATTTGAAAGAATGCTCGTTTTTCATAAGAAGTCCCTTTGAACCAGCCGTGCATAGATGATAGTATTTTATACGACCCCACAACTGTAAGATCATGAACGGATGCGCAATTAAATACAAGTGCTTTATAATCATTGAGCTTGTCCTTTACCTCTTGAAAAGCTTTTCGCTCTTTTGATGATCCTTTTTCACAAGCGTAAAACTTATTGCATAACCAAACGATATCGACAAGCTCAACATTGGAAATGGTAATCAACGGCGCAGTAGAAATGAATTCTTCAACAGTCATGTCTCTATTCTACAATAGAATATATAGTTACCCTTCGGAAATACATTCTATTGGTTCTTTTATTTCTTGAAAAGAGGTATTCGTACTGGTTATCTGCACGTAATGTAAAGACCAGGTGTTTCTCACTGCGATCTACGTCAATAATTGGGAGTGACTTCAGTTCTTTTACAAGAGCTTCAGCTTGTTTGTCTTCTACAATCCATGTTATAAATTCTTCTCCATCCTCGGTAAGTACAACCGAAGTTTCATAGGGATAGTTTGCTAATACATTAGGCGGTTGTTGAGCGGTTATAAAACAGGAGAATATTAGAGCGATAAATAAGTAGGCTGTTCTCATAGTAAATTAAAGTTTGGGGATACTATGACAACGTCGCCATCTCTACTATTAGTATGGTTGGCATTGATCTTACCCCTAAACATCAGTTTTAAGTTAATCAATTATAGGTTGCTAATAGTTTACATTTTGAGTGACTGCATTAGTGTAATTTATTGTGACAGTCTAACTTAATGTGCCATAATGAAACGTCTTCAACCTATATTTGTTAGACATAAGTTTAACCAGACAACCAAATCTGAAAAAGCTGTAAGGAAGCTATATCAAGGGATACAAACTCCTAACCTATATTTGCCTTTCACGATGGGGATGTAGCTCAGTTGGCTAGAGCGCTTGACTGGCAGTCAAGAGGTCGTGG
>CAJWZE010000003.1 GCA_913049845.1 uncultured Cryomorphaceae bacterium
GGAAAGCTTAAACCGTTGGTGGCGGCCTTCTTTGATGATGTTTGGTCCTTCCGACGACAGCAGCCCAAACTCTGAACAAAGTATGAAGTGGAAAATCAAGCGCAAAAGCAACGATACGCTTCGTCAGGAGTTTGTAGACAAAACCGTTCCTCAAGCAGAATACTTGGGTTTAACAATTCCTGATGCAGATTTGAAATGGAATGAGAAGCGCGGTCACTACGATTTTGGCGAAATTAACTGGGCAGAGTTTTACGAAGTAATCAAGGGCAACGGCCCTTGCAACAAGGAGCGTATTGCGCATCACTTAAGAGCACACAATGAAGGATCTTGGGTTCGTGAAGCGGCTAATGCCTATGCAAAGAAACAGGCCGCCCGCAAGTCGAAAGACGCTTCAGCCGCATAACAACTAAACGTTACTGCTATGATTGAGTCTAAATGGAGGCTATGGGAAGTTTTCCTTAGAAGCAAAAACGGCCTGTCCCACAAACATGTGGGAAGTCTTCGCGCTACTGATGCAGACATGGCTATAAAAAATGCCCGTGACGTTTACACTAGGCGTTCAGAAGGCATAAGTATTTGGGTAATTCCTTCAGACGAAATCACGGCAAGCTCGCCCGATGAAAAAGACCCGCTATTCACTCCATCTGATGACAAAGTATACCGCCATCCCACATTTTACGACATTCCCGATGATGTCGAACACATGTAAGTTATGGGAGGGGGTTGGTTAAACGCAGTAAAGCGAGACTTTACAAAAGACGAGGCAATCAGAGAGTACTTCTATTTTCTAGCAGACGACTCACTCATTTTGGGACAGCAGCTTAGTAAGTGGTGTTCTAATGGGCCTGTGTTAGAACAAGATATTGCTATAATCAACACGGCTCTTGATCATATTGGTCGTGCTAGACTATTGTATCAAGAGCTGGCCCGTTTAGAGGGCGGTAATGAGACAGAGGACACCCTGGCATATTTCCGAAATCATCTGCAATTTAAGAACGCTTTGCTTGTAGAGCAGCCCAACGGACACTGGGGAGACTCTGTTGTCCGCAGCTTTTTCATTGATACGTTCAACTTCTACCTCTACGGCGCTCTTAGGAACTGTAACAACAAAGCCCTTCGGGCAATCGCCGAAAAAGCCATTAAAGAAATTTCCTACCAAGCACAATGGAGCGCAGAATGGGTAGTTCGCTTGGGCGACGGAACGCAAGAGAGTCACAAGAGGGTTCAAGAAAGCGTTGATAGTCTTTGGATGTGGAGCGGTGAGCTGTTTGAAGATCACCCAATATTCGTGATTCTTAAGGACGAACTACCTTCTTTCACCGCGTTTAAAGAGCCCTGGATCAAAAAAGTCACCGAGGTCTTAAAAACGGCGACCCTAATTGTGCCTTCACCTGAATTGTGGATGCAAACCGGTGGACGCTATGGCGTTCACAGTTCACAACTGGGCTATATTCTAGGAGAGATGCAGAGTTTGGCGCGCACATATCCAGACGCCGCCTGGTAGACCAGCGGCCCGCTATTTATAGATTTCTTAACATTATTTAGTCCTTTGCCTTGGTTTTTGGCACGCACTTTGTAGTGTTGATTATGACGATATAGTTATCGTACGTGTTTTTGTGTTAAGCAAGTGAGGGTTAAAGTGGGGACTTTAACCCTCTTTTCTTTTGAAGTAAAAAAGATATAACAAACAACACAAAGCTTACGACCGCCATTGAACCGCTAATTGATGCATCGAGTAAATCAGAGATATAGTATCCGCCCACAGCACTCAACAGCCCTTGAAAAACAACAAAAACCAGCATTAGTCTTAAATCCTTTGTAAGCAAATACGCTGTTGCCGCAGGAACCACTAAAAAAGCAATTACAAGAATAGCGCCTACGCTTTCAAAGCTTACAACGGTGACTACAGAAGTTGCCGCCATAAGCGCATAATGCCAAAGGGTTGTTCTTATCCCTACACTTTCTGCATATTCGGGGTTAAAGCTGGTAAGCACCCATCCTTTGTAGCCAAGCCAAAAAACAAGCTGAATAAACAAAAAAAGGCTCGCAAGGGTCCACACAGCAGCAGGCGCGCGAAGCCCATAAAACACGGTTTGTTCTAACGGAACAAAAGCAAGTTCTCCATGAAGGACGCAATCTGCGTCAATATCAGCCTGACCGGCATACTTGGTGGCCAAAATAACACCCACCGCAAACAAGAAGGTGAAAACTGTTCCCATTGCTGCGTCGGCTTGCATTTTTCCTTTGGAAGAAAAGAGTTGTATCAAAAAAGTAGTCAGCACCCCTGTAACAATAGCTCCAAAAAGCAACGGCAGGGAAGCTTGAGATCCGCTTATTAAATAAGCAATGACAATACCGGGCAAGACAGCATGGGAAAGGGCGTCGCCCATCATGCTCATCTTTCGCAACAATAAAAGATTGCCTAGCGTTCCCGTAGAGGAAGCCACCAAAAAACCTGTTATGATAATCCAAAAAGCATCCATACTAGACTACATCAGGGTCTGGAACAATTTCGTGAATCTCTAAAATCGGATTAAAACGAGAACAAAGCCCTAATTCACGAAGTATTTCTTGCTCAATATCAGGAGTCAAGAAGTGTTCCATCGCCTCTGCTTCATCGTGAACGAGGTTAACACTCATCTGCATTCTGCGCCGCAAGTACACCTCCCATATTTTATGTCGGCGATCAATATCTGCACCATAGCTCCTACCGGCTGTGCTAAGAGTAAAGCCTCCGTGCACACGGTGAATGAGGCCTTTACTGCTGAGTCTGGCCACTGTTCTATTCCATAGGTTTGGTTCAAAAAACTGTCGTTGTTTAATAGATTCCCTAGTGAAACGCTTTCCCTTGCCACGCACCTCGTTTTGAACGGCAGCTTTAAGAAGATTTTCTTCGTTTATTCTTCGACGAAGCAGTAGCTTATTCCAGCGTTGATAAACTATTCCTTTCCTCGGCGCAAAAAGCATAGATATAAAGGCAATAACGCTTACGCTTACTATCGTCCACGGACCTGTTGGCATGTTGGTCTGAGAATAACTAACAAATGCTCCTATCCAACCACCTAAAGAACCAAAAACACCGCTGATTATAAGCATGGGCACCAGTCTGTCCGTCCAAAAACGCGCCGCGGTTGGAGGTATGATTAAAAGAGCACTCATCATAACAATACCAACAGCCTTTATACCGACGCTAATAGTAAGTATAGTAATGATGCTAATCAATGTATCCATTCTTCTTCTGCTAATTCCTATGCTTTCGGCATAATCCGAATTAATTATTATTGCTTTCAAACTCCAGTAGTTGGCAATAATCAGCAATAAAACCACGAGGGTAACGCTGGCAAAAGCAGCACTGTCAACAGGCGTCATAGCTGCTGCATTTCCGAATATATAGTGGTCTAATCCACTTTGGTCGCTAAAAGAGCTTGATTGTATAATTGTTAACAAAACAATGCCGAGACCAAAGAAACTTGAGAGCACAATAGCCAAAGCGCTATCGCCTTTAATTTTGCTTTGCTGAGTAATATAATCGACGACACAGATGCTGATCCATCCGCTTAATGCCGCACCTAAAATCATCACGGGAGCATTCTTCACTCCGCTCAAAAGAAATGCAATTAAAACACCCGGCAGCATACTGTGTGCCACCGTCTCTCCAACCAGTGTTTTTTTTCTTAAATAGTTAAAGCCACCAACGATTCCGCTCATACCGCCTAATAAAACAATGGCTACAACTACATACCTAACGTTTGGGTCTTCAAGGCTAAGGTATTTGACTAAAACATCCAATTATTTTAAGTATTCTGTAATGGTCTTAGCATTAAAAATGAGCATTTTAAAATAGGTGTTCCTATCCTCTTCATTTCCGAGGCTATCGCTTAATAATTCGGGTCCGATTTTTACGTCAAACCCTTTTGATACACAACCCCTCTGAACGCTTTCCATTGCTTGGGGGCTAATAATATTTTCGAGGAAAATAGCTGGAACCTGTTGTTCGACAATGAAGTCTACCAAATCCGTTATTTCTCGCAATCCAAATTCACTTACCGTACTAGCTCCTTGAAGTGTTTTAACGCGCAATCCGTAATTCCTAGCAAAATAACTAAGCGCATCGTGTGTGGTTATAACCAAGCGTTGCTGCTCTGGTATAGTTTTTATAGTATTATTTACTTCTATGGCCACTGAATCCATCGCTGAAAAATAGTTGTTCGCCTTTTGTTTAATACCCACTGCTTGAACCGGATAATTTTGAAGTAATTCTCCTACAATCGTTTTGATAGAATTTTGCGCTAGCTCTATATCAAACCACGCGTGTGGATCGGTTGATGCTGGAAAGTTTGGATCGCGAATAATTAACTCTTTAGGAAAATTCTTAGCCGCATCGATGATAAGTTTATCCTCCATATGCTCTAGCACTTCTATAATCTTCCCTTCTAAATGAAGCCCATGGTAAATGATAACATCTGCCTCTCGCAACAGATCTAAATCCTTTTTTGATGGTTTATAGACGTGAGGATCTATACCTACTTTTAATAGTGGAATTACTTCCATATTATCTGAAGCAACATTGCTTACCCAGTCGGTCATAATGCTTGTTGTACAAACAACTTTTATTCTTCCGTCTTTACTGTCCTTCGGAGTAGTTGTACAAGCAAATAGCAATACGCTAGCGAAAAGGGAAATTAGAAAACGCATCTTATTTTGATTTATTCTAAATAACAAAAGTAACTCGTAGAGTTGTTCGAAACCCTTTGAGAAAGTCTTTTTTTAATCCAACAGCTTACAGAGCTATTCATCGTATTTTTGAAAGAAATTTATAACCCAATACATGGAAGCATTTACACCTTCTCAGATCTTAGAATCTTTAAACCTTACTAGAGCTGTCCACGGAACCTCAACTGGTCAGCAGTGGATGGAAAGCAGTGATACCATTACGTCTAACTCGCCTATTGACAACCTTGAATTAGGCAGCGTAAGTATTACTACTAAAGAACAATATAATGCAGTAGTTACTGCCGCATCTGAAGCTTTTAAAACGCTCCGTAGTATGCCAGCTCCTAAAAGAGGTGAGTTGATGCGCCAATTTGGAAATGCCCTACGCGAAGAAAAAGCAGAACTTGGTGCTTTGGTTTCCTTGGAAATGGGAAAAAGCTACCAAGAAGGCCTCGGTGAAGTCCAAGAAATGATAGATATCTGTGATTTTGCCGTTGGTCTTTCGCGACAGTTATATGGTCTAACTATCAAGAGTGAAAGAACGTCCCACCATATGATGGAACAGTGGCATCCGCTTGGAGTAGTAGGTGTAATTTCTGCCTTCAATTTCCCTGTTGCTGTATGGGCTTGGAATTTTGCATTAGCCATAGTTTGTGGTAATACCGTGGTTTGGAAAGGCAGTGAAAAAGCACCATTATGTGCAGTTGCGTGCCAACACATTTGGAATAAAGTTGCAGCTGCAAATAACCTTCCAGAGGGAATTTCTTCGATCATCACTGGTAATTACACACGTGGTGAATGGATGACGCACGATGAAAGAATGCCACTGATATCAGCTACAGGTTCTACTAGAATGGGAAGAATAGTTGGCGCTCAAGTTGCTTCAAGGTTTGGAAAATCTATACTTGAATTAGGTGGGAATAATGCCATTATTATCACACCAACTTGTGATTTAAAAATGACTGTTACCGGTGCATTGTTTGGTGCAGTTGGAACGTGTGGTCAACGTTGTACTTCAACAAGAAGACTTATTATCCACGAGAGTGTTTATAATAAAGTAAAGAACGCTTTAATTGAGGCATACGGTCAAATTAAAATTGGTAACCCGCTAGATGAAAGTAATCATGTAGGACCATTGATTGATCAAGATGCTATAAAAGCCTTCTTAGGTACTATTAAAAATGTTCAATCAGAGGGTGGAAAAGTACTCTACGGCGGTAGAGTTCTTGAAGGAGGAATATATAACGATGGATTTTATGTTCAACCTTGTATCATTGAAGCATTAAACGATTATGATAGCGTCCAAAAAGAGACCTTCGCACCTATCCTTTACTTATTAAAATATGAAGGTGATGTGGAAAATGCTATTGCTATTCAAAACAATGTAAAGCAAGGTTTATCGAGTGCTATTATGACTAGCGATGTTAGAGAAGCAAATATTTTCTTGAGTGAAAGTGGTTCGGATTGCGGTATTGCTAATGTCAATATTGGTACCTCTGGTGCAGAAATTGGCGGAGCATTTGGTGGAGAAAAAGAAACTGGCGGTGGCCGTGAAAGTGGATCAGATGCTTGGAAAGCATATATGCGCCGCCAAACCAATACCTTAAATTATGGTAAAGATCTACCACTTGCCCAAGGCATTGAATTCAATATTTAAATAATGATTACAGGAGTAAAAATGGGGACTGAAGAACTTTCAGCGCCCCCTTTTTTTTTCGGTATAGGCAGCTGCTTTGTTAGTAACCTTGATCCTTTTTTAAGTAAGTGGGGATATAAGTACCAATTCAACCCGCTAGGCACCTCTTTCAATCCAATCAGCATTTCGAAACAACTACGCTGGATTTTTTGTAATAAGGAATTATCACCCAATTTTAATTATCAAGGAATCTTTCACCAACTCGACGCAGCTAATAAGTGGCAAGGTAAAAGTGATACTGTACTTAAAGAATATATAGAAAAAACGAGAAATGAAATTAAACAATACCTAAACCAATCTGGTAAAAAACTCATTTTCGTAATTTCTTTAGGTACCTCCCACGCTTGGTTTAAAGGAAACCAACTAGTTAATAATTGCCACAAACTGCCTGGTCATTTTTTTGAGCGAAGGTTATTGAATAAGGAGGAAATAGTTACTGAATGGAAACATACTTTATCTAAATTGCCAGAAAATCTAAAAATCATTTTTACCGTGAGCCCAGTTCGTTATACAAGAATTGGTTTACAGGAAAATTTCTTAGGTAAATCCATCTTACGAACAGCAATCGAAGAACTGTTATTATCTCCTAAAGTTGTGTATTTCCCGAGTTTTGAAATTATTAATGATGAGCTTCGAGATTATTCCTTCTTCGAATCTAACGGCACTCATCCTAATTCGAAGGCGATAGAAGTGGTTATGGAGCGATTTAAGACGTTTTTAGACCTTTAATATACTCGGCCTTAAAATATATAATTCAAACACTGCAGCGGCGCTAATTGAATCTGTAATTATTCCATCCATCACTTGCTGGTACAATCCTGAGAAATGAATCTTCTCAACGGTTAGATTTTCACTTTCTTCAGGTTGACTTGTAGCTTCAGTGAGATCTTCAGTAAAAAAATGGCTTTTTCATCACTTACACTATTGCTTAAATGCATCTCTAGAAGTGGTGTACAATTATTAGCAGTGTATCCCACTTCTTCTAATAATTTACGTTTGGCACTTTCTAAAGGATCAATACTGTGTAGTCCCCCACCTTCAGAAATCTCCCAGGAATAAGTATTCAAGGGAAATCTAAATTGACCTACACGCCAGGTAAATTCTTTTTATCAATGGATAAATTTTTAAAATTAACCTCACCGTAAATCCTAGCGCTTCCTCTTGGAGTTATAACATCACGATGATTAATTTGAATCCAAGGATTATCATAAGTGAATTTTTAATTATCCAATCAGCTCTATATATAATAGAATTTATTTTAAAAGAGTATAGTAATAATAATAGTCCGTTAATAACCGTGATAACTTAGTTACAACTCTCCTATGATTTATGACTTATAAATAGTTGTTATCAGATTTAAAATACTGTAATTACTGAATTATTTCAGGTATACTAATGTTATTCACAGTGTTTATTATTAAAATGAAATAGGAATTGTTAAATACTAGTTCATACTTGATATGTTAGTATACATTCTTTTTATGTGAACCGATTTTGAAGAAGTAACAATAATTTCAAACCACACTTTAAAATATATTTTCCATATATAAAAACATGTGAATAATACAAGTGTGAGTTTTCAGATACTGTTCATAGGTTGTTCACATTAATCAACTAGGTTATACACAACAATTACGACCTTTGTAAAAACAACAAGTATTATGAAGATTGCTATTGGAACTGATCACGCGGGTGTAGAATTAAAGACAGAACTAATTAAAGTGCTTGAAACACACAGTGCTGAAGTATTAGATCAAGGACCTTTTTATAGCGATAGTGTTGATTATCCAGATTATGGTCATAAAGTTGCTTCATTAGTATCGGAAGGAACTTGTTCTTTAGGTGTGGTTATTTGTGGATCTGGTAATGGGATTAATATGACCGTTAACAAGCATCAAAACATTCGTGGTGCATTATGTTGGTTGCCAGAGATTGCAGCGTTAGCACGTCAACACAATGATGCAAATATCATTGCTATACCTGCTCGTTTTATAAGTACAGAAGAGGCTAAAGCAATACTTATATCATTCTTAACAAATGATTTTGAAGGAGGAAGACACAAACGTAGAGTTGATAAGATAGCGTGTTCTTAATATAAGACTTGAACATCTAAGTCTCCTTCATAACTTGACATATGAGTTTGTATATTAAGTGTTTTTAAACTTTCTAGGTAGCGATAAGAATAACCTAATAGCATACCTGATGGTGGGTATGTGTTATTGATATTATTATAAATCTCAAGAGCATTAAGGTTCTTATTATAAACAGGAAAAACATTAATAGCTCCACCAAGTGCTAATCTTAGGTGATCATTCAAACTTCCTTGAAATAAAGGATAGAGTTTAATAAAAGGGGTACGGGTATTCATTCCCCAAGAACAAATATGGATACATTCTAATCCTGAGGCAGCAATACCGGTGAGTTTAATTTGTTGGTTAATATGATTGTATAAAGCAAGTCCAGTTATGCCACGTGTCAGTGAATTATCAGCATTGAGCTTTTCTAGAAAATCACTCTCTAATTCTTGAATAATTATAACGTAGTAATCTTTACTCAAGTGTTTAATCAAAGAGTCATTAGCGGCTATATTTAGATCCGCAAAAAATAGTATTGCAGGATTCTTACGCTTACCTTTTATTTGAAAAGTGTAGTTATCATAAGAGGTTAAAGTACTAGAAGTACTACAATCGGTAAGACATGAAAGAAGGAATAGAAATAAAAGACTTTGTAAGACGTATTTTTTTACGTAAATCATTGTATTTCAGTTTATTAACTATTTTTTTAAGTGGTTTTACAGCACTCTTAATTGCAACTATTAACCTTTGGTTTATTCCAGGGTTATTTGGAATACAGCAGGTAGGTAAGATATATATATTATTAACGTTGTTAGTAGTTCTGTTTTACCCACTACGCTACCTGTTTTTAGCTGTTGGTGTACGATCTCTTTCAAACAGATATTTAGCGAAGGTAGTTAAGAAATACGATGGGGGCCGATTCAATCAATCGTTGGATTTAAGTAAAAAAGGTGAAATAGGAGAATGGTCATCACGCATTGCTTTATTAGACAGTAAAAGGACCTTAGTTTCATTACTAATTACAATCAAGCACCACTGGACCTACCGTTATATAATTATTGGTGTTTCTTTTTTAACCCTACTTACACTATTCTTTTATAGACCGTTAAAAATTAGTACGGACGAACTAATTACCGGCCAGTATAGAGGTGCTGAGGAGATAAATATATTACCAGACACAATTTATACTGATTTTTATAGTCAACCAGATTTATCACGGTTTACTGAGCAGAACTTGGATATAGAGGAAGTTCCAAGTTTTGTCTTAAAGAATTCAAAACACACGGTTATTAAAAACGGTAGAATAGTTAAAGAATTATGGATTATATGTGATTCATTAATAAATATTTCTTCATGGTCAGCATATATCAAACCGCCGACTTATACAAACATTAAACCTTATTGGTTATCAGACACAGTAAAAGCTATTGTTGGAAGTTCAGTAACAGTAAATTTCAAAGGTTTATTGACCGAATATTTAGAACCGGTTGTTTCACGTGAAACAAAAAACAACTTATCTATGTCAATCATTAAAAGCGAAACAGAGGCAATAGAGTTTGCAGGTTTAAATCAACGATTTAATATTCCAGTACAAATAACACAGGATTTACCTCCAGACATTGAGGTTGTTAAAAACAATTATGATTCCCTAGTAATAAAATGCACGGACGATTTTCAACTGAATAGAATTATCATTGAGTCTCAAATTCTAAAAAGTGCAGGATTATTTTCTTTAGCATGGGTTAATACGAAAGTTGTTATAGAAGCTTATGATAATTTGAATCAACGCACTAAACGGTTGGTTGAGAGACCCCAGATGTCTTATCAAGTGTTGGAATCGGAGTTAAATCAAACAGCAACCTTAAAAGTGCAACCTTTTAAATCCTTTATAAACCCCAAAAAACAAGAAACCTTAAAGAAAAACCCTTTAGATCTAAGAAAGCTATTAGAAAAAAGGTTAGATAAAGAAAACAATCCAAACCCTGCTGATCGACAAGAAGAAGAATTAGACAATATTCAGGAGACCTTAGATGAGTTATGGGAGATTCAAAAGTTAATTAACGCTTTAGAAATGGTTTCACGTGAAACTAATGCACCATTAGATTCGGTAATCAATACTTCAATAAACGAACTCAATAATACAGACAAAGAAGAATTAAAAGAAGAACTCAATAAGCTTGAATCACTTAATAAAAGCGGTGATAGAAGAAAGGAACAAGCTAAAGACAGTGCTCAAAAATTAAAACAGTTATTAACGGAATCTACGGTTGACATACAATCAGAAAACGTTGAACGCTTGAAAAGAATGCTTAAGAATTCTTGGAAAACGAGTGTGGTTCAAGAGGTAAATAAAGCGATACAATCCGGTTCACGCTATAGAGAGCAAAGAACATTATTAACCATACAACGCGAGATACTAGATTCTTTAGAAGTTATTTTAATTACCGATCCTATGCTTGGTGTTGTGTTAAATGAGGCCTCTGTATCTATTAATAATGCAGTAAAAGAATTAGAGTCGGCTCTTTTACGTTCTAAAAATATTGAAGTTAAAACCGCCTATATGGTTACTGCTTTAAATGACCTAAACGCCGTTCTTTACGACATACTTCAGAGCGAGAAAAAGTCTTTGGCCAGCTCTAAAAAGGAGTGTAAAAAAGGCCGACCGGGAAAAACAGGTAAGCCTGCTAAGGGTAAAAAAGGAAACAAACCTTCAAAGAAAAAAGGCTCAGAATCTGGAAAGAGCCAAGGTAAAAAACCAGGTAAAAAAGGTGTTTTGAGAAAGCCTTCAGAGGACGGTAAAATGTCCGGAGAACAAGGAAGAAGCACTAAGGAACTCCTTAAAAAAATAGACAATAAATTAAATGGGTTAAAAGAATCAGGCGATGGTCGACAGTCTCAAAAACTAGAAGAATTGAAACGACAGATTCTGTTCGGTACACCAAGGGAGAACGAAAGTCAAAGTGATTTTGAAGACAGATTGTGGGAAAGCGTTGATTCAGAGTTTCAAAAGGAAGAACAAGGACAGGAGCGTAAAGCTAATAGCGGGGACGATTCTAGCTCTGACAAGGGGACAGAGATTATTATTAAAACCTCGAACAATACCGTAAGCGACTTACCTTTGCCGGTGTTGAAAAAGAAGTAATTTGATCCCAGTAGAATCCCATATTATAACAGCTTTTGAAAGCTTGTATCAAGACCTAAGGTTTGGTGATATCTATATTCATTGGATGAACGATGAAGAGCTTTTAGAAGTAAACAGAAAGCACTTGAATCATAATTACTATACGGATATTATTACGTTTGATTATACGCGTCAAAACAAGATATCTGGTGAGCTGTTTATAAGTAAAGACAGGATTAAAGACAATGCTGCTGAAAATAACGAGCCTCTTGAAAGAGAACGCGATAGAGTTGTTGCTCATGGCATTCTTCATTTAATTGGTTTTGGCGACAAAACAGAGGCGGAAAAAGCGGTAATGCGATCAAAAGAAAATGAAATTTTAGACCGGCTGTAGGATGGTTCTAGATGAAAAATATGATGTAATTGTTGTTGGTGGCGGACACGCGGGTTGTGAGGCCGGTTATTGTGCCGCCAAGATGGGCGCTAAAGTGTTGCTCATTACAATGAACATGCAGACCATTGGTCAAATGAGCTGTAATCCAGCGATGGGAGGAGTTGCTAAAGGTCAGATAATCAGAGAGATAGATGCTTTAGGAGGCGGATCAGGAACCACTACAGATAAGAGCATGATTCAGTTTAGAATGCTCAACAGAAGTAAAGGCCCTGCCATGTGGAGTCCTCGTGTGCAAAGTGATAGAATGCTCTTTGCACAGTATTGGAGAGATTTACTTGAAGAGACGGAAGGCCTGAGTATGTTTCAAGATATGGTTACGGGAATGCTTGTTTCGGACGGTACTGTTCACGGTGTGAAAACCGCCTTAGGGATGACTTTTGAAGCACGGACGGTAGTACTTACTAGTGGCACCTTTATGAATGGTCTGATTCATGTAGGTGATCAAAACTTTGGCGGTGGAAGAGCCGGTGAAAGGGCAAGCACTGGAATTACTGAAGAACTCATTCAATTGGGCTTTGAAGCAGGCAGAATGAAGACGGGTACACCGCCTAGAATAGACGGCAGAACCATAGATTTCACAGTAATGGAAGAACAACCAGGAGACGAAGACCCTGGCCAGTTTAGCTTCTTAGGTCAGTCTAAACTAGAGAAGCAAAGGAGCTGTTGGATTACCCATACATCGCAAGAAGTACACAACACTCTAAAGAAAGGGTTTGATCGTTCTCCCTTATTTAATGGCGCTATTCGAGGTACGGGACCGAGATATTGTCCTTCTATTGAGGATAAAATTGATCGATTTTCCGAGAAAAACTCTCACCAGATTTTCGTTGAACCCGAGGGCTGGAATACCGTTGAGGTATACGTGAATGGTTTCTCTACAAGTTTACCAGTAGAAGTACAATACGAGGCCTTGCACAAAGTAAGAGGGTTTGAAAACGCGAAGTTCTTTCGTCCTGGATATGCTATTGAATACGATTACTTCCCCCCTACCCAGCTCAAACATACCCTTGAAACCAAGCGGGTAAGCGGTTTGTATTTTGCGGGTCAGATTAATGGTACTACTGGATATGAGGAGGCAGCTTGTCAGGGGCTGATGGCTGGCGTGAACGCTGTTCGCGCTGTTCGCGGTGATTCGCCTTTTATTCTAGGTAGAAACGATGCGTATATAGGAGTATTGATTGACGACCTCATCACAAAAGGCACCGAGGAGCCCTATAGAATGTTTACCTCTCGCGCTGAATACAGATTACTTTTAAGACAGGATAATGCTGACCTGCGATTGACTTCTTTGGGGCACGAAATAGGTCTTGCCGGTGATCAAAGAAAGAAGTTGCTTGAGGAAAAAATTGAGCTCATCGGTTTGGGTAAGGCTGCTCTAGATAAGAACTTGCCGTTAGAAAAAATTAACACGGTCTTAACCGCTCAGGGAGAAAAACCGGCTAGAGAGAAAACCAAGACAAATAAATTGGTAGCTCGACCGAACATCAAGCTGGAGAATTTTGAGCCATACTATTCAAACGAACCTTGGTGGACCGACGAGGTTATTGAACAACTAGAAATTGACATTAAGTACGGCGGTTACATTGCGCGTGAAGAGGAAAACGTTGCGAAGATAAAGCGCTTGAACGATAAGGAAATCCCGGAAAACTTTGATTACTACAAGGTAAAAGGCCTTAGTTTTGAGGGAAGAGATAAGTTAGACGCCATTCGTCCAGCAACCATCGCACAGGCCAGCCGTATTAGTGGAATTAGCCAGAGTGATATTCACGTATTGCTCGTTTATATGGGGCGTTAAAAGCAGGGCCTAATTACGCTATGAGAGAAGAGTTGAAATATTGTCCTGTTTGTGAGGAAACATCGTTTGAAAAAGCCGTAGACACGGTAGATTATTCTACAAGCAAGCAAGAATTCACAGTCCAAAAGTGTATAGAATGTTCACATTTGTTTACAAGCCCCAGGGTGGTTGAAGCCGAAATAGGACCCTATTACGATAGTCCTAATTACATCAGCCACACGAATGAGAGCAAGAGTCTTTTTGGACAAGTATATCAGGTTATGCGTGGCGTTAATTTGAGAAGAAAACTCTCGTATGTAAACGCCGTATATAATGGTCAAGGTACCGTTTTGGATTACGGTTGTGGTACGGGCCAATTCTTACAAATATTAGTACAAAGCGGAAAAAAATCTGTAGGTGTGGAGATCAACGACAATGCCCGTGCTGCTGCCCAATCTTACGGTTCTGTAAGTGCCTCCATTGAGGGTGTAGAAAAAGGCGTAGAGGTCATCACGATGTGGCACGTTTTAGAGCACATCTATGATCTAAACGGACTGATTACAAGTTTTAAAGAAAGATTAATTGCTGGTGGTCACCTCATCATTGCGGTTCCCAACCCCGAGAGTTATGATGCTGAGCACTATGGTAAACATTGGGCGGCTTGGGATGTGCCTATTCACGTGCACCACTTTACAGAGAAGAGCGTTTCTAAGCTACTAGGTAAGCATAGTTTTTACTTGCAAAAAGTCATCCCAATGAATATGGACAGCTACTACATCTCTTTACTGTCTGAGCAATACAAGAGCGGTCGAAAAAACAAGGCTTTAGCCCATTGGGTGAAAGCCTTGTATCGCGGCTTTATAAGCAACGTAAAAGCGGGAAAAACGAATACAAGTTCAAATATTTACGTCTTTAAACATAGCGGACCTATCGACCACTAAATGCCCGGTGTAGTTGGTAACTTGCATGTGTGAGCGAGGTTTTTAAATGGATATTTCGCTCCAAATCCCTTAGACAAGATCCGAGTGTTTTGGCAATTAATTGTGCCCCTTCGGGTACTACTGCGGCGCTGATCTTCTGAACGTTTATAGCACCAAGGTCGGTTGCTGAAGAATGGGTTGATTGTACGTTGTGGTAATAGCCGCGCTCTAAGAAGTGCATAGATCTAGTAATCAATGTCTTTACAGCTTCTTTCGGTAGAATGGCCAACTCATTTACGATCGCCGTAATTTCTACAGGTGCGCCTTTATAGCAGGTGCGCATCCAGTGGGCAAAGAGCTCTATCTGGGTGGTGCTTGGATCATTTTTCGCTGTGATGGCAGCACCTAGGTTTGGCGCAAATACCATACTCAGAAGCGCCGTTAAGTTCTCAGCTTCTTCGCTAAAGTGCTGGTCAAAGGCCTTTCCTGTCAATGGTTTACAGTGCCATTGCGCACAACGGGAGAGAATGGTTGGCAGTAACTTTCCTTTGTTGTGTGTGACAAAGATGATGTAGGTGTTGTCTAAAGGCTCCTCGATAAGCTTCAAGAGCTTATTCGAAGCGCTCACTTTGATGGCCTCTGGCATCCAAAGTAGCAATACTCTGTTTTTGCCTTCAGCGGCTGTAAGGCTTAGTTTGTGCTGCAGGTTTTGAATTTCTTTTACTGGAATCTGCAGCTGTTGGTTTTTGGAGGCAATGGTTTGTTGCCAGCTATTTGGGTCGAGAAAAGGATTTTTGATGAAGGCCTCGCGGAATTGGACCAAAAAATCATCTGAAGTCCCGGTAGCGCCCCCTGAGACTATGGGAAAGGTTAAATTTAGATCGGGATGCTCCAGCTTTTTTACACGGGTACAGCCTCGGCATGTTCCACACCCCGTTTCGTGCCCACACAACAACAGTTTTGAAAGCTCCAGGGCCAGAGGGAGTCCATCCTCACCTTGCCCACACGAAATCAGGTTGGCGTGGTGCAGCTTTCCCCTCAAGGCAGCGTGTTTAATCTGCTCGAGCAGGTTGTTATTGTTATATGTTCTAACCATAGATGTTACCGTAGAAAATCGTTTAAATTAGCCGACCAATTCAACACTCAAAAATATATGAAAAGCTTCGACTTTTTAGGAAAGAATGTACTCATTCGTGTGGACTTCAATGTCCCACAAGACGAAAACTTAAAAATCACAGACAACACCCGTATTAAAGCGTCACTTCCAACAATTATAAAAGTGGTTGAAGGCGGAGGTAAAGCCGTATTGATGAGCCATTTGGGTCGTCCAAAAGGCGAGCGCGTGGCGAAGCTTTCACTAGCCTCTTTGGTTGACGAGGTAAGTAGTTTGACAGGAATCAATGTGCACTTTGCCGAAGACTGTATCGGCAATAAAGCCACCGAGGCCATTGCGGCAGCGTCGAACGGCGAGATTATATTGCTAGAGAACGTGCGTTACTATAACGAAGAAACCTCAGGCGATAGAGAGTTTGCCGCGTCATTGGCGGAGCTTGGAGATATTTACTTGAACGACGCCTTCGGTACAGCGCACCGTGCCCACGCATCAACTGCAATCATTGCAGAGTTCTTCGCAGAAGACAACAAGGACTTTGGTGCACTAATGAACCGCGAGGTGGAGAGCATTTCGAAAGCACTAGGAAGCGACAAAGCATCAACAGTTGCCATTATTGGTGGTGCGAAGGTGAGCTCAAAAATTGGCGTTATTACCAATATGCTAGAGAATGTAGGCACCGTGGTTATTGGCGGCGGCATGGGTTTCACTTTCGTTAAAGCAATGGGAGGCTCTATAGGGGCGTCACTTGTAGAGGACGATAAGCTTGAGCTAGCCAAGGAACTGATGGCAAAGGCACAGAGGTTCGGTTGTAGCCTAATGATTCCAACAGATACGCTTATTACAAAGGATTTTGTTGACGCTCCTGCGGAGCGTGTGTGTCCCATTGGCGAGATACCAGAAGGATACATGGGCTTAGACAACGGACCTGAGAGTATCACTATGATTGAAGACGTTCTCGCCGATGCAAAAACAATAATTTGGAACGGCCCTGTGGGCGTGTTCGAATTTGACAATTATGCCGATGGAACGAGGCGCGTTGCAGAGGCTATCGCGAAGAGCACGGCTAAAGGAGCATTCTCTTTGATTGGCGGTGGTGATAGCGTTGCCGCAATCAATAAATTTGGTTTTACAGATAAGGTAAGTTACATCTCAACCGGCGGTGGTGCGATGTTAGAGTTCTTGGAGGGCAAAGAGCTTCCGGGCGTTGCCGCATTAAGCTAAATAGCTTGAGAGGATTTCACTGAAATCAACGAGAAACGGAAAGTATTGCGAGTCCAGGATCCATTCGGGGTGCTGGAACCCTACGCCGCTATTAGCGGTAGTGTAAGCGTAAGTCAATATGGCCAGCCATAGCGCTGATTTTATAGCGCCAAACACGCCGCCTAGAATTCGATTTATTCCGCCTAGAAAAATGGAGTGCAAAATCTTGTCTATAAGTTTGCTTAAAAGCATGACAGCAGTGTAGGTGGTCACAAACAAAACGACATAGGCGGCTATAGGCAGGTAATCGAATTCAATCCTGCTGCCGAAGTAAGCTATTGCAGGCCCGTGGTAAATAAAAGAGACAACGACAGCGAGCAATACAGCAAGGACTCCAGCGATTTCTTTTACAAAGCCTTTCCATATACCTTTGGCAACAAGAAACGCCGTAAAAAGCAAGATAACGAGGTCTAATCCTTTCATAGAAGCAAAATAGTGAGAAGCGAAGAATTAAAAGCCGATTGGCACCACCTTCTAGACAAACTTTCCCACCAGTTCCCAGGCGATGGAGATATCGATTTAGATGGTGTACTATTGCTTGTGGGTACTCAAGAGCTTCAGATGGGATATATCAAAATGAAGAAGGACGTGAAGATTAATGTGCTTCATGTTGCCATTTGTACGGTCTTGGAGCCATATGGCTATTACGAATTTGAGAAACGCGACGAGGAGGGGTGGCCGCATTTTAAAGTGCTTAAGCCCCTCCCAACACTAAAGGCTGGAGAACAAGCTATTCTGATGAAACAAGCCGTGGTTAATTACTTTAAGTCCAATGGATATATTTAAAAAAAGAAACCCACGAGCCCGTTGCTTGGGGGTTTTATTTGAATTGGCCAAAGCTTAGCAGCCTGGGTCAGATGGATCGTAAGGAAGTAAGATGATTGAACTTTCTACCGTTTGGTTGGCCTCTAGCTTAACAAAACCACAACCAATGTGCGTATAAGGGTTTCCGCCACGGGTGCCTAAGATTTTAAACACGGCCTCGTAGTCGTATTCAAATTCCACTACACCGTCAAGTCCGGTGGTATCCACCATGTAAGCTTCTTCGCGGTGGCCAGGAACGTCAACAGAAGCTTCTATCACAACATTTTGAATGGCTACACCGTCTGGGTTGGTCACCTTGATTCTGAACGAGTACGTAGGGTTGTCAATGCGACATCCCGAAAACAATAAAGCGCTAAGCGCAAAAAGGAAAACTATCTTCTTCATCATTCTACACAACCATTAGGGTCTCCGATTGGGTAAAGTACAACATTTACGTCAATTGTCTCTCCTCGGACTAACCTTACATAGTTGCAACCTTCATAAACCATCTTCCACGCCTTAATATCGTGGTAGGCCTCGAAGCCTGACCTGAATATGACCTGGCCACTCACATCTGTGAAGTTGTACCATTCCGTAGAGTTTTGGATTGGCGTGAACATTTTCACCGCAGCGTTCTGCACTGGGAGTCCGCCCTCATTGGTAACAGTTATTTTAACGAAGTATTCAGTAGCCCCTTCTTCACAAGAAGAAAAAGTAAAGGCAACGAGTAATAAAAGAAATAAGCGTTTCATGCTTGTAATTCAGTAATTTTGCCAAATTTACAACAAACGAATCGTATTAGACTAGGCTGTTATGCTTGAAAATGTTCAAAACCTCCGCGACAAGATTGAATCTATCTCCTTGACCAATAAACAAGAGGCGGAACAGTTTAGGCTTCAATTTTTAAGCAAAAAGGGCGCCATTCAAGAATTATTCAAGGAATTTAGAAAAGTTCCTGCCGAGCAGAAGAAGGCTTTTGGCGCTGCATTGAACGAGCTGAAGCAACTAGCCGAAAACAAACACAAGGCGGCCCTTAAACCTACAGATAGCGAGGCAGCGACAGGGGTAAACGGAGACATTACGAGACCGGGTATTCCAGCAGAAATGGGTGCTATTCACCCAATAAACGCTATTAAGGATGAGATTGTAGAGATTTTCAAACGCATCGGATTTAACGTAAGCGCGGGTCCCGAGGTGGAGGACGATTGGCACAACTTTACTGCGCTTAACTTCCCAAAAGAACACCCAGCGCGAGATATGCAGGATACGTTTTTCGTTCAAAGAAACCCAGATTGGGCATTGCGAACTCACACGTCGTCTGTTCAGGTTCGAGCCATGGAGAGCAACACCCCTCCTATTCGCACCCTTAGTCCAGGAAGAGTTTTTAGAAACGAGGCCATAAGCGCAAGAAGCCACTGTATTTTCCACCAGATTGAAGGTCTTTACATAGACAAGGGCGTAAGCTTCGCAGATTTAAAGCAGGTCTTGATGTACTTCGCCGAGGAATTCTTTGGCAACGCCAAGATTAGAATGCGCCCCTCCTACTTCCCTTTTACAGAACCTAGTGCTGAGGTAGATGTTTGGTGGGGCCTAGAAAGCGAGGTTGACCACAAAGTAACCAAAGGTACAGGATGGCTTGAGGTAATGGGCTGTGGTATGGTAGATCCAAATGTTCTTAAAGCGAACGGTATAGACCCTGACGAGTATTCGGGATATGCGTTTGGTATGGGGATCGAGCGTATCGCCATGAACCGCTATCAGATTCCAGACATTCGTTTATTTACAGAGAACGACAAACGTTTCTTGGAGAATTTTAAGACAGGCGTTTAATTTATAGTTGCAAAAGCAGCATCTATTTTTTGAGCCAATTTATGGTCGAGATGTGTGATTACTTCTCCTTCGTCGTGCGTGGTAGAATAAAGAACAACCGTACGGTAATCAATAGCAATGAAAGGATGGTGGTTGCATTCTTCAGCAAGGGCGCCAACCGCTGCAACAAACTCTAAAGAGGCCTGAAAAGAAGGTAAGACAAAAGTGCGTTCGAGCCTAGTTTCTTTGCGGTCCCAAAGGTGATTCTGTATGTTTTTAGACATAGCTATAAAGATAAAAAAGCCTGCGGGACACCCCGGGCTTCTCAAGTATTGAGTTGGCCTTATTATACCGCTGCTATTTTCAACATGTTTGTGAAGCCCTTCTCTTCGATAGGCATTGAAGCAATCTTCACAACCAAATCACCAGCGCACACAACGTTGTTTTCTTTGAGGATGTTTTTAATATCGTCAAAGGTTTGATCAGTGCTCTCCATACCGTCATAATAGAAAGCTTCAACGCCCCAAACCAATGACATTTGGTTCATTATCTGACGATTAGCGGTGAACACTACAATTTTCGTAGTAGGACGGTGTCCAGCGATTTTAAGCGCTGTATATCCGCTAAAAGTGAGAGTCAGGATTGCCGCAGCTCCAACTTGATCAGCAATCTTAGCAGCGTTGTAACAAATGGTTTTCGTTATGTATCGCTCGTTTTTAATCGAAGGCTCGTTATCGGTATTCGGTTTTACGTCGAAGGTCGATTCAACGTGAGCCACAATGCTCGCCATAGTTTCTACCACCTTTACCGGATATTTACCTACAGAAGTTTCTCCGGACAACATTACTGCATCGGCGCCGTCGCATACCGAGTTTGCTACATCATTCACCTCAGCACGAGAGGGGCTTTGGCTTTCGATCATACTTTCCATCATTTGGGTGGCGATAATACAAGGCTTTGCTTTAATATGGCATTTCTCAACAATCATCTTTTGGACCATTGGGACAGAAGAGTAAGGAATTTCAACTCCCAGGTCGCCACGAGCCACCATAACGGCATCTGTGGCATGGATAATTTGGTCGATATCTACTACTGCTTCCGGCTTTTCAATTTTTGATACAATTTTCGCATAACTACCGAACTTCTTAATAATGTTTCGAAGCTCCTTTACATCTTGTGCGTCGCGAACAAAGCTCAGGCCTATCCACTCCACACCTTCTTCCATTGCAACCACCACATCTGCAAGGTCTTTATCGGTCAAACAGGGTAGGCTAACCCTGGTGTTTGGAAGGTTTACACCTTTCTTGCTTTTTAAAGGACCCCCTTGAAGGACCCGTGTGACCACTTTATCCTTTCTGTTGGTTTCCACGACTTCACACAGGAGTTTTCCATCATCTAAGAGAATACGCTCACCAGTCTTTACGTCACCAGGAAACTGTTTGTAGTTTATGTACACGTGTTCCGCAGTACCACCTATCTTATCGGTGGTGAACGTAAGGGTATCGCCTTCCTTGATTACCGTGCCCTCTTTAACGTCTCCGATACGAAGCTTAGGGCCTTGTAGGTCGGCGAGTATCGCTATCTTACAATTAAATTCTTGGTTTATTTCCTTGATGAGACGTATGGTTCGGCGGTGCGTTTCATGGTCTCCATGTGAGAAGTTTACGCGAAAGACGTTTACGCCGGCTTTGATCATATCCATCATAACATCCCTGTGCCATGATGCAGGCCCAAGAGTTGCAACGATTTTCGTGTTGTTAGACGTTTCGGATCTCATATAAAAGATGTGTTTCAGATTGTGTCAGTTGAGTGTGTGCCTCGAAGTACGAGGCAGTTGTGATTTTAGAATTGCGTTTTAAAGCCGTTTCTAAATCGACTGCAAATTCGTTATTTTCCGCTATTAAAACACAGTCCCAGTGTTTAACAGTAGTCAAAAGATGTTTTTTAGGAAGAACGCTTCCGAACAGGTTTTGTGTTTCATTGGCTTCTGGTCGCCAACCACTGCTCACGTTCATTACCAAACATAACGTCTCTCCGTTGTGGTCTGTGCCGTCGTAAACGTTGTATTCCCAGATACTCCCGTTGATTTGGACATCTGTGACGTCTAGGCGCGCAATCAACCCAAGGTCATAATTATAGTTCAACCAGTAGGCCAGTTCATAGTCTTTCAGCTCGCTGCGAATACCAAGCGTACTGAAGTTCATTTTTTCATTGCTTAATGCATTTACGTGCTTAATTCTAGGCATCTGCAATGTGCGTTTGATAATATTTCTTTGAGGCCGCCTCTTCGCCCTTCTTTTTCGAGCCACCTTCTCCTTTAGCGACTAAATTATTGTTAATGTACAACCCCATAACAAAAGTACTGTTGTGTTGAGCTCCTATGCGGTCAATCTCTTCAAACCTAAAGTTTATTTTTTCCGCCTGAAAGTGTTCGACAACTTCACTTTTGTAGTTCAGCGTTGTTTCTATGAGGTTGTCTGAGGATAAAAAGGGGTTGACAATTTTAAGCGCGATGAACCGTTCGGCCCGCCTTATTCCGTGGTCCAGGTAAACGGCGCCAACCAAAGCCTCCAAAGCGTCTCCGTATACGCTTTCGCTATGGTTGCCCTTAAGGTTAGCAACCACGAGCTTCGGCACACCAAGAACGTCCGCTACGTTGTTGAGGTTGTTCCTGGAAACAATTTTGCTACGAAGCTTCGTGAGGTGGCCCTCGTCATCGGATGGAAAACGATAGAAAAGTATATCGGCCACAACGAGGTCGATAACCGCGTCACCCAAAAACTCTAAGCGCTCATTGTTACGCTCTCCTTTCTTTTTACGAAATGGGTATGCACTTGCGTGTCGTAACGCGAGTTTGTACAAAGCCGCTTCTTTTGGCCAATACCCTATAACGTCTTTGATTTTTCGATCGAAAGAAGAGCGTTTGAGGATTGGGACAAAGCGTCCTTTAAACGAATTCATTAACCTTCTATTCAGCTTTCTTGAAAAGCACCGATGCGTTGTGCCCCCCGAAACCGAAGGTGTTGCTCAAGGCAGCGCGTATTTCTCTTTCCTGAGCCGAATGGAAAGTAAAGTTGAGCTTAGAATCTAAATTTTCGTCGTCCGTAAAGTGGTTGATTGTTGGAGGAACCCTGTTTGTATAACAAGACATAATAGCCGCCATTGCTTCAACCGCGCCCGCTGCACCTAAAAGGTGGCCGGTCATACTCTTGGTTGACGAAATATTTAGGTTGTATGCATGCTCGCCAAATACTTGTTGGATAGCCTTTGTCTCAGCAATATCTCCAAGCGGAGTAGATGTACCGTGTACATTCACGTAATCTACCTCATCAGGAGTCATTCCGGCATCTTTAATAGCATTGGCCATGACGTTGCGAGCACCCAATCCCTCTGGATGAGGCGCTGTAAGGTGGTGTGCATCGGCACTTAGTCCGCCACCGACCATTTCTGCATAAATTTTTGCGCCGCGAGCTTTTGCGTGGTCATATTCTTCTAAAATAATACATGCACCACCTTCACCCATGACAAATCCGTCGCGTTCTGCGTCGAAAGGACGTGAGGCTGTAGTCGGATCATCGTTTCGCGTTGAAAGCGCATTCATCGCATTAAAACCACCCATACCCACGGGGTTAATGGCCGCTTCAGAGCCTCCACTTACAATTATATCGGCCTTTCCCAGACGAATGAGATTGAATGAGTCAATCAACGCATTCGTTGAAGAGGCACACGCACTAACGGTTGTGTAGTTTGGTCCGCGTAGACCGTGCATCATTGAAATTCTTCCTGGAGTGATATCAGAAATCATCATAGGTATAAGGAATGGGTTGAAGCGCGGATTAAGGCCGTTGTCAACGAAACCTTTTACTTGATCGAAGAATGTATCTATACCACCGATACCAGAACCCCAAACCACCCCGATGCGATCGAGGTTTTCGTTTTCTAAATCCAGCCCGGAATTGGTAATGGCCTCATTGGCCACTACCACTCCGAATTGTGTAAATCGATCCATACGACGTGCTTCTTTACGGTCGAGCAAGTCGTTGGGTACAAAGTCTTTTACCTCACAAGCGAAGTGTGTTTTAAACAGAGAAGAGTCGAACCTAGTGATAGGAGCAGCTCCTGAAGCACCTGCAAGCAGACTCTTCCAAGTTTCTTCGAAGGTGTTACCCACGGGGGTAATGGCGCCCAAACCTGTTACAACTACGCGTTTAAGGTTCATAATGAAGACGTTAGCTTATGCTTTTGCTTCTTCGATGTACGAAATAGCTTGACCTACAGTACCAATGTTTTCTGCTTGGTCGTCGGGGATTTGGATATCGAACTCTTTTTCGAATTCCATGATTAATTCTACAGTGTCCAGAGAATCTGCACCGAGATCGTTTGTGAAGCTTGCTTCAGTGCTTACTTCGTTTTCGTCAACTCCTAGTTTGTCAACGATAATCGCTGTTACTTTTGCTGAAATGTCAGACATGATTAATTTGTTTTAGTAATCAAGCACAAAGAAAATAAAACTTTGGTAATCCTCTACAGCCGGAATGTAGAGTTAACTTTACTCTTTCAAGAAGAAATATTCATGCTTAGGATAGCTGTATTAGCCTCAGGTTCAGGAAGTAACGCAGAAGAATTGCACCGTTATTTTGAAGGCGGCGATCTTGCTCGTGTAGAAAGGATAGTTACTAACAACACAAAAGCGGGCGTAATTGACCGATTCTCGGGTAAAAAAGTGGCGGTCCTGACCTTCGATCCAAGCACCGAAAGTGATTTAATCTTGCAAGAATTAACCAAAACAGTAGATTTAGTGGTTCTTGCAGGCTATTTAAAAATGATTCCCGCCCCTTGGATAAGAGCCTTTAAAGGACGTATAATTAATATTCATCCAGCGCTATTACCAAAGCACGGAGGCAAGGGTATGTATGGAAAGCGCGTTCACCAAGCGGTAAGCGAGGCAGAAGAAACAGAGACGGGCATAACCATTCACCTTGTAAATGAGCACTACGATGAGGGCGCTATTATTGCTCAGTTCGCCGTTGACATAAGCCCGGGAGAAGTGCCGTCATCTATAGAAGAAAAGGTTCGCCGTTTAGAATTAGAATACTACGGACCTACAATCGAACGTTGGATAGAGAATCTAATCTTGAGTCAATGAGAGTAACCATATATACAGACGGAGCAGCAAGTGGCAACCCGGGTCCAGGGGGTTATGGAGTGGTGCTTGAAAGCAGTGCGGGACACCGCAAAGAGTTAAATGGCGGTTTTAGAAAGACCACGAATAACCGAATGGAATTGTTCGCGGTGATTGTTGGTTTGGGAGAACTGAAAAGTACTGAAGTTGATGTAACGGTGGTTAGCGACAGCAAATATGTCGTTGACGCAATTAATAAAGGCTGGCTTCTTTCTTGGGCAAAAAAAGGATTTAAGGATAAGAAGAATCCGGACCTCTGGCGATTGATGATTCCCCTTTTGGAGAGGTATAATCCAACTTTTCAATGGGTCAAGGGGCATAATAATCATCCGCAGAACGAACGTTGTGATATACTTGCTGTTAAAGCAAGTAAAGAGCCCAATCTTCCCGCCGATTCTGCCTACGAGAGCGGCCTTTAAAATTTTATAAAATTTTGAGGGTCGATGGGTGCCCCCTCGAACCAAAGCTCAAAGTGTAAATGCGGCCCGGTAGAATTCTCACCGCTGTTCCCAATGATTGCAATAGCCTCCCCGTTACGAACAAAGTCACCGACTTCTTTAAGTAAAGCGCTGTTGTGCTTGTAAGCACTGAGTAAGTTGTTCTCGTGTTGTACAATGATGATATTTCCAGTCTCGCTCGTCCAATCTGCAAAAATCACCGTTCCTTCATAGCAGGTTTTGATTGGAGTATTCGAAGCCGCTGCAATATCGACGGCAAAATGATTCGAAATTTTGTCAAAGTCACTCGTAATTATACCGTCGAGAGGCGAAATCAACTGTGGAATTCCCAACTCCGCACCCCCTTGACTCAAGGTAAATGCGTTTTCTTCTTCCACCCACTCGCGGAACGCGCTGTCCTGTATGCTGGGGTCTGATAAGGCTATTTCTGTATTACTGGAGGAAGTGTCTGTTTCCAACTCTTGAAGAACCGTGTCGATTACTCCACCCCTTAATATACGCTGTATACCAAGCATATAGCGTTCATTACGATCAATAGCGGCTGTCAAGCTATCGGTAGTAAGGGCTAGCTCAATAGCTTCACGACGCAGCTTTGAGGAAGCGTACCCCGGAATGAGTTCTTTCAAAGGAGTAAAGGCAATTACCGTGGTTGTTAGCGCAATGGTGCTTACAATAGTGACTACGGAAAACACAAAGATGTTTAGAGGGCTTAGTTTTAATGTCAAAAGCTCCTCAAACGTGTCATCGTTTAGGATTACGAAGCGGAATTTGTTCCTCCAACGCTGCACTCTTGTTTCGTTTTTTAAATCTTTTCCCATTCTTCTGACAAATATCGCACTATGAATTTCTCTCTTGCTATGAAATAAAATAATTTTAGCACGTTATTAGACCTATGCATCACTTTCGACCATTTCTTTTTTTGCTAAGCCTTATACTGTTCACCGGTTGTTCAACGACTAAAGACAAGTGGGTGAATCGGAAATACCACGAAACAACAGGACATTATAATGCCTACTTTAACGGTATGGAGGCCTTTGACGAGGCGGTAGACGGTTTTGAGAAAACAGAAAAATTAGACTTTGAAGATATTCTGCCCCTTTACTACTGGCCGGATGACAAGCAGGCAGTGTCGCTTTTTGCCAAGATGGATAGGGCGCTTGAAAAGAGCGCGAAGGTAATCAAAGGCCACAGTATGGTCTTCTCCGGGAACCAGCGAAATCCCTACGTAGTTAAGTCTTACCTGCTCATTGCACGAAGCAGGTTCTACAAATATGAGTTCATTCAAGCCCTGGAGGCATCCGCTTACATCATAGACCAATTCAGCGGCATTGAAATGGCCAAAGAAGAGGTCTTTTGGGCAAGACTACTCGCTGCACAAACACACATTCGAATGGGCAATGCCTTTGCGGCGGAGAACCTATTGGATGATATCTACACGAAAAAATTACCAAAGGACTTGCTGCACGCTGCCCAGAAGGGATATGCGTTTTACCACTTTGAGTCGGGTAATTTAGAAGATGCTCAGAACTGGGTTTCGGCTGCTTTTGAGACAGCCGAAAACCGGGAAGAGCGCGTTCGACTGGCTTACATCAACGCCCAGTTGCTCGCCAAGCTTGGGATGGGATATGAAAGTGCGATGGCCTATGAGCGAGTGTTGCATTTGCACCCAAGCAATTATGACATTGCTTTTTCAGCGCAAATAAAGCGTGCCGAAAACTTTGACGTCTACATGGAAGATATCTCCATCATAGAAAAGGAGTTGCGTAAGATGCTCAAAGACGACAAGAACATCGCTTACAGAGACCAGATTTATTATGTCTGGGCGTTAAAAGAATTGGAATTAGATCTCTATTTTGAAGGGGAGTCGCTTCTGCGGAGGTCAATTTTATCGTCCGTCAACAACCAAAAGCAGAAGGGCAAGAGTTATTTAAGGCTCGCCGGTGTTGAGTTTGATTTTAGAGAATTTGTATCGGCAAAAGGCTATTACGACAGCGCATTGGCGGTTTTACCGCCGGGATATCCAGGGACAGATACCCTGAAAGAACGCGTTGAGGTCTTAGGTGAACTCGTTCTTCATTATGATGAGGTTAAACTTCAAGACAGTCTTCAGGCTATGTATGGCATTAGCGAGGCCGAGCTGCGAAAGAAATTTGAAGACTTTATCGAAGAGAAAAAGAGACGTGAAGAAGAAGCGGCAAGACAGGTCGAGATTGCCGCTTTGAACGCGGCTCAGAATGCCGCTTTGGCCGACGCTGGACCAGTTGCAGGAGAGGGTTCTAGAAAATGGTACTTCTACAACCCGACTATTCGCGTGTCGGGCTTGGCGGCCTTCAAAAGAACTTGGGGCGACAGGGTCCTTGAAGATCATTGGCGACAAAAAGACAAGCCCGTGGACGGTTTTGGCGATGTTGACCTTGCCATAAACGACCAAGACTCTACTTCACAAAACGAAGAATTGCTCCCGAACAACGACAATAGCGTAGAGTATTACTTAGCTCGCGTGTTAAAAGACGAAGCCGATCTGATAGAAAGCCTTCGCAAGGAGGCAAGCGCATTGGCAGAATTAGGCTTTGTGTATAAAGACGGACTTAAGGATTTTACTTCGGCAGAAGAAACGTGGAGCAGATATTTAAATGAATTTACCGCCGCCACGCCCACAGCAAAAGTGTGGTATGGGAGGTATTTACTTTACAGCTCTTTAGAGGAAAAGGACGCGCAAAATACAGCAAAAACAATCCTTTTATCGCAATATGCAAGCAGCCCATACGCAGGATTAGTTCGTGGTGATCGAAAGGGGCCAGAGATTCCAGAGGCAGAACAAAAAGCCTATGATCAAGCCTATTTAGCATATACCTCCGGGTATTACAAAACCGCTAGTTCAGCCATTGCTGCATTCAAATCGCAGTTTCCTGAAAGTCAACTATTACCTAAGACAGCCTTGTTAGAAGCTTATGTTTTCGGACTTAAAGAGAACGGCGTGGCGGTTGTCGATCAACTCAAAAAGGTAGTCAAAGATTTCGCTGGAAGCGACGAGGCGGTTCGAGCAACTCAAATATTGGCGCTCCTTCAAGACGACAATAAAGGCGACGAAAATTCTAAGGGTAGCGGTGACCTTCGCGTTCGAAGCGTCAAATTTGACGATCAACCCAAAGCGCCGCATAAAATTATCTTTGCCATTCCCGCACAGAATTCGGACATCAACAATTTAAGAAACACCCTTGCGGACTTTAATAAAGAGAATTTTAAGTTCGACAACCTCCGGATTCAAAACATTTTTTACGATCAAAACACACAACTTGTTATCATTAGCGGGCTGCGCTCGAAAGCTAAGGCAGTCGTGTGGCTAAACAGCTACGAATCACAGGGTTCGAACATCAAACAATACTATCCAATAGGATTAAGTGAGGTTTTTTACATAAATAATCCGAACTTTGGCAAAGTGTACCGAGACAAGGTGCTTAAAGATTACATTCAATACTTCAAGGAGCTATGATTTCATCATCAAAGAAAAACCCAGAACAAGCCCAGGCTTCAAATAGAATTTTAGCAGGTACCGCTATAGAGGGCGACGTGCAGACTGATGGCGACATTCGTGTTGATGGAACCATCAAAGGCAATGTGAAAGTAAGCGGCAAACTAGTTGTTGGCCAACACGGCGCTGTTGAAGGCGAAGTTGACTGTAAAAACGCAGCTATTGCTGGCTCGCTGAAGGGCATTCTTAAAGTCGCACAAACCCTTTCTTTGAGTGCTTCAGCCAAGGTAGAAGGAAATGTACAGACCGAGAAACTATCCGTAGAGCCGGGTGCTTCAATCAACGGTGCTGTAAGCATGGGTGCTGTAATGAAAAAGATTGGCGAAGCAGATTCAGCCGCAACGAAGACCGCCTAACCTAGGCCGAAATGGCTAATCCTCCTGATAAAAATGAACGTAAATTTTTGCGCTTTGGATCCCTTGGGGCGCAAATGGCGGTGCTCATCTATGCCGGATCGGAGCTCGGTAAATATCTTGATACAAAATACCCTGCTGACAAGAATTGGTATACTATGGCCTGCGTTTTAGGGGCGGTTGCTATTTCGTTTTACCAGCTCATCAAAGAATTACCTAAGAACTAATGTTCTCGGCACTAGAAAGAAAGTCCTTGTTGGTTTTATTCGGTTCAGGAATTGCCGCTTATGTTATTCAGAATTTATTGGCTTTAACTGGCCACCCCCTGCTTTTTACAGCTTATCTCATGAACTTTATATTGGCGGCAGTATTTTTTTTGTTGATTCTTCGATTAAGAACTAACCACGCAGAGAAACTTGGCTTTATTTTTATGATTGGTAGTGGAGTAAAATTTAGCTTATACTTCCTTATTTTTAATGCACATTTTCGCGCCGATGGCCTTATCACCACAGAAGAATTTACTGTGTTTTTTGTACCCTATGCGCTCTCGACTATTATAGAAACTGCTTCTATAATCAAGGCGCTAAATCAGGAACAGTAAACTAATCTATACACCCCCGTTTTCAGCGCTTCTTTGCCGGCAAGTTAGTAAACTCCGTTAGACCTTAAATAAAACATACTATTTCTTTTTAAGGGTCGGTTTTGTGTATTAATTTTGGCCCGATTTTACGACGCTAAACGACAGCCACGTAATTTACTTTGTATGATATCTAGGATTACTGCATTATTCGTTTTTACAGGGTTGTTACTCATTAACACACCGGTGCTCGCGCAAGACTACGGTCACGAAGAAATTCACCAAGAAGAAGAACACGTGGAACACAACGCTCACGCAGAGCCTAATCTTCACGGCGATCATGCGGATACTCATGATTCACAAGGTGATGATTCTGATATCAAATCTGTTGTAAAAGAGACTATTGAGCATCACCTAGCGGACTCTTATGAATTCCACGTTACTGAAGGAGTAAGTTTTCCTCTTCCAGTGATTCTTTTGGACGATGGCTTGAAAATATTTAGCTCCTCAAAATTTGATCATGGCCACAGTATCGCTGAAGCAAATGGTAGTTACTATGTAATGCACCATAATAAGGTATATAAGACAGACGCTAATGGCTCACTAAATTTTGATAAGCACGATCACCCAATTAATCCGAGGCCGCTTGATTTTTCAATCACTAAGAATGTTTTCATGATTTTGGTTATGGCGGTATTTATGGTTGTCTTGTTTGGTCGCATGGCGAAATCCTACGGACCGAACAAGACCCCAAAGAAAGCAGGAAGGTTCTTGGAGCCCATTGTGATCTATGTAAGAGATGAAATAGCAATTCCGAACATTGGCGAAAAGCACTACAAGAGATACATGAGCTATTTGCTCACCGTATTTTTCTTTATTTGGTTTCTGAACCTTGTCGGAATGACGCCTTTGGGCATAAATGTTACAGGCAATATTGCCATTACCTTTTCTTTGGCTTTGATAACCTTCATCATAACTCAGGTTTCCGGCAAAAGAGATTATTGGATGCACATTTTTTGGATGCCCGGGGTTCCGGTGGTATTGAAGCCGGTGATGGCAGTTATTGAACTTATAGGTTTATTTGTCAAACCGTTTTCATTAATGATACGTTTGTATGCAAACATGCTTGCAGGACACGTTGTTTTAATGAGCATAATCGGATTAATTTTTGTTTTCGGAAGCTGGTTAGTTTCGCCAGCATTCTTTGGGCTGACACTTGTTTTGTCACTTCTAGAGCTTCTAGTCGCGGCCCTTCAGGCATATATTTTCACCATGTTGGCTGCGCTGTATTTTGGATCAGCAGTGGAGGAGCATGATCATCATTAAAAATGAGTATTAATTAAACTAAATATACTATGGAAATCCCTGAAATTGTTGGTGCTGGCTTGATTGTAATTGGCGCCGGTTTAGGTATCGGTAGAATTGGTGGTTCAGCAATGGAAGCTATTGCTCGTCAGCCAGAAGCTACTGCAAAAATTCAAACTGCAATGCTTATTGCTGCGGCTCTTATCGAGGGTATCGGTTTCGCCGCGCTTTTTGCAAAGTAAGAATCAAGAGGGTCAGCTCGACGATTGGTCGAGCTGATCTTTATTACCCATTGTATAATTTGATTTAGATCAAAAATTTATGGATAAGCTAATTAACGATTTTTCGGTTGGACTGTTCTTTTGGCAGACGTTGGTTTTTGTTACGCTAATTTTTGTTTTAAGAAAATTTGCTTGGAAACCAATATTAGAGGCGGTCAATGAGAGAGAGGCATCAATTAAAGGAGCCTTGAAACAAGCTGAAAAGGCGCGTCAAGAAATGGAGTCGTTGCAAGCGAGTAACGAAGCTATTTTGAAAGAAGCGCGTGAGGAGCGTGAGCGGATTTTGAAAGAAGCGCGCGATATGAAAAACAACATTGTATCAGAAGCTAAGGAAACGGCCGCTGTAGAGACAGAGAAGACTGTTGCTGTTGCCAAAGCAGCTATTGAAGCGGAAAAAGCGGCTGCTGTTGCAGAGCTGAAGAATCAAGCGGCGGTTTTGAGCATCGAGGTTGCTGAAAAAGTTCTTGGACAAGAGTTGAGCGCAGAGAACAAGCAAACAGCGATGATCAGCAAGATGATTGACGAAGTTAAAATCAACTAAGGAAGGGTATATGAATTATCCAAGAGTTGCTTCCCGTTACAGCAAGGCCTTGCTTGAATTGGCTGTTGAAAAAAACGAGCTAGACAAAGTGAGTGTTGATGTAGCTACGCTAAAAGCGGCAGTCTCAGGCTCGAGAGACCTAGAGCTGTTATTGGCAAGTCCTATTGTGAAAACGGATAAAAAGCAAGCCATCCTTAATGAAGTGTTCAAGGGAGCGTTCTCGCCAATTTTTGAGGGGTTTGTTTCATTGATTACGAAAAACGGTCGCGAGTCTATTTTAACCGCGATTTGTGAAAAGTTTGAAGCGGATGTGCTCGAGCACAAGGGCATCGTTGAGGCAGAAGTTACTACTGCAGTAGCACTGACCCATACCGACAAAGAAAAGTTGGTATCATCGCTTAAAACTCAGTTGGGTAAAGAGGTGATACTAAAAGAGTATATCGACGCATCTACCATCGGCGGCATGAAGTTGTTTGTGGGGGGGTATCAAATCGACAACACGGTTTCTGGAAAGCTGAGAGCCTTGCGAAACCAACTAATTGACACGTCTTACGAGACGAAATTTTAAGAAAAACAAAGCCTTAATATAAAGGATCATGGCAGAAGTAAATCCAGCTGAAATTTCAGCAATTCTCAAACAACAACTATCAGGGATGGCATCAGGTGCAGACCTTCAGGAGGTAGGCACTGTATTGGAAGTAGGCGATGGTATTGCACGCGCTTACGGCTTAACTAACGCTCAGTCTGGTGAGTTGGTAGAATTTGAAAACGGTCAAAAAGGTATCGTATTAAACCTTGAAGAAGATAATGTGGGTATCGTATTGCTTGCACCTTCTACAGACATCAAGGAAGGATCTACAGTAAAGCGTACCAACACTATTGCCTCTATCAATGTAGGCGAGGGAATGGTTGGTCGTGTAGTAGACACACTCGGTAACCCTATCGATGGTAAAGGACCTGTCCAGGGCGAAACCTACGAGATGCCGTTAGAGCGCAAGGCTCCTGGTGTTATCTACCGTCAGCCGGTAAACGAGCCGATGCAGACAGGTATCAAGTCTATTGACGCAATGATTCCTATTGGTCGCGGTCAGCGTGAGTTGATTATTGGTGACCGTCAGACAGGTAAGACAACTGTTGCAATTGATACCATCATTAACCAGAAGGAATTCTACGACAAAGGTGAGCCTGTATACTGTATATACGTTGCTGTAGGCCAGAAAGGTTCTACTGTTGCGGGTATCGCTAAGACATTGGAAGATGCAGGTGCGTTGCAGTACACTACGATTGTCGCTGCGAACGCCTCTGATCCAGCTCCGATGCAGTTCTACGCACCATTTGCAGGTGCGGCGATCGGTGAATACTTCCGTGACACGGGCCGTCCAGGCTTGATTATTTATGACGACTTAAGTAAGCAAGCGGTTGCTTACCGTGAGGTGTCCCTTCTACTACGCCGTCCACCGGGCCGTGAGGCATACCCAGGTGATGTATTCTACTTGCACTCAAGATTGCTCGAGCGTGCTGCGAAAGTCATTGCTGATGACACAATTGCTGCTCAGATGAATGATCTTCCTGAGTCTTTGCAAAGCAAGGTGAAAGGTGGTGGTTCATTGACGGCACTTCCTATTATCGAAACACAAGCTGGTGATGTATCTGCCTACATTCCTACTAACGTAATTTCTATTACGGACGGTCAGATCTTCTTGGAGGCTGATTTGTTTAACTCAGGGGTACGTCCGGCGATTAATGTTGGTATCTCTGTATCTCGTGTTGGTGGTTCTGCTCAGATTAAACCAATGAAAAAGGTATCTGGTACATTGAAGCTTGACCAAGCACAGTACCGTGAGCTTGAAGCATTTGCGAAATTCGGCTCTGATCTTGATGCTGCTACTATGGCGGTAATTAATAAGGGTGAGCGTAACGTAGAGATCTTGAAGCAAGGTGTAAATGCTCCAATGTCTGTAGCACACCAAGTGGCAATTATCTACGTAGGCACGAAAGGTAAATTGAATAAGGTGCCAGTAAACAAGGTGAAGGCTTTCGAAGTAGCACTTATTGAGTATATGGAAGCAAACCAGAAAGCCGCGTTTGATAGCATTGCAGCGGGTAAGTGGACAGATGCTGAGATCGCGGCAATCGAAGCTTCTGTTGCTGAGGTTTTACCAACGTATGAAGTATAAAAAGAAACTTAGCGCTGCGCCTTGGTGCAGCGTCTAAATATTCCCAGATATGGCGAATCTAAAAGAGCTAAGAGTTAGAATCACTTCTATTGGCAGCACAATGAAGATCACTTCAGCAATGAAGATGGTGAGTGCTGCCAAGTTGAAGAAGGCGCAAGACGCAATTGTACAAATGCGTCCATATGCGTCCAAATTGACCGAAATTCTACAAAAAGCCTCTTCTACACTCGACAGCAGTGAAAACGCGTACAGTGTTTTTCGTGAAACTAACCGCACGCGTGTGGTTGTTATTACCTCAAACCGAGGTCTTTGCGGAGCGTTCAACTCTAGCGTGGTGAAAAAGGCCAAAGCCTTGATGACCGACAGCAACGATGACTTCAGCATTGTAGCGATTGGCAAGAAGGCAGGCGACGCATTTAAAGACGATGTACGCCTTGTAGAGCGTAATTCTGAGCTTTGGGCCAACATTAGTTTTGAGGCAGCGTCAGAATATGCACACAAGCTAATGGACGGCTTCTTAGCTGGAGAATTTGACAAAGTAGTTTTGGTATACAATGCGTTCCGTAACGCAGCAGTTCAAGAGCCTACTTCAGAGCAGATGCTTCCGATTTCTATGGAGGCAGACGGCCCAGTAGACACTACAGAGTACCTCTACGAGCCAACGAAATCAGAGATACTCGAAGACTTGATTCCTAAATCGTTAAAGACGCAGTTTTTTGCATCATTGCTGGACGCTAATGCTTCTGAGCACGGCGCTCGTATGACGGCGATGCACAAAGCAACAGATAATGCGAAAGCACTTCAGGGCGACCTTAAACTAGAATATAACAAAGCACGTCAGGCCGCGATTACCAACGAAATCTTGGAGATTGTTGGTGGTGCAGACGCTCTCGCTGGATAATAATCCCTGTGAAAACCAAATAGAACCCCTTTTGGCAATGCGCTGAAGGGGGTTTTTTGTCTCTCCTAAGACCAAATTTTGAATTCAATTGAGACAAATACATTTTGACTTAAATTGGCCTAACTATACCATTAAACCGTTGAAACACGACCCACTCGGAAATTTTCGAGAAGGAATTCATTAGCATTGCTGAATTAATGGAGCTCTTCGACATTTTAAAAGCTCCTGAACAGCGCCCTTTTAAGAAAGGATAGAAAAGAGCGTTAAACTAGGAGGAAAAGTCATTATTTCCAAGAAGTCGCTCCGCGAAAAATTTACATAAATCGCACATAAACTACCGGGTCTAGGCGTGAAATCCCTAAATTCGAGATATGCGTTTTCTAACTCTTCGAGTACGTACATTCTTGTTCATGATGTTGAACCTGCTGTTGGCATTTCTGCTTACAGGGGCGTTCAGCTTGTTTCACTTTCAAGAAGAAACTACGAACTACCACCTACAGCGATTGGAGCGCAAAGAACGCGCTATCATTAGCCATATTGAATACGTCATCTCCGGTCAAGACAGTGTCCCGAGATCCTACGATGAATGGTCCTCGCTCTTTAACGAGCGATTGAACGAAATTGGCTCCGTACACAAATTAGATTTAGCCATATACCATCCTATGGGTGAGCGCATCGCGGCTTCCGTTAATGCTCTAGAAAACCAGGGGGTATTGCAAGAGCGCCTGAATGAATTTTCGAAGGATGGTAGAAGAACTCCTTTGGGTCGGAAGGTTGATGATTCCGGAGATTTGTTAATCAGTACGAGCGAAATCCTTGATGCCGACAAAGAGGTTGACCTTATCGTAAAAACACTATACCGAGTTGATAACAGCGCTATACCAGAAAGCGAGATAGAGTACCTAAAGCAGCTGGTTTACGTATATCTATTTTTATTGTTATTGGGTATCGCGCTGGCCTTTGTGCTGTCGAATTATATTAGCCAGAATATGCGCAGGGTCATCGAACAGCTTAAAAAATTTCGACTAAACAAATCTAATGAAAAGCTAGATTGGCGATTCAACGATGAGATTGGTGAGTTGATACAACAGTATAACGATATGGTTGATCAGCTTGAGCGGACAGCTGTTGAGCTTGCTACTAGCGAGCGCGAAAGCGCGTGGAAAGAAATGGCCCAGCAGGTAGCCCACGAGATAAAGAACCCACTTACGCCAATGCGCTTGACCTTACAGATGATCGAGCGCGAAAAGGACATTAAAGAGGTGCGCGAGATGGCCACGAACTTGTTGGAGGAGGTTGAAAATCTAACGCATATCGCTGAGGCTTTTTCAAGGTTCGCTCAGATGCCGGGACTAAAGCTTGAGCGTTTTGACATTTCCTATCAAACCAATAGAGCTGTAGGCTTGTACGCAGATCGCGGTGTTAGCTTTATTTCCTCGGGTCCGGTATACGCTTATGTCGATAAGGAGCAGTGGTCGCGTATTATGCACAATCTTGTTAAAAACGCCATTCAAAGCGTACCAAATAACCGAGAGACAGAGATTGTAATCTTAGTGAATAAGCAAGAAAGTTCAGCGAGTATTCACGTTCGAGACAACGGAGAGGGAATTCCAGAGTCAATGCACGAACGTGTATTCGAACCAAATTTTACCACCAAGAGCTCAGGTATGGGACTTGGCCTGGCGATGGTGAAGAACCTAATCGAAAACTTTGGCGGAACTATCAGGTTTGAGACTTCGCGAAGCGGTACAGAATTTATTATTGAATTACCTATTACTACAGAATAATATGGAACAATTCCAACACCTCATCATTGAGAAAAATGACGGTATAACATTATTAGTATTGAACCGTCCTAAGCAGTTAAACGCCCTAAATAAGGAGTTGTTAAGTGAACTAAACAGGGCCTTTGAGTTGCTTCGCGAGGACGCCGAAACCAAGGTTGTCATTTTGACCGGATCTGGCGAGAAAGCATTCGTTGCCGGAGCAGACATCAAGGAGTTCGCTTCATTCAATGGAGAAAAAGGTACCGAGCTCGCAAAAACAGGGCAAATAACAGTATTTAATCTAATCGAAGAATTTCCGAAACCGGTGATTGCAGCAGTGAATGGATTTGCGCTTGGAGGCGGCTTAGAATTGGCTATGTCTGCACATGTACGTATAGCATCCGAAAACGCTCGTATGGGCCTTCCAGAGACTTCTCTGGGGCTAATACCAGGATACGGTGGTACGCAACGTCTTCCACAGCTTATTGGCAAGGGAAGAGCCTTAGAAATGATCTTTAGCGCAAAAATGATAGATGCTCCTACCGCCTTGAGTTACGGCTTGGTCAACCAGGTAGTTCCTCAGGCTGATCTGCTAGAGGCGGCTCAAATTATGGCGAAGTCGTTTGCGAAAAACAGTATTGTAGCTATGGGCTATGCTATTGAGTCTGTAAACGCGGGGCTGTTGGAAGGGTCTATCGGCTACGATGTAGAGGTCCAGGCTTTTGGTGATTGTTTTGAAACAGAAGATTTCAAGGAAGGAACAACAGCATTTATTGAGAAGCGAAAACCATACTTTCCGGGAGCTTAATGTCAAAATTTTTCTTTGAAGTACCTCAGAAGCAACGTATAGACGTTTTAGGAACGCTTAATGAATCCACCACGGATGTTTGGATAGCGTTGCACGGCTACGGCCAGCTCGTCGAGTATTTTCAGCGGCATTTTAGAAGTATGGTTACGCCTGCTCGGGCCTTTGTGTTCCCACAAGGCGCCCATAAATTTTACTTACAAGGAACCGAGGGGCGTGTGGGGGCTTCTTGGATGACGAAGGAGGACAGGCTCATAGACATAGAAAATCAGCGTTTGTACCTAAACGAGGTATGCCGTTGGGCCTTCTCCGAAGCTACGAATGCGCGTTTACATATGGTCGGCTTTAGCCAAGGAGTGGCTACTGGCATGCGTTTTTTAGGACATACAACGGCATCATTTCAAAGCTTGTTGGCTTGGGCGGGAAGTTGGCCGCCTGATCTCGAGGGAAGAAGCCAAGAGGCGCTTAAAGCTATGCGTATAAGCGCTTGGTTCGGCACGAAAGACCCTTATGTTGACCAAGAAAAGAAGCAGGAGCGATGCGCGCTTTATTCACAAGAATTCAACTTGCACCCGGAGGTCAACACCTACGAAGGCGCACATAGCTTTGATTCCAATATCTTAGCTAGCGAAATAGCCCGATTAGAACTAGTAACACTCGAACAATGACACACGAAATGCACCCTTTAATTACTAACGATGCAACGCTCCTCGGTATTCTTGCCGCGATGCTTGGTGGGATCTTCTTGACCTCAAAAAGCGAGCGGCCGTTTTGGAAGAAGTTTTATAAATACATTCCCGCACTTTTATTGTGTTATTTCCTGCCGTCACTGCTTACTACATTTGAAATTATTGACCCGAAGCAAAGTCGATTGTATTTCGTGGCTTCGCGTTATTTACTACCAGCCGCCCTCATTCTATTGACTCTAAGCATTGACTTTGGCGAGGTGAAAAAACTTGGACCTAAAGCATTGATTATGTTCTTTACAGGAACAATAGGTGTAATCATTGGGGGGCCAATTTCCATTCTCCTTTTTAGTGTTATTGCTCCCGATATTGTAGGTGCAAACCCCGAGGAGATATGGCGCGGTATGACTACTGTGGCGGGCTCATGGATTGGCGGTGGAGCCAATCAGGCGGCAATGAAGGAGGTTTTTGAAGTTAGTGAAGGGATTTTCTCGGCGATGGTAACCGTAGATGTTTTAGTTGCTGAATTGTGGATGGCATTCCTGCTCATCGGCGTGGCTAAAGCCAAAAATATTGATGTCCGTTTTGGTGCAGACGCATCATCTGTATTGACCCTTCAAGAAAAGATGGAGGCCTATACCGCGAGTATTTCTAAAATCCCAACATTTAATGACCTGATCTATATTCTGGCAATCGCGTTTGGGGCAACAGGATTAGCACACGGCTTAAGCGATGTTATTGCCCCGTTTATCGGTGAAAACTACCCTGTACTTGCTAAATTCAGCTTGACCTCAGGGTTCTTCTGGCTAGTGGTGATTGCCACAACTATAGGCATCGCATTAAGCTTTACTACTGTAAGAAATTTAGAAGGTGCAGGCGCCTCAAAGGTAGGGTCTGTGTTCATCTATATCTTAGTCGCTACCATTGGGATGAGCATGAATGTTATGGAGGTGTTCGAAAACCCTGGGCTTTTTGCCGTTGGCTTGGTATGGATGATTTTCCACGTTGGACTGATGTTCTTAGTCGCAAAAATCATTAAGGCGCCCTATTTCTTTTTGGCTGTGGGTTCGAAAGCAAATATTGGAGGGGCTGCAAGTGCGCCAGTGGTTGCCGCTGCATTCCACCCGGCACTTGCGCCGGTAGGCGTGCTTCTTGCGGTTCTTGGTTATGCTTTGGGGACCTATGGCGCCTACATCTGCGGTCTCTTAATGCAAGGCGCAGCAGGTGTTTACTAAAAGCGTCGTTATTAAAAACGGTAAGGCCTTTCCTGAGCCGTTTCGATTTTACCTGTTGATAGGTATTATCTGTGTCGCCACCATTGCGGCAAGAGAATACCAGGGTTTCGGATTTCTGTTAGTGCCCTTGTCAGGCATCACCTCTCGCAGAGGGACACGGTTTACAACTCAAGGATACCGCCGGTATTTCTCTGTGTTTGGACTAAAATTTGGCATTTGGGAAACTGTAAATGAGGGCGAGCAGATGGTGTTAATTGGTCTAAATATGAGTAGCCAATACGGCTCATATGGCGGTATGTTGGCCACGAAGGAAGAAAAACTGTGGACGCTGTATATTGTAAATGCAAAGCATAGAAACAAGCGCGACATTGGCGTCGCGGCGGATAAAGATTATTTAATTCAAAAGGCCGCAGAAGTGGCCGACATAACAGCCTTGGAATTGGTTCCCTTTTCTCCGGCTATTTCGCAACAAACGCGCAACAGAAAGAGACGTTAACATGAAAAAACTCACCCTTTTCCTCTTGATCTTTTTTGGCCCTATGGGCTTTTCACAAGAAGTGCCTCAGGAAGCCAAAGATGTTATTAAGGCAATTTATACCGAAGCATTGGGCGAGCAGCAAGGCTACCAGTGGCTTCATCACATTTGTACTGAGATAGGTCCTCGTCCGAGTGGGTCAAGGGCTTCGAATGAAGCTGCGCGATATACCATGCAAATGATGCTTGGGGCTGGCGCAGATACAGCTTGGCTACAGCCGGTAGAGGTGCCGAAGTGGCACCGTGGTGCCGAATGGTCGAAAGCTTTCGCAGGTGGAGAATCAATTTCCCTACCTACGACCGCGCTAGGTGGATCTGTTCCTACTCCGGCGGAAGGTGTAAAAGCGGAAGTTGTTGAGGTGGGGTCTTTCGAAGAGCTGGAAGCATTGGGGGAAGAAGTAATCAAGGGCAAAATTGTTTTCTACAATACGTACATGGACCATAGCCTCATCAGCACTTTTAACGCTTATGGCGGTGCGGTAAAGTACCGTTGGGCAGGTGCTATGGAAGCGAGTAAATATGGAGCATTGGCTACAGTGATGCGTTCTGTGACCTTACTTCGTGACGATTTGCCCCATACGGGAGCGATGAGCTATGGGGATAGTGAGGTTAAAGTTCCTACCGCAGCTATATCGTGGCAGGCGGCAGATACGCTGAGCGCGATGTTGCAAGGTGGAAAAGTAGAACTACAATTGTATTTGGATTGTGGCGTACAAGGTAACGCAACGAACTATAATATGATCGCAGATTTCAAAGGGAGTGAAAAGCCAGAAGAGATTATGCTCGTTGGTGGCCATATTGACTCTTGGGATTTGGGCCAGGGAGCGCATGATGATGGCGCTGGTTGTGCCCATGCCATGCAAGTGCCTAATCTAATTCGTAAAGTAGGGTATGAGAACAAGAGAACTATACGCGTCGTCCTGTGGGCGAACGAGGAATTTGGGTTAGACGGAGCGAAGGAATATGCACGTTGGGCCAAAGAAAACGGTGTGCATCACTGGGTTGCAATGGAAAGTGATGGTGGAGGTGATGTGCCTAGAGGTTTTGGAGTAGGTGCCGACGACGAAAATATCGCCCGAGTTAGAGCATTTAAAAGCTTGTTGAGCCCTTATGGATTGCATGTGTTTGCAAAAGGCGGCGGCGGCGCTGATTTGAGCCCGCTGCGAGGTTATGATAACTTCTTTATTGGATACCGTCCAGAAAGCCAGCGCTACTTCGACTTTCATCATAGCGCGCGAGACAATATAGACGCCATTCATCCGCGTAGTTTAGAAATGGGCGCAGCTTCAATGAGCGCTCTTTATTATTTGTTGGATAATCTAGACTAATTAACTTTAAAAACTGTAAATCAGTGTTTTATAAAATAAGAGGGGCTGGTTTGAGCAATAAAGCTAAAATTTTTGGCTTTGTAGTAAATGTTCGGGATACAGACACTTTCCTTCGTTTGTGATTCAAGGACAGTGCCATTACTTCATTTGCAGTATTGTCTCACGGAAACAAGGCACTTCTATCAATGGTTAAGAACAACATACTCAAGATTTTAGAAGCTATTTACGAAGGGCGCGCGAAAGGCTCAGGATTTGGAGTTGAGCAATAGGTATTTAATATATATTTCTGTGGGCATTAATTGGGCGGGTGAATATCCTGTATAGGCCTGAATAATTAATCATAAAATACTGATTAGCAGAATATTATATAAAGTGTATATAGTGCTTTTAGAATATAAGTATACGATTAAAGTTCAATTATTATCTGGAGCTATAAAATACCGCGTCTTCGAGGAGCTAGCAGAGGCGGAGGTATTGTTTACTGCTGCTCAACACAAGTAGCTCGCAGATTTTCAGTCAGGCTATCGGGTTCTAATGAGCTTTAAGACTCGAAGGACGCTCAACTACATAGATACATTGAGCCGGATTTTATCTATTTTTTGGATTTCTAGGGATTGTAGCGCTGTGAAAAGGGGAAGTGTTTGGGCAACTAATTATGCGTATGGCTTCAAGAATCACTCTGGTCATAAATAAAATGGAGGGTTATGGGGATCGAGTTAAAGGTTTTTGGCAGCGGCGATGAATCCACTATTTACTTAATCAAATTCTTGATAATTCAGTGTCCTTAGGATGATTTAGACAGGGGATAAATTTGAATACAATTTGTTGCAAACGAAACAAAATTCTTGAGGGTCCGGGGTTATTCGTAAAAATTTTTATCGGTTTATTCAAGAATTCATCTTAACTTGAGAGTAACTTAAGAGTAGCTTAGGTTTATTGGTTTGGTTAAACCCTGTCTTCGGGCGGGGTTTTTTTGGCTTAAATCACTCCGACACGGTAAAAACTCTGGAGACGTTGAATCCCAAGAAAAGCCCACCACTAATAGCGCTGTAAGGATTGCGCGCCATCCAATAAGGACCATTCATGGCCCGCGTGTTTGCTATGTGTAATTGAAAAACATGCCCTCCAGTTTCTATATCTACACCTAGGGCGAAAGGGTTTGTCCATTGTTCTCCATTCGCGAATTTTCGATTGGACAATAGTGTGCCTTCTCCTGTGAGAGCTGTTCTATTTGAAATTTTGTAGCGTGCACCCAACGTAATATGAGCCGAGGTATTAGGATCTTGGGAGGTAGGCACCATATTGAAATGTACTAGCGAAGGACTTACAAGCGTACTAAGCTTTCGGTTCCATTTTCGAGCAATAATAATTTGATGCATATAGGAAAACCTATCGCTTATTGCATGGTCTATTCCGTCTGTGTAGCGGGAATTGCGATAGTTTGTGCTGCTGTGTAAGGTGATGCTAACAGGGACGCTTTTGGCTCCAGTATGTTGCTTTAGTAATTGGTATTTTACAAAACCGTCTGCAATCTTTAAAAATGAGCTTCTTCCCATTCCAAGGTTTAATCGATTTGTAATTCCATAATCAAGTTGCATTCTGACCTGTGCGTTATCCAACCCAAAGAAATTATAGAGATAGTCGTCATTGAAACTTCCAAAGCGGTGGGCCATAATAAACTGCAGCACCCCTTTGCCGGGCGTTTCGTTTGTCGAAGCATTAATCAGTTGCGTAGCTTTGAACGTAGCATAGACTAGCTCCCTTGGTTTTTCTTCCTCAAAAACGTCGAATAGATCGTCTTCTTGGGCTTGCGCAGAAAAAGAACAGAGGAATGAAAAAACGTAAAAAATATATTTCATTATCGCGCTTGTAATTTGCAATCTACTGAGATTTTTGCTTTTGGGTCAATTTTGCTTGCAACTGCCTTCGGAATACCTACACCAAAGTCTTCTATACTTAATGCAAAAGAAGCTTTCAGGCATACAGTATTACCTTCTTTTAATAACTCGGCAGGTACAATAACATCTTTTGACACCCCGTGAATACTCAATGTTCCAATGGCTTTATTGCCCTTGTAGAGCCCCTTGAAAACAGCCTTTGGATACACCTCACTTTCGACATAGTTTTCATTGAAGTGTTCTTGCATCAAGGCTCTTCTGAACTTAAATGAGGTCATTAAAACCTGAACACCAAGCTTCCCGTCTTCAGCGTCGTAAACAGCTGTGGCGCTATTGCTTGTCGCACGAATATCTTCAAGCGGAGAGCCGGCATCAAAGGTCAATGTGCCTTGCCTGGTCAAATACTGTTGTCCACTTAGAGAGAGGCATGAGGCAATGGTAATGATTGATAATAAGATTTTCATATAGCTAGTTATTAGGCGCACCTTCATTGATCCAGGCCATCAGTTTTTTCTGGTCGCAATCGCTGAGAGGACCAGCTGGAGGCATAGATAGCGGGTCGCTCATCGGACGCTCCACACGATCCATTAGAGCACCGTTTAGAGCACAAGCCTGCGTGTTTTCGTAACCGGCAAGGTTAAGTCCGCCGCTTGCACTATTGTTATTGTGGCACATCTCACAGTTCTGTGCAATAATGGACTCGATGTCTTGGCTAAATGTAACAGCTGAAGTGTCACAAGCGCTTCCAGGACCATATTTGTCTTCAATGTTATTTGACGTACAACTAGGTATAAATAGCAGGAGCGAAAAAAGTCCCGAAACAGTCACTAATTTTAATATTGCAGTGATGCGCATAGGCAATAGTTTACCGTGTAACAATTTAAATATAAAGCAGTTCTCCATCTACATCTGAGAAAATAGCCGAGAGCAGATTAATGTATTCTTTCAGTTGTATCTCGTCCTTTTCTTTGGGAGTACCTGTTTTATAATCAATAATCATCAATTTTTGTTCTGATTCGATAATCAAGTCCGGGCGAAACGTATCAGAACCGTTGAGAATACTCCTTTCTGTATAGATCACTGAACCTTTCTTCTTTAGACTTTGTAGCGCTCCTTTTGCGTCCATATTTTCAAGCACCGCTGTTGCTTTTTTATGAAGGTGTTCAGAGAACTCACCACTCCGGTAAAGTCTTTGTAGACCTTGATGGCGAAGTTCTTTTGGGTATTGAAGTAGTCTATGTAAGGCCGTTCCCCATTTGCGCGCATCGGTACCTCCTTCGTACCATTTATCGGGTGCATTCAATGCCATTTTGACTTCAAGCGAACCCATCCTAGTATGCGCTGCAGCTACAATTGCCTCAGGTACATCTTCGTTCTGCGAGTTGGGTGATACAATTGTACCAGAACTCCACGTTTGGGTTTCATAGCTAAGCGCCAAGTGATCAAGCACTACCTTTGCCAAATGACCCGGCTTTTCTCCGCCTTTGAGTAACAGGTGCAACCCCGAAATTGGGCGAGTAAGGGCCACGTAGACCATATTGATCCAATCAAAGCGGTTCTTTGTATCGAGTTCCTGAATTTGATGTTCTTCAAAGAGCTCCTTGTTATCATCTTTATATGTGATTGGCATTTTTTCCAATTCTTCGTGAAGCGGGAAATCCAACCACTGTTCAGTATTGCTTGGCTTAAAGTTGATATCAAACGGCACGATAACGTGTTCGAATTCCAAACCCTTACTCTTATGGATGGTCATCACTTTTATTGACGGTTTGCTCTCAGGCGCCTCGACATTCTTGTTCTTTGTTTGTTCTTCCCACCATCCCGGTAAGGTGGCGAAGGTTCCTTCTTTACTCTGAAATTCATAAATCAGATTGAGAGAAGCATCGACCATGGCATTTGCTCCATCGAGGTAGCCGAAAATATCAAATGTTCTCACAGCAAAATCAAACAGGCTTTCAGCAGGAGACAACAGTTGCGCTGTACGCGGGTATTCTGAAATAAGCGCACTAATTCCTTTTTCGACGACATCTCTTTCGAAGGCAAACCCTTTATCAGCTTGAATTTTTCCCTGACGGACAAGGGCGTGAACCAATGCAAATCGAGCTTCCTTGTCTTGCTCGTTGAGGTAGAGCTTTGAGACTGCATGGATAACTCTACTTTCATGTGCGTTACTCAATACTAGACTATCGGCGCTGAGAATGGGGTACCCTTTTTTCGTTAGGAAGTTGGCAATTCTTTTGCCATCGGCATTTCCACGAACAAGAATAGCTATGTCTGAAAAGGAGTGTCCACGAGCGGCAAGCTCTTCGATGCGCTCAGCGGTCTTCGCACAAGCGTTCTCTTTTAGGCTGTTTGCATTGTCGGCTTCTAAAACGTCAATACGCACCTCGCCTTGGTTTTCGTTTTTATTTGGCGTTTGATTCACACGCTTTTGCGAATATACTTCTCTGTGTGCTTTGATCCCGAGTTCTGTACTAACCGATGAGAACAGTGCATTATTGAAGCTGACTATAGCCCCATGTGTTCTGAAGTTTCGTTCAAGCCGGAGCGTATCCCGTGTGTAAAGCTCATGTCCTTTTATATTTCCTTTAAAACGGTTAATCAGGTGCTCGTTGTCCACCAACTTCATGAACTGCTCTGCTTTACCACCCCGCCACCTGTAAATACTTTGCTTGGCGTCACCTACAATAAGCGCACTGTTGTTGTGCTCGTCTTTGGTCAGCGAATGCTCTATGAGTGGATGAAGGTTGTTAAACTGCACTACCGAGGTGTCCTGAAACTCATCGATGTAGAAATGCCAATACTTTTCTCCAAGTCGGGCATAGATAAAGGCCGCAGGTTCTTTTTCGAGTTCCTCAGCAATAAGTTTATTGAACGCGCTGAGTGGCATTGTGTTCTGGCTCTTTTGAAGTTCCTCAAATTTTGCGAGCAATGCCTTTGTTGCAGCTAAGTTTTGAAGTTTTGATGTAGCCTCTTTGAGCATTATCAAGGCATGTTTGTTTTCGTCTTCAAAACGCTTTGCCTTGGCCAGGAAGTCATCCCAAGCACGGTTTCCTCCTTTTACGTGGGATTTCCAAACGTTCTTGCCAGCATCCAATGGATGTAGGAGCAGTTTACGCCATTTGGTAAGAATTTGACTATTTACATTCTTCTTATGTACTAAATTTTCCTGTATACCTTGATCTAAAAGGATTTTTTTTGCTTCATCTGAAAGCTTTATTCCGGTTTTACAGATGAGTGAAATTTTAGCGTTCAATTCTTGTAGAATCTCTATCAAACGTTTTGGGCCTGGCAGCTTTTCCAAGTGCTGCCAATGGTCTTCATTAAAACTATTTTTTCCCTCTTTTTTTAGGTCAAAATCTGGATTGTGATTTTTGTCCCTATTCATACGGTGATGAACGAGGGAGACGAGTGCTTCGCGAAGTTTGGGCCGTTCTCCGAGTGAGCTGTAGAGCGCGTCTAGGGCTTCGGTTATCATTGCATCAAGGTCCAGTCGAACTTCAAAATTATCATCGAGTTTTAAGTCTCGAGTGAAGGTGCGAACCAAGCGGTGCGTGAACTGGTCAATGGTTCCTACATGCAGCGTAGAATAGTTGTGCAGCATGTGCTTGGCTCCTGCTGAAGCGCGAACTTGTAGTTCCTCTGGGGTCAGTTCGAGTGCCTTCCAAATAGGGTTAAAGAACTCATTTTTGGCGGGTTCTTTCTCATTGCTGAATTCTAAAAGCTGTTTCAACAATCGAGTCTTCATTTCATTCGCGGCATTGTTGGTGAAGGTGACGGCAAGGATTTTTTGATATGCCCCTGGCGTGTTTGCCAGACGCAGCGCATTCATTAAAATGTGTTGAACGAGGCTGTAGGTTTTCCCAGATCCTGCGGATGCATCAAGGACCAAAAACTGGGGTTTTGCAGTAAGAGGTGATGCGCTTATAGAGGAGCTCATAGTAATTGAATCTGCGGATATAACGGTAAGTTAAAACAGATGGGCCGATTTTGCGTTAACTTAGATGCAAATAACTACAAAAACCCTACTCATTATGGCATTTGAATTACCACAATTGGGGTACGCACACAATGCGCTTGAGCCGCACTTTGATGCTCGTACCATGGAAATACACCACGGGAAACACCACGCAGGATATACTTCAAAGCTCAATGCAGCTGTTGAAGGAACAGATATGGAAGGCAAGTCTATCGAAGAGTTGCTCGCAAATCATTCAGACAAAGCGGCCATCCGCAACAACGGTGGCGGTTACTACAACCACTGCTTGTTTTGGGAAGTACTTTCCCCAAACGGCGGCGGCGCCCCAAATGGCGATTTAGCAGCGGCTATTGACGATACATTTGGTTCATTGGATGGCTTGAAAGAAAAATTCAATGCTGCTGCTGCGACCCGCTTCGGGTCAGGTTGGGCCTGGTTGTGTGTTAGAGACGGTAAGCTGGAAGTATGTTCTTCTGCAAACCAGGACAATACATTGATGCCAGGTGTTGGCTGTGGCGGTCACCCAATTATGGGCTTGGACGTGTGGGAGCACGCATACTACCTGAACTACCAGAATCGTCGTCCAGACTACATAGCAGCATTTTGGAATGTTGTGAACTGGGACGTAGTTGCTGAGAAATATGCTGTAGCTAAGTAATTAGCGAAGTCTAATAGAATTAATAAGCCCGAACTCATGTTCGGGCTTATTTAATTGGTTCTATTGCAATCAAATCGCTCCGTCGATCTTTTCAGCAGTATGCTTCACGTCAAAGAAGAAACGCCCGCCGACACCATAGTTAATGACCAAGCTAGGGGTCGGTACAACTGCAAGTCCTGGACAGAATTCGAAGAAAATATCCAGTGGTAAATCGTTGAGCTCGTAGGAAATTCCTAGTGGTACACGCGCATATATTTGGCTCTTGTTTTCGTAACTTCTTACATGTACACCAAGCCCGTAATACAGGGGGATTGATCCACGCTCTGCACGGATATAGTCGTAGTTGTGTAGAAGAAAATCAACACCAAGGTTGATCTCTGAGTTTTGATCTGTGTTATAGCCTACAGTGTATTGCAAGGCTTCGCGGGAATTATTGAATTTTTTAATGCTAAAACCACTTGGTTTGCCTATTACAAAACCAATGCCGTAATGACCTTTGTAGTCTTGAGCACTAGCAGATAGACCTGTAACTAGTGCGGCTAGTAGAACTAATTTTTTCATCGTTTAGGTGAGTAGGTTGCTGTTGTTAACTTTGTTCCGTCCCATTTGGCATAAGAATTTAATGTGATCCAATCGCCTAATACCACGTACCTAGACTTAATTTTTGTGCCATTCTTACGTTCGTGAGAGAGCGGCAGGTCCTTGAGGTGGTGGCGGTGTCCGTAAATGAAAAAGTCGATTTTTGCATTATCAAGAACCGATAGGCTGTGTTGGATTTGTCGCTCTTTGTCGCCTAAGAAGGCATGGTCATCGTCACTTTGAGAAATGCGCGAGGCGCGAGACATCCGTGCAGCGAAACTCACCGCGAAATTTGGATGTAGTTGTCTGAATAACCACTGACAAAGTGGGCTTGTGAAGACGGATTTAATTATCTTATATTTTAAATCGCCAGGTCCCAATCCATCGCCGTGGGCGATGTAAAATTGGCTTGTACCTAACTGAATCTTCAAGGGCTGGTGATGTACAACAGCTCCTAATTCTTCTTCGAGGTAATTCGTCATCCATAGGTCGTGGTTGCCGGTGAAAATATGCAGCTGCATTCCCCTATCGGCCATATTTGCTAGGGCGCCAAGCAATCTAGAGTGACCGCGTGGAACAACACTTTTATACTCAAACCAATAGTCGAAGAGGTCGCCCACTATGTAAAGCGCTGCACAATCTGCTTGAATGGAATTCAAAAAACCCATCACTTTGCGTTCGCGATGTTGGCTTTGTTCGATGGAAGGCGCACCGAGGTGCAGGTCTGAAATAAAGTAAGTGTTGTGCTTCACGAAGTGCAAGGTACATTCTTCTGTCAAGATATCCTTGAGGGCTTGTTGCGTATGTGAAAACAAAGGTTTAGTTTTGCCTAAAACTATTTATAGTCAAGGTGAAAACTCATTCGGAAAGTGAAGAAAACTATATCAAGTCCTTGTATCATTTAGGCGGAGGGAAAGCGGTATCGAACGGTGCGCTGGCGCAGCGCGTAGGTGCGAAGGGTCCTTCTGCGACTCAGGCTGTAAAGCGCTTGGCGTCTAAAGGCCTCGCTGAGGTTATTCCTTACAGGGGCGTGAAGCTTACTTCTGATGGGCTGGCCCTGGCTAAACACATCTTGAGAAAGCACCGTTTGTGGGAAACCTTTTTAGTAGAGAAACTGGGCTTCGGCTGGGAAGAGGTTCATCCCTTGGCTGAGCAGCTAGAGCATGTGCAAAGCAGGGAACTAGTGGAAAAATTAGCCACGTATTTGGGTTCTCCCATCCACGATCCGCACGGTGATCCTATACCTCAGTCGGATGGTGCCATACCCCCAACAATGGGTGAATCGTTGCAGCAGTTTTCTGAAGGCAGCCGTCTTCGAATAGTTCGTGTGGAAGATGCTGGGTCGGATTTTTTCAATCAGTTAGATCAACTTAATATTAGCTTGGGCAAAGAATTTACCCTGATTTCCATTTCAAATTTCGATTCAAGCATTCAACTCAAAGCCAAAGACGGCACCCTGTTTTGGCTAAGTCATAGTATGTCCTCTAATATTTACGCATTAGCCTTATGAAAAGATTAATTGTGTTTTTACTTGTTACTATTTTATTTACTTCTTGCCAGGAGGAAGCTCCTGTTGAAGTTCTTGCCACTACTTCGGTGGTGGCCGATGCGGCACGTCAGATTTTACCGGAAGAAATAACTATTACTGCGCTCATGCAGAGTAATATTGACCCGCATTCTTACAAGCCCGTAGAGAGTGATGTGGCTAAGCTGAATAGCGCGAAAATTGTCCTTCACAACGGCCTGCACTTGGAGGGTAAGATGACCGATATCTTGGAAAAGGTAGGTCGTGACAAACCGGTATATGCTATGAGTAGTGCGCTGAAGCATAACGACCTCATTGAAGTGGGACCGAACGTGCACGATCCGCACATCTGGTTCGACCTAAACCTGTGGGGCCGCTGCGTGGAAGGATTGGGCGGATTCTTGGCGCTTCAGTATCCAGATTACAAGGACGTTATTGTTGCTAATACAGAACGTTATGCCGCAGAACTGCGCGGAGTACATTCAGATTTTGCTGCAGAACTCATGGCCCTTTCGGATTCAAATAGAGCTATGGTAACGGCGCACGACGCCTTCTCTTATTTCGGTCGCGCTTTCGCTATTGAGGTGATGGGATTGCAAGGGGTGAGTACCGCAGCAGAGTTTGGGGTAAATGACATACGCAGTACCGCTGAGTTTATTATCGAGAGAGAATTGACAACAGTTTTTACCGAAACCTCTGTGAATGCAAAAAGCATTGAGGCGCTGAAGGAAGCTGTTGAACAGAAAGGCGGTGCCGTTCGCTTAGGTAAGCCGCTCTTCTCGGATGCTTTAGGAGAAAAAGGTTCGCCAGAGGCCACCCTTATTGGCGCATTCAAATACAATACTACACAAATTTTAAACTCTTTAAAATGATGGAAAAGAGCATTGAAGTACACAACTTAACCGTCAGCTACCACAGCAAACCTGTATTGTGGGACGTGGACTTTTCACTACCAACGGGTAAGATTGTGGGCATCGTAGGCCCAAACGGATCGGGTAAAACGACTATGTTGAAGACCATCATGGGACTAATGAAACCAGACAGCGGATACACTGAGGTTTTCGGACAGCCTTTAGATAACGTACGTGAGCGTGTAAGCTATGTGCCGCAGCGCGAAAGTGTGGATTGGGACTTCCCTGCCGACGTCATGGATGTGGTGTTGATGGGTCGCTACCGAAAGAACAATCTATTTCGTCGCATCTCAAAAGATGACAAGCGTATCGCTACGGAAGCTTTGGAAAAAGTGAATTTGCTTGAATTTGCACACCGTCAGATTTCACAGCTTTCAGGCGGTCAGCAGCAGCGTGTATTTATCGCACGTTCACTGGCTCAGCAGGCAGATATCTACCTGATGGATGAGCCTTTTGTTGGGGTGGACGCGGCAACGGAAGATGCCATTTTACAGTTGTTGCGAGAGATGAAGAATCAGGGTAAGACGGTAATTATAGTTCATCACGATCTACATACGGCAAATGAATATTTCGATCATATCGTTTTATTGAACACCAGATTGGTCGCTGCCGGTCCCAAGGAGAAGGTATTCACCAAAGAATTGCTTCAAGAGGCATACGGCGGTCGATTGACTTTATTGTCTAAGCTGGGCGATTTGATCAGTACCGAAGAATTTCCGCTTCGCGAACCAGAATTCAAAGAAAACAAACCGGAGAAGTAATTTATGGATCCTATTTTCCTTAAGGTACTTATCGGAATTACATTGCTCGCTTCATCGGCGGCTGTGGTTGGTACCTTCAGTTATTTGAAGGGGCAGAGTCTTGTTGGGGATGCCATTGCCCATGCATTGTTGCCCGGGGTTGTTTTGGCCTTTTTATTGGGCGACGGTCGTAATCCTATGTTACTCATCTTGGGGGCTTTAATCAGTGGACTTTTCGCTCACTACAGCATCGGCTATATCAAAAGCCGAACGAAGCTTAAAAGTGATACCGCGGTCAGTTTGGTGCTTTCTACCTTCTTTGGGTTTGGTATTATGCTTATGTCCTTAACGCAGCGTTCAGGACAAGGCCAGCAGGCAGGTTTAGAGCGGTACCTTTTGGGAAAGGCTGCAGCAATCACTATGGACGATGTATATGTTTTTTCTGCTCTAGCGGTGCTCTTGATGGTCGGTGTGGGGCTTTTTTACAAGGGTTTCCAATTAATGACCTTCAATGAAGATTTTGCCGCTGTTATTGGTCTTCCCGTGCCTTTGATTCGATTGACCTTTACTGTCTTGACGGTCCTTGCCATCACCGTTGGCATCCAGGCTGTAGGTGTGGTACTCATGGCTGCTTTGCTCATTACGCCCTCTGCAGCAGCGCGGGCTTGGACGAAAAGTCTGCCCGCTATGTTATTACTGGCGGCTCTTTTTGCAGCGATCTCCGCCATTACCGGCACCTATATTTCTAGCGTCATTGCTAAGATGCCCACGGGCCCTTGGGTCGTTATTGTTTTAGCAATTATCGGCTTTGGTTCCTTGATTTTTGCTCCAGAAAAGGGTTGGTTGGCCAAACGGAGAAGAGCAATGGCTAACCAAAAGAAGACCGTTCTAGAAAACGTGTTAAAGCTGATGTTTCAGCAAGAAGAGCTCAGCGATAGGAATGTCGTATTATCGAATACGGATATTATGGATATCAGAGCGATTCGTCCAGAAAAACTGCGCAACGCCCTTACAGACTTAAAGCGCCGATTGCTCGTTGTAGAGCACTCCAGTGGTTATGCATTGACGGAATTAGGCCGCAGTGAAGGCCGTAGAGTGGTTCGTTTGCATCGTTTGTGGGAGCTGTATTTGACAGAGCGATTGGGTATGGCAGCTGACCACATACACCCGGGAGCGGAGACTATGGAGCATGTTATTACTCCAGATATTGAAGAATTATTAGTTAAAGAATTGGGTAATCCAGAATTGGACCCACACCAAAGCCCTATTCCATATGAAGAAGATTAGTATTATGATGTTGATGGCCTCATCGTTTTGGGGCGTGGCGCAGGAGCGACCAGAACTAGAAGAGGTCTTCGATCCCGATGAACTTCACACTCTAGTTGTTCTAATGGAACCTATTGCCACCGACCGTCCCGACATTACAGAAAGTGCGTTTATCACCCCTATAGGCTGGTTTCAGTGTGAAGGAGGGTATCAGTATTCGCATGCAGAAGAGTCTTTACCAGGAGGCTCAGTAACTGATAGCCACCAGTTTGAGGAAGTCCTTAGGTTTGGTATTAATCAGCGTTTTGAGTTGAGAGCGGTTATTAATGCAAATACCGAACGAATCGACCAACCGTCAACCTGGAATGATCCAATGCGAAGAACCGGTGTAAGTCCGATAACCTTTGGTTTCAAGTACAATCTGATCAAAGAATCTGATGTGTCCCCTCAAATAACTTGGCTAAGCCAGGTCTCAAATTCTTGGATAGCTTTAGGTGATTATGCCTCCGTTTATCCCGAACAGATCTTCCACGAGCAAAGATTGACGATTGAAAAAGGAATCACCGATCGGTTTAGCTTGGGGACAAATATTGGCGCTGCAGGGGCCATGACTGGCTCCAACGGATTCATTAATGAAGGGATGTTCTCAATCGCAGCTGGCTATGACCTCGGAAATAACTGGAGTACGTATGCGGAATACTTTATGGATTGGCGGGTTATCAGCGGCCAATTTCAATACACCCCCAACGTCGACGGCGGGATGACCAAACTACTTACTAACGACCTTCAGTTCGATATTTATGCAGGGTATAACCTATCTGAATACTTTGGTACTCGATTGCCTTCAACAGGCTGGTTCATAGGGACCGGTGTTAGTTACCGTCTACCCTTAGCCCATTATTTACGTTAGTGAACCCATCTCTGTCTATAGCGTTAGTTGCGGCGTTCATCGCTATTGCTTGTTCTCTTTTGGGCGCCTTCTTGGTTCTGCGTAAGATGACTATGGTCGGTGATGCTATTTCGCATGCCGTACTCCCTGGCATAGCCATTGCCTATTGGCTTTCTCAAAGTCGGGCAAGTCTATGGATGTTTTTAGGCGCAGCGATTGTTGGGGTTGGCGCTACCATTGTGATAGAAATTTTAAGGAAGAAGCTTCGGGTGCAGAGCGATGCTAGTATTGGCATGACCTTTACCTCGCTTTTCGCGCTCGGAGTGGTGCTCATTAGCTTCTGGAGCGATAGCGTTGACCTCGATCAAGAATGTGTGCTCTACGGCGAGATTGCTTACGTCCCGTTCAATATTTGGTTGGTGAATGGGGTTTCTTACGGACCTATTGCCCTGTGGTCCTCTGGAGTTCTCTTACTCGTGGTTTTATTTTATATTATAATATGCTACAAGGGCCTTAAGGTGACTAGTTTCAACGAAGATTACGCGGCTGTTTTGGGCATCGCTGCAGGCCTGTGGAATTTGAGTCTAATGTCTATGGTTAGCCTTGCCACCGTAGTTAGTTTTGAGAGTGTAGGCGCCGTATTGGTGGTGGCGCTACTTGTAGCTCCTGCGGCTACATCCTATTTGTTTATTCAGCGTCTAAAGCCATTGTTGATTGCTAGTGCCTCTGTTGGTTTAGCGGGAGCCTTAGGCGGTTATGGATTGAGTAAGGTATTAGAGACGAGTATTGCAGCGTCTATAGCTACTGTTTTGGGCGCACTATTTTTGATAGCTTTAATCATTCATTCACTTTTAGCGCGAAAAACAAGTAAGTATGCAGTGGAACCTTAAGTCTTTTGAAGAATTGACCCCACAAGAATTGTATGGGATTCTTCGATTGCGTAGTGAAGTTTTTGTGGTAGAGCAAGATTGCGTCTATCTTGATGCGGACGGATACGACGATAAAGGTTTGCATCTGTGGGCTCAAGAAGGTGATGATTATGTTGCCTGCACTCGCATGCTCCCTGCTGGTATTTATTACCAGCAAGCATCCATAGGTAGAGTGATAGTCGCTAAAAGCCATCGAGGAGGTGTTCTGGGCAAAGAGCTGATGCGCCGTTCGGAGGAAGCACTTTATGCCGCAGGCGAGCGCGGTCCCATTAAAATTATGGCACAGTCCTATTTATTGCAATGGTATTCTGCGCAGGGTTATGAAGCACAAGGAGAAGATTTTCTTGAAGACGGTATACCTCATCGAATAATGGTAAAGGCCTAGCAATACTTATCTGAGAAGAGGAGCTATAGGATATTACCAACTTAATTGGCCGTATTCAATGTATTGGGAAAAAGGCGCCTTATATTTAAAGGTAATTTTGTTAAAAAGAACCTATTGCAGTCTTTAAATGGTTGCTTTTCAGCCACTTATCAGACTCAAAAAAGTATTCATCTTTGATTTCAGAATTATACAGAATATGAGCATTCATATTTTGATGTGTTAGTTGAAGCAACCCTGGATCCCTGATCCGGGGTTTGTTTTTTTACAATGATTCGCTTCATCCGAGAGGAATAACTGCTACAAAAAACTCAAGCCATTTGGTGTTAGTTGGAAAGCCCTGAGACTTGTGTTGGGGGCTTTTTTATTCCTTAAATTCGTTTGTATGAATACACCAAATGGAAATGGTGCAATCTCCCTGAAAGAGAGTATGCTCGAGGTGGAAGGTTGGAGCCCGGAAATCTTCCAGCGCAATTTCAACGACTTCCTAGACGGCCAGCCTTATCTTGTCGGCAACCTTATGAATGCCGACGAAGGCATGGAAGAGGCTACGCATTCTTGTATGCTTAAGGCTGTATTGGTTTTGAAGTGGTCGTTCCAAAAGATGGGATGGCGTGCCACTATGCTCAGCGAAGAGAAATGGATAGGTATCATTGAATCTCGAATGGAGGTGTATGAGGAGCACCAAGAAGATAATGGGTTGGACATTGAATCCTTGATCAAGATCAGTAGCTCGCCCAATACCTTAGGCGAACTTTACCTCTACGTAGCTGAAAATAATGCGATGAGTAACGAAGCTGCAGGGAACATCCTCTTCCTTTTGGACTGTGCCATTGAAGCTATGGAAATGGCCGTATTGCAGGATAAAACTGAGAGTAACGCTTAATGGACAAGGCCGTAAATATCGTCCGCCATATGATGGAAAATGACGCATTTAGCAAGTGGTTAGGCATAGAAGTCGCTTCCAATTCGGCCGGCTCTGCCGTTTTAAAAATGACCGTTCGGGAAGAAATGACGAACGGGTTCGGTATTGCCCATGGTGGTATCACGTACTCTCTCGCAGATTCGGCCCTGGCCTTTGCTTCAAACGGTGGCGGCCGTCAAAGCCTGTCCATTGAGACCAGCATCCACCACATTGCCAAAGTGAAAACTGGGGACATCATTACTGCTTCTGCGTCGCTTATCAGCGAGACTAACAAAACAGGCATTTATCAAATAGATATCACAACTACTTCGGGACAGCGCGTGGCATGGTTTAAAGGAACCGTATACCGCACAACGAAAGAATGGAACCTATGAAAAAGACCTATATCGTAGATGGCGTCCGTACGCCCATTGGAAAATTTAAAGGCACCCTAGCTGCGGTGCGCACTGATGATTTAGCGGCTATGACCATCGCCAAACTCATAGAGAGGAACCCCGATGTGGACCCTTACGCCATTGACGATGTTATACTAGGGTGTGCAAACCAAGCTGGTGAGGATAACCGAAATGTGGCCCGTATGGCGGCACTTTTGGCTGGACTTCCGTGGAGTATTCCAGGAGAAACCGTTAATCGCTTGTGTGCCTCAGGTATGAGTGCGGCCATCCATGCCCATCGCGCCATTATTGCCGGCGACGGCGATCTTTTCATTGCCGGAGGTGTGGAAAACATGAGTCGCGGTCCGTATGTCATGAGCAAGCCTCAGACGGCGTACGGCACCGACAGTAAGATGTACGACAGCTCTTTTGGATGGCGTTTTGTTAATCCAAAGATGAAGGAGTTGTATGGTACCCATGCTATGGGTGAGACCGCAGAGAACCTTGTGGAGCAGTTCGGCATCAGCCGTAAAGATCAAGACGCTTTTGCCCTTTGGTCACAGCAAAAAGCCTCTCGAGCACAGGAGCGCGGTAGATTTGACCTGGAGAAATTCGCAGTGGAAATCCCACATCGTAATAAAGATCAGATAGTCTTCACGAATGATGAATTCATGAAGCCTCAAACCACATTGGAAGTCCTTTGTGGCTTGAGAGCAGCGTTCAAAAAGAATGGCTCTGTGACTGCTGGGAACAGCTCCGGGTTGAACGACGGTGCAGTGGCCTTGCTTATAGCCAGTGGAGAAGCCTTGGAGAAACACAGCTTGAAGCCATTGGCACGTGTAGTTAATTCAGCAGTCGCGGGCGTGGAGCCACGGATCATGGGAATAGGCCCTGTGGAGGCCTCGAAGAAGGCATTGGCCAAGGCTGGATTAACCCTGGACGACATGGACATTATCGAACTCAATGAGGCTTTTGCAGCACAAGTTTTGGCCTGTACTCGTGAACTTGGTTTAGCGGATAATGATGAGCGTATCAACCCGAACGGCGGTGCTATTGCATTAGGCCATCCACTCGGGGTGACGGGAGGTCGCATCCTTCATTCCGCAGCCTTGGAGTTGCAAGATTCCGGCAAGAAATACGCTTTGGTGAGTATGTGTATTGGCGTTGGCCAGGGCTATGCCACCATTTTAGAACGCGCATAAGATGGCTATTTACCAATTCCTTGATTTCATTCCCGTCGTGCATCCTACGGCCTTCGTGCACCCCCAAGCGAATGTGACGGGTGATGTGATCGTGGGTCCTCATTGTTACATTGGGCCTGGGGCTGCGCTCCGTGGCGACTGGGGCAGGATTGTACTCGAAGAAGGAGTGAATGTGCAAGAGAATTGTGTTGTCCATATGTTTCCAAAAACCGAAACACGACTCAAGAAGATGGCGCACGTAGGGCATGGCGCAATCATTCACGGCGGTACGCTGGGTGAGAACGTGCTTATCGGGATGAATGCCGTGGTTATGGACAATGTTGAGGTTGGTGAAGGCTCTATTGTGGGCGCATTGGCTTTTGTACCGCAGAATACTGTCATTCCGCCAAGGAGCATCTTCGTAGGCAATCCCGGTAAAGTGGTCAGGCCAGTCATTGATGAAATGCTGGAATGGAAGACGGAAGGGACGAAATTGTACATGGAGCTTTCCAAACAATGTCAGGACACCTTGAAAGAGGTGGAGCCATTGAAGGAATTGGAACCTAACAGACCAGAACATAAGGGAACCTATCAAACACACAAATAGATGAACACAGTTAAGAATTACATCCTTGGAAACTGGGAGGCAGGCAGCGGCGTGGAATTCACGGCGCGCCATGCGATCACGGGTGCAGAATTTGCCACGGTGAGCTCAGAAGGATTGGATTACAAGGCCATTTTAGACTATGCCCGCAACGTCGGAGGTCCTGCCCTGCGAAAGATGACCTTTCAGGAGCGCGGTCGCATGCTCAAAGCACTGGCGCTGCATTTAACGTCTATTAAAAGCCAATTCTATGATGTGAGTTGGGCCACCGGGGCGACCAAGGTGGACAGCTGGATTGATATTGAAGGGGGAATTGGCAATTTATTCGCCAACGCATCACTTAGGCGCCAGTTTCCGGACCTCACCTATTACGTCGATGGGGATCTCGTCCAATTATCGAAAGAGGGTACCTTCATCGGCCACCACATTATGGTTCCACGCCGCGGGGTAGCGGTGCACATCAACGCATTTAACTTCCCTATTTGGGGAATGCTCGAGAAAATAGCAGTAAATCTGATGGCGGGTGTTCCTGCCGTGGTAAAGCCTTCGGAATACACCTCCTACCTCACAGAAGCGATGGTCAAAGCCATCATCGACAGTGGTATTTTACCGGAAGGTGTCTTGCAGCTTGTGAGCGGTAAAGGACTTGGCATTCTCGATCATGTCGACTTCCAGGATATCGTAACCTTCACGGGTTCTTCAGCCACCGGTCAGATGTTGCGCGGCCTTCCTCATTTGAACCAGCGCTCGGTGCCATTCAACCTGGAAGCAGATAGTTTGAATGCTGCGGTGCTAGGCCCAGACGTTACTCCAGAAGACCCAGAATTTACACTATTTGTTCGTGAAATGGCCAACGAAATGACGGTGAAGGTAGGACAAAAATGTACTGCTATTCGCCGTGCTATGGTACCGGAATATTTGTTGTCCGCCGTTCAAGAAGCCGTAATAGAACGGTTGCAGAAGACAGTTATTGGAGATCCTCAGGCGGAGGGTGTACGAATGGGAGCTTTGGCAACGCATGACCAAATAGGTCGCATAGAGGCTGAGATGAACAAGCTGATGGTCGAACAGGAACTGGTCTTTAATCCAGGCCTGGATATCGTAGGTGCTACGGACGCAGGTGCGTTTTACACGCCAAAGCTATTTGTCAACAGTGATCCATTCGCCAACACTAAGGTCCACGAGGTGGAGCCGTTCGGTCCAGTAAGTACTTTGATGCCGTACAAAACCATTGACGAGGCGGTCCAACTTACCGCTATGGGACGCGGCTCCTTGGTGACTTCGTTTGTGAGCAAGAACACTTCTGATATTGTTGCGTTTACGGCTGAAGCGGCTGCCTATAACGGTCGTATTCACATCATCAACGAAAAGATGGCTAAGGAAAGCACGGGTCACGGTTCGCCGATGCCCCTTATGAAGCACGGTGGTCCAGGACGCGCTGGTGGCGGTGAAGAAATGGGCGGTAAGCGCGGTGTATTGCATTATTTGTACCGTACAGCCATTCAAGGACACCCGGACGACATCACAGCTATTACGCAGCAGTACCAGCCAGGTGCATTACGCCCAGAGGCCAAGCCGCACCTATTCCGTCAGCATTTTGAAGAACTAGAAATTGGTTCTACGGTGTATACCCCAAAGCATACGGTGACAGAATCAGATATTACGAATTTTGCTAATGTGAGCGGCGACAACTTCTATGCCCATATGGACGAGACATCTTTGGAAGGCACCATCTTCGAAGGTCGAGTAGCGCACGGATATTTCATCTTGAGCAAGGCCGCAGGATTGTTCGTTGAGGCGAAGAAAGGTCCGGTATTATTGAATTACGGTATCGATGAATGCCGATTTACCAAGCCGGTCTATCCGGGGGCAACCATCGGTGTAAAATTGACCGTAAAAGAAAAGATTGATCAAGAGAAGCGCAGTGAGGACGATGTAGCGAAGGGCATCGTGAAATACTATGTAGAAGTATACGACGACACCGATGAGGTGGTAGCTGTGACGACTATCTTGACTATGGTTAAAAAACTAAACCAGAGCTGATGAATATTCTGCAGAACACGATACCCAAATACTATAACCTATGAACGAAGCAGTGAACCAAGGTGGTGTAAATGCAGCCATAGACGATCGCGGTTTAGCGACGGTAGAATTTTTCCATCCATTATCTAATTCTTTACCAGGTAAGGTCCTTACAAAATTGGCCAATACTATCATCGAATTGGGTGAAAACGATCAAGTAAAACTCATCCTTGTGAAGAGTGCGGGCGAACGCACCTTTTGTGCCGGCGCAAGCTTCGATGAATTGATTGCAATAGAGGATTTAGAAAGAGGAAAGGTTTTTTTTAGCGGTTTTGCCAATGTCATTAACGCTATGCGTAAGTGTCCAAAGCTCATCATCGGTCGCGTTCAAGGCAAGGCCGTGGGCGGCGGTGTAGGCCTCGCTTCTTCGGTGGATTATTGTTACGCGACTAAACACGCGGCAGTTAAGCTGAGCGAACTGGCCGTGGGCATAGGACCGTTTGTGGTGGGTCCAGCTTGTGAGCGCAAGCTTGGTTTGGCGGCTATGTCAGATTTGGCTATTAACTCCACGGAGTGGCGCTCTGCGGAGTGGGCGTTCCAGAACGGTTTATACAACGATATTTTCGAAGATACAGCAGCGATGGATACGGCCATTGAAGTTTTATCGGGCCGGCTATTAACCAAATCCGTACCCGCGATGCGCGGACTCAAGAAGGTCCTTTGGGAAGGCACGGAGCATTGGGACGAGCTTCTTGCTGAGCGCGCCGCAATCAGTGGAGAATTAATCCTGAGCAAGGAAGCTAAAGACGCTATTAACGCATTTAAGACTTAATAAATAACCATATGTCTATTTTCGTTGGTCCGTTATTGTTGATACTGTTAGTTGGCATAGAGCTATTGGTTCTTAAAGCACTTAATAAGCCAATTCCCTGGGCAGAAGTCTCTATGAATTTAAATTCAGGACAAATTCTGCTATGGCTTGGAAGAGGCCTAGAGGTTTTAGGGTATTATTATTTAGCGACTTTAATACCATACCAACTAACAGACGATTTGGGGTTTTTTTGGGTCTTACTGATTGCTTTTATTTTGTGGGACCACCAATTTTATTGGCTACATAATCTACACCATAAAGTCCCACTACTTTGGTATATACACGAGGTACATCATCAAGGACAACACTTTAATTCCTCACTGGGAATAAGAAATTCATGGTTTTCTTCAATTTCATCGTTGCCATTTTTTTTACCGCTAGTTTTAGTTGGCATTCCTGTTGAGGTATTTGTTTTAGTTTCTTCCGTTCATTATTTCGTGCAGTTTTATAATCACAACGATATAATTAAACATCCAAAATGGATGGAAAAGATTTTCATTACGCCATCACTACATAAGGTACATCATGGAGTCAATATTGAGTACTTGAATAAAAACTGTGGAGGGACATTTAGTATTTGGGATAGGATCTACGGAACTCATCAACAAGAACTTGAACATGTCAAAGTCAAATTGGGTATAAGAAAAGACTTTTCTACCGGCAGTCCGATTCTGGTAAATATTCTGCCGTTCTTAAAATCTCCAAGACCGAATGTAAAATTAAACAACAATCCATTGTTGAATTTTGCTTCTTTTTTACTTTATATACAGCTCTTATCGTTTATCGCAATACAGGAGCAGCTCACAATTGTATCGGGAACTGTTTTTGTTGTTTTTATCGTCTTGGGTACAGTTACACTTGGGTTAATTCAGGAAGGAAAACGACACGGATGGTCACTGTGGATTTTGAACTTGACAGCATCAAGCTTGGCGATGAATTATATTGATTTGTTCGATTTTCAGCAAGTTATAGCTTCAGTTATTGCTACCATAGGCTATACATCTATTGTAGTATTCTGGAATTTATCTGGCCGAATTAAAAAAGGTCAAAGTCTATTTTAGTACCCGTATTTACGTATGTACGCGTCAAGATGGTTGAAAGTTTTCTTGAGTAAATCGTCTCTTAGCTCCGGGTAAGAACCCGGGACATGACTTTTAACGGAGTCGAGGTATGTGCTAAGCTTTTCTTTTGAAAACCCCGTTATTTCTAAGCGTTTGAATATTGATTCAATAGTTGAATTTGGGTCATCATTTATATCATCAAAAGAGACTTCAATACGATTATGTTTAGGTATTAAGGCATACTCTTTTTCCCATCCATCTTCTAGCGCTTTATAGGTTTCGAGTAAAGTATTCTCTTTATTCTCTTTGAGTCTTGAGACATCACCAAAAGATTGCATTTCATACCAGACGGTGTAAAGGTTTAAGCTTGATTTAACAACGGGTACTGGATCTCTATGGATATGTATAAACTTAGCATCGGGGTATAGTTCTAAAAGTGTTTGTATTCTTGAAGAATGAGCAGGGGATTTTAATATCAACCCTCTATTGCCGTGAGTTTTTCTGCCAAGCTTTAGCACAAACCTTAAGTGAATTGCTTTCCAGTCATCGATGTCTTTCTGCGGTAATGTTTTTAATGAGATACAGGATTTAAAGTATTCATCATTGAATGGAAAGGTTATTGACAGATACGGTGTTGCCGCACAGTAGCTAGCCATTGCAAGTTCATCTTCTTGGGGAGTATCAACGCTCATCCTCATTGTATCAAATAGTCGTTGATTCGGAGTAAACAACGAGACAATCGGTTTTAGCCAGGAGTTTGTAAAAAGAAAATGTGCTGGCATAGCACATTCATATGTAGTTGGTGCGATTAAATTTCCAGCAGCTTCAATAAGGTTATGTAAATGAGTTGTTCCCGAGCGATAGTGCCCTACGATAAAGATTATTTGTTTCGGACGCTGACCTTTATAGAAAAAATCAGGAATTGCCAAAACAGAGTTTAACAAGCTTATCGGGACAAATAGAAATAGCTTTAACCAACCTCGAATACTTATGTTTCTGCCAAATTTAATTGGGTACCTGAATAGCCTAGTGAAGGTTGTTCCGTAAAGAAATGAAACTTTCATTGACTATAGATTTTAATCATTTCGCGCATCGTTATCAAAGAACCCCGGGCAAAGATTTTTGACATCACCTCTTGGTCGCCCTCGACAGAAAGTTCCTTTTGTATTTCGGAGCACATTAAAACCAAAGTAACGGAATCACCACCAAGGTCTGAGAACGCGACAGCGCTTTGGGTTAAACAGTCTTGCGTTTCCATATTTAGATGTTGAGACCAAGCATTTACGATTACGACATCTATATGATTGTTCATAACAAAATTCTCCCCAACTGGCTGAGAATTTATTGAGTTAAAAAAGCCTTGTATTTCTTTTACCCATCTGTGTAGCCCTTCTCCAGCGTGCACAGCTAGTCCGATTCTAGTTCCGTTTTCATGCGATAAGCACAATGCAGAATAGGGGCTTTGTGTGCCTATCATTGGGACTGGAATAAGGTCAATAGCATCAAGGTTAGGGGCAGAAAAATGCTGCAAGGATAAGCCTCCTAAATCAGAAATAAATCCACTAGCGAAATAGTAGCCGGTGAGTCGTGAAAACAGGTGAATAAGTTTAATGGAAGGGCGTAGCATCCAGTTGGGAAGGGTTTGAATCCTGAGTGAACTCAAACTATTGTTTAGTGGAGCCTTGTATTGAATTTGAAAGTTTAATTGAGATGAAATATCCTCTAAAGAGTCTGTTGGTTGAACATTCAAATATATCGGGAGGGTCATATTTCCAAACCCGAATTTGCAAATTCCGAACTTCCTCAGGTCAAAAGGGATGATAAAGTTGGCTTTTCTTCCCATTGCTTTTGACGCTGATAGTGCTAATACAGCACAAATATTCCCAATCACCTTATCGTGAGTTAGGATTTTTGGGGATCTTTTTGAGCTCCACTCTCCTTTAACTTTAGAGATTCGAGGCCCCTGTATTCGGTCAGTTTTTGTAAAAACCTTTGGTAAAGCATCCACCTCAGAGTATAGATGTTGATCGCCAATTAATGATATTCCACGAATGGCTTTAAAAATATCTTTTAGGTACTGAACATACGCGGCACCATCCATTAAAACGTGGTGGCTTTTGACAAGTAAAAACAAATTCGTTTGGGCGATAATTATGTGATGCTCTATTAGTGTCCCAGAGTCTTTAACAGGTTGATTGAACAATGGATTGTCTGGAGTTGGCTCCGTATTCTGGTTATGGACTTTAATGTGGACTTCACGGCTTTTACTCAAATATAGCTTTGACCCATTGATTCGCCTTGAGTTGATTTTATGCGCATTCGAAACTAACGCTATACCTTTTTTTAATGCGTCTACGCCACTGTGATGATTACTTGAAACCAATTTAATAAGTACTTGTATCGCATCACGATGTTGAAAAACGGAGTTAACGAAAAATAATTGTTCATTGAAGTTTAAAGAGCGCCTGTAAGACATAACAAAATTCAAGGTAAAACATAAAATTGATTGGAGAATGTCAATAATTACTAACTTTAAGTTGAACCATTTTTTCTCAAGCTCAATGAACATTTATGTTTTTTCTGATTTGTATGTTGAGCCTCATTTAGCACAAGAGATTCCAGCGAAATACTATTACAGTGAATCATATGATTTTCCTTTAGTGGATAACGCGATTCTGGTTTTTATCTTTTCCGACCTCTACAAGAATTATTCAAGGAGTTCATCTAGGGAAATAAAACGACTTGTCGATGAATACGATAATTCTAATAGCGTATTACTTTTATCGGATCTGCATGGCAATGCCATAATCTCAGATATCTCGCACTATGATTTCTCATTTGGATTTTATGCTCAAATGCCATTGAGCAAGGTGGGCATTGAAAAAATAGCAATTGAGATAAAGAGCTTTATTCGCTACACACTAAGGGGGGCGTTAAAATGCTATTTCGTTGATCTAGACAACACCTTAATTCCAGGTGTTTGGGAAGAAGATAAGGAAGCGATAGTCGATGAATACCAGAAGCCATCTTCTGGAAGTTTTCATTCTTTGAAAATGTTTCTGAAGAAACAAGCCAGTTATGGCGCTCAAGTAATCATTATTTCTAAAAACGACCAATCAAGTATTATTGACGCTTTAGAATTCATAGACAGTGGCTGGAATCAATGGATTACTCATGTCGATAGTGGTTGGGGCGTTAAATACGAGAGAATAAATCAGATGCTTGCGCGAACATCCATCTCTGCAGAGGACTGTCTTGTGGTCGACGATAACCCAATAGAATTAGGGTCAATAGAAGAACACATACCGCTTATGAACAGACAAATATTCAAAAACAATTTTCAGTATTTCGTATGTGATTTGAAATCCAAAGGCCTTTACTTATTTGGACAAGCCAGTTTCAACGAGGAAAGAAAAAATCATTTTAAACGGCAATTAAGTCCATCCTCGAAACTAAAAAAACAGAATTTAAAGATTGATTTTAAATACAACCTTTTTGAGAACAACCCCGCTCACGTTGAAAGGGTTATAGAACTTAGCTCTAAGACAAATCAATTTAACTTAAATAAAAAACCCCTAAACGCAACAGAACTCGTAAAATACAAGGTTTTCACTTGGGACTGCGAAACCCAATACGGCCCACTTGGAGTCATTGGATTCGCCTTAATTTCAAAGGAAGGAGAGCTGGCTAATTTTGCTATGAGCTGCAGAGCACTCGGCTTTAGCCTTGAGTATGCTGTATTTAATGATATTAAGTTGAAGCATAAAATACAGTCAATAGCGTTTAAGAAGACAGATAAAAACAAGGTAGCGCAAGTGTTTCTTGATACGATAGCAGGAATTTCTTTGGAAGTATTGAGTTGACCATTTTTAGAATCTTGACTAATCCGATAAACTTAATTTAAATAAATCTAAATGAGTCTTTCCTTTAACATTCTCGGTCATGCTTGGACAGTGCCTAAACCTGTTAAAAGTTCGCAAATAGAGCGCGACCTGAAATGGCCAGAGGGATGGTCACAACGTTATTCGGGCGTTAAAAAAAGACATTGGGTGGATCATCCAGAATCTAATAGTGAATTAGGGGTCGATGCTGCTTTAAAGGCGATGGACATAGCCGGTGTATCAATAGCCGAGGTAGATTTGGTAATCTTCGCTGGGGCTACGTATGATTATACATTACCTAACCAGGCTAGTGTTATTAAATCAAAGTTGGATAGCGAAAGCCGGTTTCACATTCCTTGTATTGATGTGGATACAACATGTTTAAGCTTTATCACAGGCTTAGAAATAGCGGTCGAAAAGCTAGCATTGTCAAAAGCGACTAACATTCTATTGATTTCAGCAGAAGTGTCTTCAAATGGGCTAAATCCGGAGAATAGAGAAACCTATTCGCTATTTGGAGATGCAGCCGCAGCCTTTATTCTTGCAAATGGCAGCGAAGTGACCATTATGAATTCGCTATTAAGAAACTATAGCTCAGGGGTCTATGATACTATTATTGAGGGTCCAGGAAATAAAAAACCTCCAAGCCTTTACCCTTTTACCCCTGAAACTCATACGTTCAAAATGAACGGAAAGAAATTGTTAAGACTTGCCAAAACAAACATTCCCGTTTTCATGAAGGAACTATTTTCTGTAGTTTCAATTGAACCTCAAGACCTTAATCATTGCATTCCTCACCAAGCGTCAAAATCAGGACTTTTAATTTTTGAAAGCTGTTTTCCGCTTATAAAACTTGGGGTTAATGTCGAAAGCACATTGGAAGACTACGGCAACTGTATAGCCGCCTCCATACCAATGACATTTTCTATGTTATTAAGCTCTGGAAAAGTTACCCAAGGACAGACCTGTTTGTTAGCTGGTACGTCGGCGGGCTTTGGTATTGGCGGAATGATTTTAAAGTTTAACGTGAGACCGATATGATGCGGATTCTCATAACGGGGGCTTCTGGTTTTCTTGGTTTTAGAACAATAGAGTACTTAGTCGAACGAAGTGATTTTTATATAATTGCTGCCGCACGCACGCGGCGTGATGAAAGAACAATCATTTCAGATCGTGTTCAGTATTTTTTTGGAGACTTAATGGATGCTAATTATGTGCAAAGCCTTTTTAAAACTCCAATTTTTGCAGTCGTTAATTGTGCAAGTTTAAGCTCTCCTTGGGGAAAGAAAAGAGCCTTTAGAACAGCAAATATTGTTACTCAAGAAAACTTGGTTGAGGTTTCTTTGAAATCGAAAGTGAATCGATTTATATACATTTCTTCTCCTTCGATTTATGTAAATCATAAGAATCGACTCAACATAACTGAAGAAACAGCTCTTTTCCCGCCAGTAAATGCATATTCATGGAGTAAACAACGTGCGGAAAAGATAGTGCGCTACTCTGGATTACCGCACATTATTCTCAGGCCAAGAGCGCTGGTCGGAAGGGGGGATACAATAATATTTCCAAGATTGATTCGCGCTCATTTGGGAGGGAAATTAAAAATAATGGGCAACGGCACAAATATTTGCGATATAACCGGTGTCATGAATATGGCACATGCAATTTATTGTTCTCTTAAAGCAGAAGACAAAAGCGCATTGAATCAAGACTATAATATCACTAATGACGAACCCATTAAGCTTTGGACCACCATTAACAAGGTCCTTACCGAATTGGGATATGATGAAGTTAAAGGTAGGATTTCAAAAAGGGCAGCGTATACAATAGCGTTCGTCCTAGAAAGTATCTCTCGTTTGACAACCAGCAAGGAACCAGTATTACTGCGATATTCAGTATCAACGCTATCATGCTCAATGACTTTTGACATTACAAAAGCTAAAAAGCGTTTGAATTATGCTCCGCTATTATCAACCGATGAATCCATTGAAGAATTCATTAATTGGTACAAATCCCTAAAATCATGACGTGGAGGCTACATTTTACCCACACCGGTTACTGCACATCCAATAGAGCTGATGTTTTGCAAGGAGAAAAACGCGAGAAGATTCGGTTTTATGCCACCATTGGAATTTTAGTCCATCCAAATCATGGCCTCGTATTATTCGATGTGGGATATCATGATCAGTTCTATGAGCAAACTAAAACTTTTCCATATTCCATATATTCCAAAATAACACCAGTTTTTCATTCGCCTGAGGAGAATGCGAAAAGTAGACTGGAAGCGCTAGGTTACAGCGCAGAAGATGTATCGATTGTAGTTGTTTCGCATTTTCATGCAGATCACATTGCTGGCCTTATTGATTTTCCAAATGCAAAATTTATCTGTGACTCTAACGCATGGCGCTCAATCCGTTCAAAAAGGGGAATCTGGGCCGTTAAAAGAGGGTTCATACCTGCATTATTGCCTGCGGATTTCGAACATAGGCTTGAATTAATTGATTTTGAAAAATCAACTGCTGTTAAACACCATAAGATTTTAAAAAGGGAGTATGATTTATTCAATGATGGGTCTTTTATGATTAGCGAACTCCCCGGTCATGCATCTGGTCAAATCGGAGCAAGAATTCAAATCAATTCCGGTGAAGTATTTTTAATAGCAGATGCCGCTTGGGTAAGGGAAAATTATATTGAGATGAAATTACCATCGCAAATTGTTAAGTTGTTTTTTTCAAGTTGGGTGGAGTTTAAAAAGAGTCTTGAAAGGGTGCATCGTTATCATAACGAACACCCTTCTACGGTAGTAATTCCCTGTCATTGTTTTTCTACATTGATGGAATTAAATCGAGATTCAGTTGAGCTTTAAGCTTAAAATAATAGTTGCACTTTTCTATGAAGTACTAACCGCTTGTTTAATGCGTTCTAAGCTCGGCTTGAGAATAGTAAGAGGCATTAGGCGGAGGAATTTCATTAAGAATATGCTGCCAAAGAGCGACTTTTATTCTAGGTATAAGGATTTTGATGATTTGCCTTTGGGTAACAAGAAGTTGCTTATGGATAACTTTCAAAAAATTAATATCCTAGGAATCCCTGCCGAAGAGGCTTTCCAAGTTGGGGTGGAAGCAGAGAGTGGACGTAGAAAGGACTCTCTGATAGACAATATTACCGTTGGATTAAGCAGTGGCACTTCGGGTAATAGAGGAATCTTTTTAGTAAGTGAAAGCGAGCGAGCAGCATGGGTCGCATCAGTATTAATACGTGTCATTGGCTTTTCTTTCAAGCAACGAAAAGTTGCATTTTTCTTAAGGGCTAATAGCGAACTTTATGAGAGTGTACGAAGTAAGCTACTTGCATTTCAGTATTTTAATATTTTTGAGCCCCTGAAAAGACATTGGGAGGAGTTGTTGCGCCTAAAACCGAATATCATTGTCGCTCAGCCAAGCGTGATTATGGAACTTATTAAAGAATCAGGTCTCGAGAATATTCCATGGAGGATAGAAAAAATCATAAGTGTTGCTGAAGTTTTAACACGTAAGGATGAGCACATAATTTCGAATTGGGCAAGGATTGAAGTTGATCAAGTTTATCAATGCACCGAGGGATTTTTAGCGCATACCTGTTGGAAAGGTAACATACACTGGAATAGCGATTTTATACTGATTGAGAAAGAGTGGCTCAACGAAAACCAGTACATACCAAGAATAACTGACTTGAAGCGTACAACACAGCCAATAGTAAGGTACGCTATGAATGATGTAATTACAAGAGGAGAGTGCAGTTGTGCCCTTAAATCTGAGGTAATTGGTTCCATAGATGGGAGAATGGACGATGTCTTTAAATGGAAAATAGATGAAAAAACGATTACTATTTTTCCAGACTTTTTAAGACGCACAATAGCTTTTTCGAACCCAACAATTACAGACTATCAAATAGTTAAAAAAAATCAAGAAATATATTTATGGATACGCGGATTGAAGGAATCATATGAGGACGCGGAATCTTCATTAATGAACCTATTTTTGAATAAGGGGATTATCACAGAATTGCACAAAGCAAAGCAACCGCTTGTGGCAAGTAACGGTAAGAAAAAAAGGGTGATTAACCTTGATTAATACAGTTACTTCTTAGAGAAATGAAAAAGACCATATTAACACTATTGATTGTTGTTTCGCCATTTGTCGCAAAGTCTATAGATACTACAAAAGTGTTTAATCGCAACGCAATCTATAGCGTATCCGGTGCTCTTACGGAATTGGATAATTGGAATGCAGGAGGTGAAAATAGTTCAAATGTTAGCTTTTTGTTGCGAGAGAATTGGATTAATAAAGGTGTAAATTTTACGACCGTTCACCTATTGGAAGGAAATTATGGTTTGAGCAGACAGGCTGGAACAGTAACCAAAAACGCGGATCGTCTCGAATTTACCACGACACTTACAGGGTCTCCCAAGGCGACTGAATGGAACCTATCTAGTCAGTTTAACGCACGTACACAGTTGGCGCCCGGTTATGCGAAGGGAGATACTTCTGGCATGCCCATTTCAACATTTGGCGCACCTATTTATGCGCAATTTTCTTTTGGCTTAGGGAACAACTCATCTGAGTATTGGCAGATGTTTTTATCACCGTTGGCTGGAAAAAGTACCACGGTCTTAGACGCCGATTTGAGAGAAAAGGCCGCTTTTGGTTTGGACACGGGTTCCACCTGGCGTTTGGAGGCAGGGGCTAAGATCACCTTGAACTATACCCAACAGATTGACGATGCGTTTTCAGTTACCGCGAAGTCTGATATTTTTTTCAATTATTTGGGTCCGGTATTGGCGACTGATTTTATGCTTGATATCATCGCCCTTTACAATATAAAGGACATATTTTCTGTGAATGCCCATATCCAAGTCATTCGTGACATCGATCAAATAGATGCTTGGCAAAGCCGTTCGGTGCTGGGTGTAGGGCTAGCCTATACTATCAAGTAGTTTTCCTAAACCTTCATTCCCTTCTCCAAAGCAGTACAAAGAGGAGCATCAGTAACGGCTGGAGCAAGACAAACAAAACAATATTAACGAGGTAATAGCCGCAGCCGTATTCGCCCGATGCATAATCCGTCACTTGAAGGATGTAAACCCACTTCGTGAAGACGTAGGGGATTAATATCTATAATAGCTAAAACAAAGAGAAAGATAATGCCGTGTCGAACCGCAACTTTTATTTAGACTGATTATAAATCACTGTAAAACAGTTATTTAGAATTAATCTAAGCGTACTTAAATGTAAATTTGGTTAAAATTTAAAAAATAAACTATGGAAATTCTAAAGCTTAGTAACAGCTGTGTCAATTGCCGCAGTTTGGTAGACCCTACTAACCTTTGTAAAACTCATCACGTAACAGTAAGTGTCGAAAACACTTGTGATTCCTTTGCAAACCGTCAACAAAATTAAATCCATCGAAATCCCGAGTTGAGGCTCGGGATTTTTAGCTTTCAGGCCATTCTAATTTTTCGGGCATAGATAGGTTCAATGTTTGAAATAATGAGAGCACATATTCTTTATAGTCTGATATGCTTTGTTGGTTGACCTTGTGTATAGGGATAATGCGAGTTAAACCTAATTTTTCCTTAAGTAATTCATCGATGTCTTCCCCAAATTTGCAGTATTTCGGGTAAAACATGCTTCCGAAGCCCAGAACGCTGAATCGGACAGATGTGTCTTTTGGAATGCTGTTCATAGCACTTTGCCATTTTGACCCATTAGAAGGTGCCTCGCCGTCGCCGTAGGTTGCAACGAAGATAAAGAGTTGTTCGATACCATCTTTGTATTCGAACCCATTGATTGAGCTTACTCCCGATTTAATTCCTTCATTTCTTAATTGCTTTTGAAAGCTGTATGCTACCGCCATTGTTTTTCCACTTTCAGAGGCATATAATATGCGTACCGGATGTGGTTTAGGCGACAAAATTTTAATTCCTTTGAAACGCCAAGCGCTGATTCTTATTCCTGTATAAGTGAAGTATAGTAGTAACAGTGCGATGCCTATCCAACTGAACGATAGACCTAGGTTTCCTCTTCCCGTATGAATGAACATACTATTTGTATGCCATATAGTAGCATTAGAGTTGGCAGTATGACTAAGAATTTCAAACGGCTTTAAAGTCAGGCTGTAAGAGCCTAAGGAGGTTTGTAATTCATAAGGCTCACCTGGGAAAAAGGGGAAAATGACTTGTTTGAATTGGCCTAAATTTTCCACCTTGAGCTCTCCAACGTCTGAAGATGTTGAGGAAGTGAAGTCGATGATTTGAAGGCTCTTAAAAGATAAAAACATTGCGGAAAGCAATAGTAGTATAATGGCAGGGGTTGCCACTAGACCACCATGACTATGAAGCTCCTTGTGTTTTTTCTCTGAGCGCCAAATTCTTTTGATAGATCGGGAAGAAGAGTATTTATTGAACCATAGAACGACCCCAAATAGTGTCAAAAAAACGGTGAGTAAGGTGGTAAGTAACATAATATACCTACCAGCGGTACCAACAAGCAGGGATCGATGAAGGGTTGTTATCCATTTAATCCATTGTGGCTCTCTTATGATTGGACCAAAGTAATCAGCATTAGAAGGGTCGAAATAACCTTTGAGCATATCGCCTTTATCATTCTCTACAGAAGCGTATAAACGACGGTAGTCATCTTTTCGAATTTCATAAACAGCAGGGTACTTGCCTTCAAAAACAGAAATGAGCGTTTCGAAACTATGGTGGGATTCAACCCTTGGCACATCAACAATATTCTGGCTACTAGTATAGAGCCCCAAAACACATCCTGTTGCAGAGGCCAAGAGCAGATTAATGGCAATAGTAATACCTAAAATCATATGGAGGTTTCGACTAATCAAAAGCTATATTTTAGGGGTTATTGGATGATAAATTTTAAGTACCGAATGTAACCAGTCCCTTCATACTCTTGCTTTTTGGCCAATTCATTAATTGCGACATCAACTTCAGATTCGTAATATAGATTTTCTTCAACTGCTGTTTCAAAGCGTATATAGCTGTTTTTAGGTAACTTATTGATACTGAAAGTTATAACCCTCCGTTGACCTGCAGAAAGTGTTGCACCAGTAATGGCATCGACTTTCTGTTTTGTTTTACCAAAGAACGCCCACCAAGAATCAATCTCGTTATACCATTCCGGATCGTCTCCTATAATTTGTAAGGTCCTTATGTATTCTTTGTTCTCATCCAACAATGACACGATTATATAGGCACCATTTCCTTCATAGTTCTTCATTTGTATTAGGCAGCGCACCTTTGTTTCGATATTCGAAGCAATCAATAACAGTAGAATGAATGAAAAAAATAAATGCTTTGCGATTCGCATGATTAAAGAAGTTCTTTTAAGGAAGCTTCGAAACCTTTAAGTTTCTCATTTTGTAATGCTAGCTCTAATGGGCTTTCACCAAAAGTGGTGGTCATCTCTTTAGATGCACCAAGCAATAAAAGTTTTTCTAAAGGCTCTAAAGACGATGCCGTCATTGCTGCTAAATGAAGGGCGGTTAGTCCGTCTTGGTTTAAGAAATCAATATTATCTGTTATTGGCTTAAGTTCGTCAAGAAGCTCTAATTTTGATGTTTTCACCACCCAATGGAATATGGTATTTTCACCAGAAAGGGAGGTATTGAAATCGAGATTAACCTCTTTTAAAAGCGACACCTTGGCTTTGAAATCTGCTAAGCTAAGGGATCTGTACCCCTCTAAAATATATTCTTGAATAGGTTTATTTTTTTGGTCTATAACCTGAAGATCACCCCCATTTTCAAATAAGTAACGGAGTACTTCTGGGCTGTTGTATTTAGCGGCAAGTAGAATAGCAGTTTCACCTTTGACGTTCTGACAATTAATAATATCCTTGGTTGGCTCAAAGTTACTGAGCTGTTTTACCTTCCATTTGGTAGTCAAGCTCATGAAAGCAGATCTGCCGGTTATAGGCAGATCGAATATATTGCAACCGTTTTCAATAAGGTAGTGAATGCTTGTAGAATCTGCATTTCCTTGGGCGAGAATGCTAAGCGCAGTCTGCCCGTTCTTGGCCTTTGCCTGAAGGTCTACCCCCTCTTCCTTGAGGAAGCCCAGGACTTTTTGATTAGTTTTTTTCCCACGAATTGACATGGCAGCGTAATGTGCCGTAGTCCTGCCTTTATCATCTATCCCTTTGTAGTCTATTCCTTTTGTTTTTAAACTTTTAAGTAGTTCGGTATTTCCACCTTTTGAGGCATAATGTGCGGCTGTTGCTCCGTAATGGTCAGTATCACCTAAATCAAGCCCATGAAGGTTGAAGTAGTTAATCATTTCGTTGGAGTTTAAAAAGGGCAAGAGAAGCAGTAAGGAATTAGCGCCATCTCTATTCGTTTCAGTTTTGGGCTTGGCGCCCTTATCTATTATAAAATTATAGATGTCTTGATTTTTATTTCCTGTCACAGCAGTAAATGTTAATAGTGAATAACCGTGTTCGTCTACAATGGACATATCAGCTCCTTGAGCATGAAGGCTCTTCATGAATAATAGGTTGTCGCTGTAAGCAGCCCAAAAAATATAAGTTCGACCATCATGGGTAAGCTTATTTACACTATTCCCCCTCTGAGAAAGGAGGTATTCTAGTATATTAGAATCAGCTTTTTCTATAATGGCCCAAGAAAGAGCGTCAAAAGAATACCGGTTCAAATCAGAAGGATCATTACCCTCAGCGACTAGAGATTTTATCTTTTCCATACTTGGGTTTGATTTCCAGAAATTCCGGTCTAGCAATTTATTCTGCCCTGTGGCATCCAGATTCATTATCAGTGCTATAAATAGACTGAGTGCTATTTTTCTTTTCATAACTATTGGTAACGATATTTAAAGAGGGCACCCCCGATTCGCTAGGGGCGCCCTCTAATCTAACCCCTTAGTAATTACGGGCGATAGACGTATAATTCAATGTGTGATTTGAGCTTTTTACGCCATTTTCTTTTCGAGCGCGTCTCATCTTTAAGCCACTGCTCGTTGAGAGCATACATGCTTTTTATCAAAGATTTGCCTTCGTGTTTTAGGTGAACCTCTAAATCTCTTTTTTCGTTGTAAAAACTGCTCCAGACTTTGCGCACAAGCGCCCAGAATTCTTGGTTTTCCTCCCACCAGTCAATGGCATCTTGACAGTTAGAGTCCGCAATTCTTTTATAGGTATTTACCCCTCTTTCATATGCAAGGGCTAGGTCTACTGTACTATCAGTTCTAAGAACCTTGGTATTGTCCTGCTCGTGTATCCACCCCTCAGTGGTAATCTCTTGACGATTTCTCCTGTACATTACGTTATAATCACTGCGCTTGGTATACTCTCGTCTTGGAAGAGGTGCATATGTGGAATTCTCCCAGTAGGTTCTTCCATTCTGATGGACCCAAGAGGCTGTTCCTTCGTAGCGTGGGCTGTCGTCTACCTGATATACTTTTTGTGTCCAGGTTCTCGGCTTATTTTCAGCATTGTCAACGTAGGTCCAGTTTTGGTCTTTATCATAATGATATTCGTAATCACTTTCATATACCCAATCTTGGCGCCAGTGTTTTACGGTCATACCGCCGCCAACAACAAGTATATGTTGAATCTGGATTTTATCTTCTTCTTCTCCAACCAATATAGCCAGTTCTGCTCCTGCACGGGCCGTATATCTGTCGTGAAACTCATAGTCGGGTATGTCTGAGAAGGTCTCTACAAATTTGAAGTCAATTTCAAAGCAACCGCACATGCTTTTAATGGCTTCACGGTCCAATTCTTTGTTAGGCATCTCCTGAGCCTTGAGATGCAAACCACTAAAGAACACTAAAAAAAGAAGTGTATACGAGTCTGATTTCATCTTACCGAACAATTATTTTTTTGGTGTCAATACTAGAGCCTCGCTTCACGGTGATTATATACATTCCAGCTGCATAATCACTTACATCAACTACATGGTCTATTAACCCAAGGGCCTCCACATTTTCTTGATGCATCGTTTGACCTTGGAGGTTGATAATCTGGACGGTACTTGCTTCTTGGGCATTGAAAACAACATGTGTGATATTATCTGCTGGATTTGGATACAGAGCCACATTCAGCTGCGGATTTTCCTCAATGTCTACTGCACTAATTAGTTCTTTGTGGAAGATAAATTCACCAGTCATTGAACCTCCGAAACCGGTCATAACTAATCTCCAAATGTTTCCGTCGACATCATCAACGAAGTAACATAAAGAATCTTCTACATTGAATGACCAAGTACTTGAGTTATAGCTTTTCCAGTCATAACCAATTGCGTTTATATCGTCACTCATTGTGTGTCCGGCGTGAGATGTGGTATTCATTACATCAGCAACACCGGTCATTTTAGCCACTTCAACACCAGCGTTAGATAATAATCCGGTAACACCGTAGTAAGTTCCTGGAAACAGCTCCGCTACGTATTTAGTGAAAACGAAGTCCCATGAAGAATTTGCAGGTTCGCGGTTGATTTCCGTCTCTGTACGTATACTGTAGTAACCAAAGTTGCGCCCCGAAAAGCTGCCTTTAGATACGGTCTCGTTTACCTCGTTAGTGCCGTCAACGTTGGCAAACTTAAAGTTGAATGATCCGCTTGCGAGCGATTCAATCTGTAATTTTTTCATTGTACCATTAGCTAGTTTGATCACAAAAAGGGAATCACCTACAACGTGGTGTGTTATGGTTGAGTATATTCCCCAACCTAGATCCATAGGGTCAGAGGTTTTACCGGTATTAAAGGCACCTGCTCCCCATGCAGTATCTGAATCGTAAACCATAGGCCAAGACGAAATCCCGGCTGTATCAAGAGTGGCCCAGTCACTAGTGTCGCCATCAGGATATTTATAAAGCTCGGTTCCAATGGCTCCATTTATTCTAATGGTTGCTCCGTAACCGCTTGCGTCGAAAGCGATGTCCCAATCTGAATTATCGATATTTGAAATTTCTCCCGAGTTGAGTGAATAGTAGCTTTGATTAGCATAACCCGTTAAAATAGACACAGTATCGTATACTCCTTGTGCAGACATGTAAACGCCGGTTATGAGTAAAGTAATTGTTAATAGTAATCTTTTTTTCATTTCGATCTTATTTTTATTTAGACTAATTCTAGATAAGCAAAATTAAAACAGAAAACCGTATCTAAAAACAACTATGATAAATTTCTTTTAGAGTTCTTGGAATTCGAATTGAGGAGCTCCTTTTTCCCCAGCTGAATTATAGAAATTCAGGAATCGCAGTTTATAATAGCGCTCTTCGTTGTCTTTAATTAGATAGTTCGTGTTTGGATAGATGATAAAACCATCTTGGAAATCATAGTACTTCCAATCGTACCCGATGGTATTTATTTCGTTTTTGAACTTGGCCATCAATGCTATTTCACGTGTAATGTTTTGGAAGTTAATAGAATCTATCTTTACAGCTTCTACTTCATAACGGTTTAATAAAACGCCGGTGACTAAATAAGGCGTGAAAGAACTGTCACTAACGAATAAGTGAATATATTGGGTAAAATGTAGGTCCCAATCTTCCTTCATAGGTTCGATTGCCTCTTTGCTGTTATTAAGCAAAGAGATACAAGTGAGGTTGGTCGTGGCATCATGTTCCACTAAAATAGTGGTGTCAATATTACCATTTAGGGTTCCAATTCGTATGCT